>NZ_CP073159.1:617603-926405 GCF_023035815.1 Borrelia parkeri
GAAATAAATTACTCTCATATTTTGTTATATCTGATTTATTGTTTGTTAAAATCGCTTTTGAAAAGTGAGAATATTTGGTACTGATTGAGTTTAAAAACCGGTTTATTAGTTTATTATATTTTTCTCTGATATTTACTAGCAGGGGTCTTTTGATAAGTTGTATTTTATTATTTTGAATTTTGACGATATCTCCGATTGTATATTTATTTTCAATATTTTTGAATATAAATTTATATTTTTTACCAAATCCATCTATTGATTCAATCTTGGTATTTGAATATTTTGCAAAATAAGTAATATTTGTTATTTGATAAAAATTATCCTCAAGTCTTTTAAAGTTTAGGCTAATTTCAAAAATGACTAGAAAACTTGTACTAATCATGAATGTGAGTGACAAATGAGCATTTTTTTTTATTAAAAAAAGTGACATTAAGATTAAATTTAAATATATTAGATTTAGTCTTAAGTAATATCTTGTTAATAAATTTAATGCACTTACTATAAATAATAAAATCACTGAAAATCTCTTTTTAAGAAGTATATTTTAAATATATCAAAAATGTATAGAATCAGTTTTGGATTAATTATCACAAAATTTGACAATCTTATATTTATATATCTATAATTTATTATGACATTATTAAATAAATACCCTTTAAGGTATATTTTTTTGGAGGTTCTATTATCCTATTTTATAGTTACCCGTATTTCTCCTTTTGACAGTATTGATGTTGATCTTTGGAATTTTGATAAAAATCATTATTATTATTGGTTGTATAGTACTTTTTTAATTCTTTTTGTTGTATATTTTTCTAAATTAACAAGTTCTTATAATTTTAGAGATGAGTTTTTTATTCCTAAATTTAATCCTATTTTTATTTGGCAAGCATTTTTAATTTTTGTTAAGTTGCTTATTTGTATTTTTTTGCTATTGATTATTTTTTGTTTTATTTTATATTGTCTTCCAGAATCAGTGCGAGTGTGGGTTGAAGTAGGTAACTCTGGTTTTATGTGGAATATAGGCAGTAAACGATCGCTTTATTTCATGGTTATTACTTCTCTTTTTACAGGAGGAGTTGAAGAATTGTTTTATAGGAGTTTTATTATTACCAAACTTAAACAGATAGGGATTACTTCATTGCTTGCAGCCTTTCTTAGTAGTTTTATCTTTGCTTATGGACATTTTTATTATGGATTTATTGGATTTTTATTTGCATTAATTTTTGGGGGAATTTTGTCTTATATATATTTAATACATAAAAATATATATTATTCGATTTTTGTTCATAGTTTTTATAATATCTTTGTTAGTGTTTTGCTCTTTTTGTTAAATTAGTTAAGGAGGATCTATGCTGGATACTATACCTAAGCGTTTCAATGAAGTTGTGGGACCTTATGGTGATCTTGATATTTTTATTTATAAAGAAAATGAGTCTAAAGATTTTAAGAGACAGATATATTCTGATTTTTGGAATGAAGTTAAGAGTATTGGTTCTGGTCTTTTGCATTATGGAATTAAGAAAGGTGATAGGGTCGCTCTTATTTCTGATTCAAGAAAAGAGTGGATAATTATTGATATTGCTGTTATGAGTTTAGGATGTATTGATGTTCCAAGGGGTAATGATTCGTCTGAAGATGAGTTAGTTTATATTATTAATCATTCTGAGTCTAGTTTTGTCTTTGTGGAAAATGCTAAACAGCTTCAAAAAATCATTTCTAAAAAACATGAGCTTAAATTTGTTAAACATGTTGTTGTTATTGATGATGATAAACTTTATGAGGATAAATTGGGAAATATTACAATAATCTCTTATAAAAAATTATTGAGTTTGGGGTATGATTATTTAAAAGATAATCCTAAGATGTTTGATTCTGAACTTGAAAAAGTTTCTGGCAGGGATATTGCTACTATAATATACACTTCAGGAACAACAGGATTGCCAAAAGGTGTTGTACTTCGTCATGAATCTTTTATTTTTCAAGTAGATAGGATTGGTGATTATTTGCCGACAATTGAACCAGGGAAAATAATGATATCTATTCTTCCTCTGTGGCATTCATTTGAGAGAACTTGTGAATATATAGTTGCTCTTAATGGTATGGCAATTGCTTATTCAAAGCCTATTGGGCCTGTTTTACTTAAAGATTTTGCAGCTTTAAATCCCCATGCAATTATTTCTGTTCCAAGAATTTGGGAAGGAATAAGGATTGGTATTATGAAAAGAGTATCGGAGTCTTTTTTAAAGAGATTTTTATTTAATTTTTTCCTAAAGATAGGAATTCTTTATATAAAGCTTAAGGAAAAATTTTTGGGACTTGTTCCTGTTTACAAGAGGTCCAATTTTTTAGTTTCAATTTTTATCAAGGTTGCTTGTCTTACTGGCTTAATTTTGCTTTTGCCTTTTAAATTTTTAGGACATGTTTTAGTTTTTAGAAAGATAAAGAAAGCACTTGGGAAAAGATTTGAATTTGGTGTTTCTGGTGGAGGAGCTTTGGTAAATTATGTTGATTATTTCTTCAAAGCTGTAGGTATTGTAGTGCTTGAAGGTTATGGTCTTACAGAAACGGGACCTGTTTTAAGTGTAAGACGTCTTAAGAGTCCTGTTGCAAATACTGTTGGGCCTTTGTTTCCAGATATTGAATATAGAGTAGTCGGTAATGATGGTAATTCTTTATCTCCTGGTGAAAAGGGTGAGCTTTGGGTCAGATCCCCTCAAGTTATGAGTGGTTATTTTAAAGATGACACTACAACAAGGGAAGTTTTAACAAGAGATGGTTGGTTGAAGACAGGTGATTTAGTGTGTGCAACAATTAATAATGAGATTTCAATTGTTGGAAGAAGTAAAGATACGATTGTGTTAAGGGGTGGAGAAAATATTGAGCCTGAACCTATTGAGAGAGCTTTATCAAAGTCTTTATTTATTGAAAATGTTGTAGTTGTCGGTCAAGATCAAAAGTTTTTAGGAGCTATTATTGTACCTAATTTTGAAGTTCTTGAGAAATGGGCTGGTTCTAATGAAATAATATTTGCTTCTCATGATGATTTATTATCTAATGAATCTGTGAACAAACTCTATTCTAAATGTATTTCAGATATAGTTAATCTTAAGTCTGGATTTAAGAGCTTTGAGAGGATTGTTGGATTTGTTTTATTAAAAGATAGTTTTGTTGTGGGTGAAGAACTTACTCATACTCTTAAGCTTAAAAGGTATTACATATTTGAAAAATATCATAAGAAGATCATGTCGATATTTAATAAGGATGACTGTGAATTATTATGATTATAGGCTTGAAATGTGAATTTGAAAAGTTCACATCTTTTTCATGTAAGGAATGTTAAGTAAATGCATGCAATTTTTTATTGTTTGTAGAACTGTTTTTGATAAATCAGTTCTTGCATGTGTAAGTTCAGGGTTATCTTTATCTATTATTTTTGTGTCTTGATAATATGAACTGAAGCTTTTTGCAAGTAAGTAAGAATAGTTGGCTATTATTGAAGGATTACGATCTTTTGCAGCCTTAATTATATATTCTTCAAATTCAGATATAATTTTGATTATTTCCCATTCGTTTTCATTTATTAAGAGGTCGAAATTAATATTTTTGCTGGATAAATTTAATTCATCATACTTTTCAAGTATGCTATTAATTCTTGCACCTACATATTGAATGTATGGACCTGAGTTTCCAGTAAATGACAAGCTTTCTTCTTTATTAAATAATATATCTTTGTGTATTGCCGTTTTTAGTAGATAGTAGTGAATAGCCCCTAGTGATATATTTAATGCAATTTTTTTGAAATCTTTCTCATTTGAATGTCTCTTTTTTATCTCTATCATAGTTGATTCGCTTAGATCATGAATTAAGTTGTCAGCATCAATTACATGACCTTCTCTTGATTTCATTTTACCTGTAGGTAAGTTTACCATGCCGTATGATAAGTGCACTAGATTATTTTCTTTTGTAATTCCTAATTTATCTGCAACGTAAAATAAAGTTTTAAAATGATGAATTTGTTCACTTCCAACTACATAAATCATTTCATCGAAATCAAATTCATTTTTTCTAGTTAATATATTTCCTAGATCTTGTGTTAAATAAATGGATGTTCCATTAGCTCTTAGAAGTACTTTTTGTTTAAATTTTTGATCGGTCATTTCATTTGTTTCTATAGGTAGATTGATACATATAGCACCATCTTCTCGTTTATAGCATAAACCTTTTTTTAATCCTTGAAGTATAATTTCTCGTCCGATCTTAAATATTTCACTTTCAAGATAAATTTTATCGAATGTAATGTTTGTAAGTTTGTAAGTTTCTTTGATTCCTTCAATTGCCCATTTATTTAATTTTTTCCAAAGTTGAACAGTCTCTTCATCTCCTTCTTCCCACTTACATAGTAACTGTTGTATTTCGTCTTCTGCTATTTGATTATTTTTAGCATATTCGTTGTATTTTACATAAAAATCACCGATTAAATGATCTCCCTTTTTTAGGGAAAGTTCAGGGGTTGTATTATTTCCAAATTTTTTATAAGCAAGCATGGATTTGCAGATATGTGTTCCCCTATCATTTATCAAATTTATTTTTGTTACCTGGCTACCAGAAGCTTTTAGTATTCTTGATAAGCTTTCCCCAATAATGTCATTTCTAAGATGTCCTACATGCAATGGTTTGTTTGTATTTGGTGATGAGAATTCTATTATTATCCTTTTGTTTTTAAGTACATTATTTATTCCATATTTTTCTTTCTGTTCATTGACTTTTTTGATTGTATCTTTAATATATTCTTTTCTGTTGAATTTTATGTTTAAATAAGCTCCCATTGATTTGGTTGTGTATTGCTTTCCAATCTGTTTAATTATCTCTTCAATAATTACAGATGTACTGAGTTTTAAGATTTTACTAAATTCGAATATTAGTATTGATAAATCTCCCAGTTCACTTTTTGGAGGTTTTTGCATGATTATATTTATTTTGTCTAATGTAATGTTTTGTTTTAATGCAAGCTCTTTTATTGTTTTGCTAATTTTATCTTCTAAATCTTTTTTTATTTTACTGATCATTCTTTTTCCCTTTAATATTTATTAGTATGTTAATTAAGAGAAAGATTAAGGATGCTGCTAGAAAAATATTTGAGCTATAAACAGGTGTTTTTATTATATTACTATCTTTAATTATCAGTAATTTAATATTGAAAAGCTGTAAGCCCCCAGTATTTAGTATTTCTCTAAATAGTGAAATTATTGCGCTTAGTGATATGAATGTTATTATCGGTAATTTAGAGTATTGCAATATGCTTAATGAGTCTTTTACACCTTTAAAAGGTTCATTTTTGTGAAATGAGATTATTATAACTGTTAAAATAGGGATTGAAAATCTTAAATTTTCATAAAGAATAGGAGTTATGTAGTACATGAATATGTAAGTTAAACTGACAACAATTCCTATTATTAATAGGTAAATTCCTAATATTTGATTTCTTAATTCTATTTGTTTAATAATTATTGCTGGAAGTAAAATGCACAATGAAATCCAAATTGATATTATGGTTCCTTCTAAAAAATTTTTTGTATAGGCAAAAATTGGAAATAGCATTAAGGATGTTTTTAGATATCTATCTGTGATATAAAATGTTTTATTATTCATAAGATTTACCTTTAGCTATTTTGTTTTAAATTGATTTGTATCTGTGTTAATTTCTGTAATGTGATTTGAATTTGTTGTTCCAAAAGTTTTGATGCTTTCAACAGCTTCTATTAGTTTTTTGATTTCTTCTTTTAGTCCTTTCATTGAATTTGAAACTGTGACATTAATTTCTTCTAAAACAGAAACTGTATTAATTATCTCTTTATTTCCTCTAAACATTTCATTTGAACCTATTTTTACTTCATATGTTATTTCTCTCATTGTGTTTAAAGCTTTTAAAATTTCTTGGCTACCAATTGATTGTTCTTGCATAGTATGATTGATTTCTTCTATGACTTGAACTACGAGGTTGATTGAGTTAAATATTTGATTGAAAGCTTTATTTGTTAATTCTGATGTTTTTACTGTTTGATTGATTGAATCCATGATTTCATTTATTGATGCTGCAACTGATTCTGATTGTGATGTAACTTGTTCTGCAAGGTCTTTAATCTCTTCTGCAACGATTGCAAAACCTTTTCCAGCTTCTCCTGCATGAGACGCCTCGATAGCAGCATTCATTGATAGTAAATTGGTTTGGCTAGCAATGGATGATATTAGTGCATTAGCTTCTTGTAGTCTTGTTGAATTTTTGTAAATATCTTTAATTTGCATGATAATCTCTTCTTGTTTTTTTCTACCATCATCGGAAAATATTTTAAGTTCTTCTGTGCTTTTTGCAGCTTTTTGTGTTATTTCTGTGACTGATTGTATGCTTCCTATCATCTCTTCAATAGCTGAGGAGGATTCTTCAACGCTTGCAGCTTGAGTTTCAATTGAATTGTCAAGTGATGCGATGTTTTTAGATAAATTCTCAATTGTATTTGTTGTATTTGAAATAAACTCAACTTGTTTTTCTATTTCCTCTTGTGTTTTTTCTATGTACTTATTTGAGTTTGTTATTGTATCATAAGCTTTATTTATTTCATTAAAGAGTAGATCACCGTTTTCTTTTAATAATTTTACTCTGCCTTGTAGTGAGTTTATTACGTTCTTTAAATTTTCAATGAAATACCCGAAATAATTTATTGTGGCACTTATTGAATCTTTTCCTTTTGATTCAATCTTGATTGTGAGATCTCCTTCTTTGACTTTTGGAATGATCTTATTAAGTTTCTCTATTTTTGATATGATTAGTTTTTTGATTGTAATTATCATGATTAATATAAATATTATTACGAGTAATATTATTGTTGATATTGACATCAATTTGATATTGTTGAGTTCATTTGAAAATATATTGTTATAATTCATTTGTATTGCTAAATACCAAGATGAAGATGTAAGTCTTGTTATGGAAATTATGTTATTGTTGTAGCTAGTATTATAATTACTTTTTCTTTGAGCTATTGCATTTAGTAATGGAGTTGTTATTTTTGGATTGTTTTCAAACAGGCTGTTTAAGGATAATTTTATAGGTTTAAGTGTTTCTTCGTCTTGTTCACCGAAAATATCTCCTTGACTGTTAATAGCATATATCTTGAAGTAATGGGAGCTTTTGTGTTGATTTCCTTTTTCTAATAAGGATCTTTCTAAAAGCATAAATATGTTTTTTCTTAGTTGTTTTATCTGTTCTAGTATGTCTGCATATAAAACAACATATCCATCATGATTTATACTCATATTTTTTTCTGACTTTATGTTTGCATTACTTATATTATACAAATCATTTTGATCTTGTTGGGGGATCTTATAAAGCATTGGTATATAGGATTTATTATTTATTATTGTTAAATCTTGGTTTAGTATAAGTGTGTGGTAGTTATCTATATTATTATCCGTTTTCATTTCTTGTAAATTTATGTAGGTATTTAGTCTTCTCTCATCACTTGAATACAATATTTTGCCATTTTTGTTTGTATATTCTATTATTTTTATATAGGATGGGAATAAGCTTAATTGGTCGATAGATATTATATTATTTAAATGATCACTTTTTTGTGTGTTCAAATTCTGGTTATAATTTTTAACAAATTCATCAATAGCGATTAACATGTTTCTTGTATCTCTAGAGAAGCTTTTTATCATGATATTATTGACGAATTTTGTAAAGCTTTGAAGTTCTTTTGTTATTATTTTCCTATATCCGTGATCTAATAGTAAGAAAATGGTTGTAGCAATAATCATTGTATAAATTACAATAACAATATTAAACTTATAAAAAAGAGTGGAACTAGAATGATTTCTTTTCACTTGAATCCTCACAAAACTTTTTACAAAACATTATAACTAACTAGTATTATATATGTTTTATTATATAATTATATACATATATTGGAATAATAAAAATGTATATTTTATTGAATATTTATTGGTTATTTATATATTACTATTAATATTGTAATATTTTAACACAGCTTGAAAATTTGTTTTTATGGGTTTAATTTTGGAGAAATTTTTTTATGAATGAGGATTTGGTAAGTGTTAAATTAAAAAATATGAGTTTTCTGCTTTATCTCATACTTTTTATTTTTATTTGCTTTGGTTTATTGTTTTTAGGTCAGGCTTATTTAAACTATAAAAATGGGTATTTAGAGCGTGTTGAGTCTGATTTTAAACTTTTTTCAAATAATGTGGCTTTTCAGATAAAAAATAAATATGATGGTGCTGTTGGTGTTTTAAAAAATCTCATTGAGAATGATAGGGTTTTAAGTGTCTTACATAATGTTTCAAATAGTTTTATTGCAAGTGTTGATTTACGGTTCATAGATTTAGATACAAGTATTGCTCTGTTTTTAAGTTCCAAGGGCTTTAATGAGGTAAGTGAAATTTTTCAGCATATACCCCTTGAAGAGAATTCTTTAGAAGGAATTTTCTATATTCCTGTTGATCAAAATGTTTTGATTTCAAATAAAAACTTTTCGTTTTTAGATATAAATAATATTATTGAAGATCCGATTTATTTTGTTCCTGCAAAGAAGCATGTTGCGTATTATTCAAGTTATAAGAGAGTAAAAAATAGGCTCTATTCTGTTGTAAGTATTCCAGTTATGAATGATAGTTCTACAATCTTAGGTGTAATCTGTTTTTTAGTCTGTTTTGATAATTTATTTATTAATATTGCAAATCAATTTGATTCTTATCTTAAGTTTAGTAATAAAAATTATGAGTTTTTTGTGGTTGATAGGGATTTTAATCCTTTATTGTTGAGTCTTAATGATTTAAGTACTGATAATTTTGCAGAAAATTATGCAAATAGTGTTTTAAGCAGGGTTATATCTCATGTTAAAGACAATCCTAATATTTCTAGGGATATTTTAAAACATAAGACTTCTTCTTATGTTTTAAGTACTGCTCAGATTGATGGAAGAGTGGTCCAAGGTATTATTTTGAATATGGATTATCTTCCCCTTAAATTTCAATCAAATGCAATATTTTTCTTAGGGTTTATATTTTTTGTTTATCTCATTATATTTTATCTTTACAATAGGTTGATTTTGCCTTTTATTGGAGATTTTAGAATGCTTCTTAAATATAAAAAGGAAAGAGAGGATGTTTTAAGTCTTGATCCTATTTTAGAGGTTCAATATAAATCTTTTATTTTTTCTTATATTAGTGCTGAATTTGATAATTTTTTTTCAAGAACTACTAATATTGTCGATAGCATTAAGGTTTATGTACAAAACTTAAGGAAGTATTTAACTGAGATAAATATTCCTGAAGAAAATATAGATAAAGTGCATAATAGTCTTGCTACTTATGATAAAATAGGGGATGCTTTTTCTAAATTTGAGAAGTCAATTGTAAATATTTTAAAGGATTTTGAATCAATATCTAATCCAATTAGTGATCACAATAAGAATATATTGGATATTGCTACTCAATTTGAAGAGAATGCTAACGCTTTTTATGGAATAGATAAAAATTTAGAGATTTTTAGTAAAGTTGTTGCATCAAATTCTACAAGTATTGATGATGTAAAAAATAAGGTTTTTGAATTGAATTCTATTTTTGAGAATGTTAATAAAAATTTTTCGGAGCTCTTATCTCAGACTAATAGTCTTCAGAGTGCAAATAAGCTTTTAGTGTTAATATCAGCTCAGACTAATATGCTTGCAATGAATGCAGCCATTGAGGCGGCCAAGGCAGGAGATGCTGGTAAGAGTTTTGCTGTTGTTGCAGAGGAGATTAGAAAACTTGCTATTAATTCTGGAAAGTATTCGACAACTATTAAAGATGAGCTTAAAATGGTTAATAATATCATTTCAGTTGTAAGTTCAGAGATTGATGCTATTTATAAGGATTTTATTGACATCCAGGAAAATATTCATAATAATGCTGTACAGCATGAGAGAATTAATATTACTCTTGCTAAACATGTAAAAGAAATTGAAGAATTTAAAGATAAATATTTATCTTATGATATTAAGATTAAAGATACTAAGAACATATGTAAGGAGATATTTAATAGTTATTTTGTTATTAGTGGAAAGTTTAATAATTTAAATAATGATTTAAGTGAATTTGGGGTTTCTAAGATGAGTTTAGATGCATTAGAACCTTTACGTGAACATGTATCATTGGTTAATGAATGTAGAGAAAAGGTTGCTAAAATGAAAGATGTTGTGGAAAATATTAATAATGAATTTTGGGATAAATAATTTAATTTTTGTCGTTAAATCCGATATAAATCACTTCTTCTTCAAGTAAAAACCCTGTTTTTATTTGAACTTCGGTTTTTACTTTCTCAATTAGTGTTTTAATCTCTTTAGAGCTGGCGTTATTCTTATTAATAATAAAGTTACCGTGATAGTGTGATACCGCTGCCCCTCCAATGTTTAGTCCTTTTAAGTTGCATTCTTCAATAATTTGCCCAGTAGGTTTTAAAAATTTTTTATTATTTTTAAATGTACTCCCGCTACTTGGAGAGATATAATGTCCTTTATCTATTCTTTTTTGCTTGTTTTGTTTCATAATCTCTTCAATATGTTTTTTATTGCCTTTTGTTAGGTTTAGGGTTGCTTTTAGTATTACAGTGTTTTTGTTTTGAAAAGGAGAAATCTTATAGGAGAATTCACTTTTTTCAATTTTTTTGCAGATAGTTTGTCCATTTTCATCTACAAAAATGACTCGATCTAATATTTCAGAGATTTCGCTTCCAAAACACCTGGCATTCATCCAAATTGCACCTCCGAGAGTTCCAGGAAGTCCATATATGAATTCTAATCCGCTTAATTCATTTTGCAATGCAAAATGACATAGGTCGTCAAAATTGGTACCGCATTCAGCAGTAATTTGATTGTTTTGAAGTTCAATTTTATTTAAGTTTCCAGTATATATTATAGGAAAATCAATTTCTACTTCGTCGTTTATTAACAGATTGGAGCCTCCTCCTAAAATAAATATTTTAACTTTTTCTTTTATTGCTACTTTAAATATATGTTCTGCATCTTTGATTGTTTTAGGTGTTAAAAATAGTTTGGAAATTCCCCCTATTTTATAAGTTGTATGGTTTGCAAGATTTTCTTTTTTAGGTTTAATATTAATCTTTTCAAGAAAATTATTTATGTTTTTTAACATGTTTTCTAATTTTATATTGGATTATTATTTTTTTCAAATTTGAAGTAAACTTTTTAAGTGATATGTAGTTTTAATTATTATTAAATTTGTCAAATTATTTTAAATATAATAAACTTGTATAATAAGTTATGTAGGGATTATATTAATTGTAATTTATTTTGACATTTTTAATCTCTAGAGTTAATTTTTTCATGGGGTGTATGCTTCTTAGATTATATAATACAAAAACAAAGAGTTTATCTGAAGTAAAAAATTTTAGAGATACTAAGATTTATGCTTGTGGACCTACTGTTTATAATTATGCCCATATAGGTAATCTTAGAACATATATTTTTGAAGATCTGCTTATTAAGTCCCTAAGGTTATTAAAATATAATGTTAATTATGCAATGAATATTACTGATATTGGTCATTTAACAGGTGAATTTGATGAGGGAGAAGATAAGGTGGTTAAGGCTGCAAGAGAGAGAGGCCTTACGGTTTATGAAATTAGCAGGTTTTTTACAGAAGCTTTTTTTTGTGATTGTGAAAAATTGAATATAGTGCGTCCTGATAAAGTGCTTATTGCAAGTGAATATATTGCAAGCATGATAGAGGTGATTAAAGTTCTTGAGCAAAATGGGTTTACTTATTTTGTTAATGGTAATGTTTATTTTGATACTTCTCTTTTTAAGAGTTATGGCCAGATGGCTGGTATTAATCTAAATGATTCTGGGTTTTCTTCTGTTTCCAGAGTTGAGGTAGATCTTTCAAAAAAGAATAAGTCAGATTTTGTTTTGTGGTTTACAAATTCAAAATTTAAAGATCAGGAAATGAAATGGGATTCACCTTGGGGATTTGGTTATCCAAGTTGGCATTTAGAATGTGCATCAATGAATTTAGATTGTTTTAAGAGTACTCTTGATATCCATTTGGGAGGAGTTGATCATATTGGGGTTCATCACATAAATGAAATAGCGATAGCAGAATGTTATTTAAATAGGATGTGGTGTGACATTTTTGTTCATGGTGAGTTTTTGATTATGGAAGATGAAAAGATGTCAAAATCAAATAATAATTTTATTACCATTAAAGACTTAGAAGCTGATGGATTTTCGCCTTTAGATTTTAGATATTTTTGTTTAACTGCACATTATAGAACTCAACTTAAGTTTACGTTTAGTAATTTGAGAGCTTGCAAGGTGGCTAGAAAAAATATGCTTAATAAATTGACAGCTTTCTGTTCTTCATTAAATCAATTTGATCTGGTATTACTTAGTAAGAATTATGAGAATATTGAATCTGTTTTAGAGAAAAGATATTATGATAGTTTTTTGGAAAAAATAGCTTTTGATTTAAGTATTCCTCAGGCCTTAGCCTTGTTATGGGATATTGTTAAGGATGATAATTTAAGTGCTCTTTCAAAACTTAGACTTACATTCAAATTTGATGAAGTTTTATCTCTTGGTTTAAAAGAAGGAGTCTTTAGAGAGATTGAGAAGGATAGGATAGATATTGATGATGCTATGAATTCTTTGCTGGAAGAGAGACGGTTAGCCAAGATAAAAAAAGATTTTAAGCGTGCTGATGAGATTAGAGAATATTTTTATTCTAAAGGTTTTGTATTAATTGATACTGAAGAAGGGACTAAGGTTAAAAGAGGGTAATTTTTGGCAGTATTTTTTAAGAGTCAATATTTTGTTTTAAGCTTAGTGTTTTTAATATTTTTAAGTTTATTTATTTTTTCTGGATTTTTGTTTTATTTAAAGCCTGTAATTTATGAAATATCACCAATGCCTGCTTCGCATGAAAATGTAATTGTGATTAAAGGACGTAATTTAGGTGATAAGATTGGAGAGATTAATATTAATGATCATTATTTAATGAAGAGTAGTATTGTTAGCTGGAGTAATGAGAAGATAGTTTTTAGAATTACAGATGAAATCAACTCAGGTCTTGTTTTTATAAAAAGCGAGAAAGGGATTAGTAATGAACTTTTTCTTGTGATTCGTAGACAAGTTCCAATTAAACTTGAGAAAAAAAATAAACCTTTTCTTTTTGTTACTGATGAGTTGGTTTTAGTGACAAATGTTCCTGTTATATTAAGAGGCAAAAATTTAGTGTCAAATTTTGATGGTGTTGAAATATTTATTCAAACAGAACATGAACTTTATAAAGTCCTTCCTAGAGATATATTGAAATTGAGTGAAGAAGAAATAAAATTTATTCCACCAAAGACTTTGCATATTGATGGTGAGATTTTTTTACTGGTTGACGGGGTTGAAAGCAATAAAATTCCTTTTAATTTTAATACAAATTTTTTTAGGTGGAATTTAAAGGGAACTAGAAATTTTAAAATATCTCATGAAATTTATTTCGTTCAGGCTTATAGTAAGGAGCTGCTTAGTTTGACATCAGATGACATTAATTTTAATGTTTTTTATTTAAATCCAATTGAAAATGAAAGACAAAAAATTAAGTTTGCAGATAATAATGGGACTATATTGAATTTAGATAATTTATTTTTTAAAAGCCTAAAATCAAATACATATCATTTAAAATTTGAAGTTGAGACTTGTAAATTGGATTTAGATATTTTTGATAGACAAGCTTTGGATAGTATTAAAGTAAATACGGATAGTAATATGTATGAATTTAAAACATATGTTTTAAATAAGAGAGATCGTTATTTATCTTATGATTCACTTGATTTAAGTTCAATTAATTTGAATGTAAACAACAAAAGTTCGGCTTATGAATTGGCAAAATCTATTATTGATGCTTTAATTTTGCATTTTACGGTTATAGATAATGATTTAACTTTGGATGAATCTATTAAAATGAGGGAAATTTCGGCTGATAATTTAATTTTACTTACGAATTTGTTGTTTTTACGAAATAATATACCTTTAAGAAATGCTGTTGGACTGTATTTTGATACTAGGTCGTCTAGTCTTAAAGAACATACTTGGTGTGAATTTTTTTTAGAGCATATTGGATTTATTTATTTTGATATAGTAAATGCGGTATTATTTAGAGATAGCTCTAATTATTTTTTGAATATGTCAGAGAATTATATCCAGTATGGATATAAGGAAGATTATGATGATTTGCTGTTTGATGATTATTTTGATTTAGTATTGTTGAAGTATAAAAGCTTGACAAATAGTAATTATTCTCTGAATTATAGGATTACTTTGGAGGAAAATATTAATGATAGATAGTGTTTTATTTGATTTAATTGCAAGGGAAGCTAAAAGGGAGAGAGAAAATATTGAATTAATTGCTTCAGAAAATTTTGTGTCATTAGGAGTAAGACAGGCTGTTGGAAGTATTTTGACTAATAAATATGCTGAAGGTTACCCTTCAAAGAGATATTATGGTGGATGTTTTGTTGTTGATGATATTGAAAATTTAGCTATATCACGAGCAAAAGAGCTTTTTGGTGCAAGTTATGCAAATGTTCAACCTCATAGTGGTTCCCAAGCTAATATGGCTGCTATAATGGCACTTATTAAGCCTGGGGATAAAATTCTTGGAATGGAGTTGTCTCATGGTGGTCATTTAACTCATGGTAGTAAGGTCAGTTTTTCTGGAATGCTCTTCGATGCATATTCTTATGGTGTGTCAAGGGATTCTGAGATAATTGATTATGAGGATGTTAGGAGAATAGCTAGAGAATGTAGACCTAATTTAATAATTGCTGGTGCTTCTTCTTATTCAAGAGAAATTGATTTTAAAAAATTTCGTGAAATAGCGGATGAGGTTTCAGCTTATCTTTTGTGTGATATTGCTCATACGGCAGGTCTTGTTGCTACAGGTTTTCATAACTCTCCTATTGATTTTGCACATTTAACTACAAGTACTACTCATAAGACTTTAAGGGGCCCTAGGGGAGGATTAATTCTTGCAGGTAAGGAATCTGGTATGATAGTGAATTTTAATAATAAAAAGAGAACACTAGAGAATGCTGTTAATTCTTGTGTTTTTCCAGGAACTCAAGGTGGGCCTTTAATGCATGTTATTGCAGGTAAAGCAGTGGCTTTTGGAGAAGCTTTGATGGGTGAGTTTAAGGATTATATTTCTAGGGTAATAGAGAATACCAAAGCTATGGCTGAGTATTTTATTTCAGAAGGTTTTAGAATAGTTAGTGGTGGAACGGATAATCATTTATTTTTAGTTGACCTTGGTATTTTGGGTATTACAGGGGCTGCTGCTGAGGAAATTCTTGAGAGCGTAAACATTATTATTAATAAAAACACAATTCCTTTTGATTCAAAAAATCCTTCTGTAGCTTCGGGTATTCGAATTGGTGGTGCTGCTATTACTTCAAGAGGTTTAAATAGAGATGATTCTATTGAGGTTGCTCGTTTTATTATTAGGTCTTTGAAGACTAAGTCTGATGATGAGCTTAAAAAAATAAAATGCGAAGTCGTAGAATTTATTAGTAGTTTTAATATGCCCTAATTTTGATTTACAGTTTATTTATTTAGGTGTTTAATTTGTTTCAAATTTTCTTTTTGTTATTGTCGTTGATTTTTATTTTTAGTCCCTTTATTTTAAGTATGTTTTTTATATTTTTTGTTTTTTTTATAATCACCAGTATTTTAGGTGGATTTAGGACGTACACAACAAGAGATTATTTTTATTCTAAGTCAAGGGAATTTGAATTTTATAAGTTATCTTGTTTATTGATGGCCAAATTGATTTCTATTTTGGGATCAATGACTGGTGAACAATTAAATTATATTAATTTTATAATTAATTCTTTAAATTTATCCGAAAAACATAAGACGGAACTTTATAATGTATTTCATTTTTCTGTTACTCAAAATAGAAATGCAGACAAAATATTATATACGCTGAAGCTTGGGTACTTTCAGCATAGAGATCTTTTTGTGTGGCTTGTCTCAGTTCTTAAAGAGATTAATAATTTAGCTAGATATGGAAACTTGGAAGGGGATAAATTTATTCGTTATGTTAGTGCATTTCTTGAGCTTGATTATGAAAATTATGATGCTTACAAAAATATTAATATAGAGATTATTAATCCTTATGAAGTATTGGGTTTAAGCTATAATGCTAGTGATGATGACATAAAGAAGGCTTATAAAAAATTGGTTATACAATACCATCCAGATAGATTTGCAAGTGAACCTATTAAACAAAGAGAGGCAAATGAAAAATTTATTAAGATTCAAGATGCTTATGAAAAGATCTGCAAAGAGCGAAATTTAAAATAGCTAACTTATTAAGTTGTATTTGATTAATAGGATTTTATTATTTGAAATAAAATTGATAAATCGTTTAAAGGATAGATTTCTACTCTTTAAACGATTCTTTTTGTTTATTCGTTAAAAGCCACTGCAAATTGTAAGAAAACACTTCCCATTTGGTCTTTTGTTGCGAAAAGATTGTTTGAATCCCATCCAAGTGATATTTTGGTCAATTTGATTAAATTGTCTAATTCTACCCCAGCTTTTAGATATATGCTTTTATCTGAACCTTTAAGTGATCCTAGAATATGGGTACCTACATATGGGATTATATGTGTTGTTGGTGATATGGATTCTACAGGTATTGCGTAATCTATGTATAAAGCACCCCCAATCTTAGTCGCTTCAGTAAATGCAACTGTTTGAGTTTGGGTTTGAGTTTGATTATTATTAGTCTTTGGTGTAAGAGTAGTTATTATATCATTTGATTGAGGTTGTTCTTTTAATAGATCATAAATTCCAAGTGAAGCTATCCATCCAAGACCAGGAATAAGTCCTTTTGTGTTGTCTTCGTAAGTTGAAATTTCGGCATTAAAAGTTTGGAATGATTTTGCAGCTATGTCCTGTATTATTTTGTTTGAAGATGTAGGTTTATATAGATTTTTTCCATAGGTAATTCCAAGTCCAATTCCGGATTTTTTGTCTTGTGCACCAAATATTCTCGTATTATAGGAATTACCACCGCTAATTGACCATGATTCTTGTTCACCGTCATCTTTATTCCAGGCAAAACCGATACCTGTTCCTACAGAAAATGCAAAGTTGGTACTTCTTTTTTTATCAAAATTAAGCTTGTTTCCTGTTGGATCAAACTGGTTTTTGTCATCTGTATTTGCCTTTCTGGAGATGTGTCCAAGTATAGAAAAATCGCTAGCAAATGGATCTATTCCTACATCAGAGCCGGTTTGTATTAAGAGATAGGTATTTTTGTCATTGATTTTTGTAAGACCAAGCTTATAAGTAAATCCAATAGAGGCCATTATAGATGCGTTTGATAAAGTTGGACTGACAAGATCTGAGCCTATAACAGATTTGTCTTTAAGTCCGTATGTTATTGATGAATTATTAAATGTTGAGTTTCCGATTGCTCCTGAGAGTCCAAAATGTAATTCAAATGGAATTTCTGCAATGACATCTGAGCTGTATTGTGCTAGTTCATTTTTCATTGGTGTCCATTTCACTTTTGTTCCGTAAAGTATACCTTGATATGTATTGTTGTAAGGAGTTTCGTCTTTTTTCTTTTTATCTTCTTCGGAATCGTTAGCATTTTTTTTGTAGTTTCTGTTTCCTGTTCCTGTTGCCCCAATTGCAAGCAAAAGTTCTAATTGTGGAAAAGTATATCCAAACTGAAGTGTTCCTATTGTTTTTGCTGTACTTCTTGCAAGGATTGTTCTTCTTGTAGCGCAATCATTGCTTGGAAAACCGTAATATTCGCTTTGCATACTAGTCATTGGTGCGAAACTAAATAATGATTCTTGGTTAAAATCAAAATCAGTCATTGATTCCATTTTAAGGTAAAAATCATATATGTTGATTTGTGTTGTAATGCTTCCTACATCGAGTTTGAGTATGGCATCCTTTTTGCCCTGAGCCTTTAACACGAGGTCCTCTACTTTGATGTAAGCTGAGAAAGGATCATGTTTTCCTATTTCATTATGTGTTTCATATGGTACAAATTTAAGTCCTAGCTGGCTTTTATTTTCCAAACCAGGAATGAGCTCATCCATATCAAATCTAAATTCGCTACTATTTTCGAATGTTAGTTTAGGACTCCATGGGTTTGACTTAGATGTATCTTTATTTATATCATCTGCAAAAACTGTAACAGTGTTTAATATAAACATAAAGATACATAATAATATTGTTTTATTTAATATTTTTTTATTCACTTTTATATCTCCTTTGTTGTTAAATTTAGGGTTTTATTAGAAGTTTTAAATGACATGATTTTTATCTTTGGATATTAATGATATTAATTATTAGATAAAAATTCAAGTATTTTTATAGTTATTATTTTTAAATAAGACCAACATAATAACTTTGTTAGTCTTATTTATTAAATATTTAAATTTATCATTTATTTATATTTATAATAAGAAGTAAACTAAAATGCCAGATATAAAAATATAGCCAAGAGCGTATGTTATGGTTTTTGATAGTAATTTTCCTTCTTGTCCAATAAGTCCTGCTGTTGTTGTTGCTATTGTAATATTTTGAGGTGAGATCATTTTGCCTCCTGTTGCTCCTGTTGTGTTTGCGGCTGCAAGCCAGTAAGGATTAACATCAATATTTGCTGCAATTTGTGTTTGCAATGGTCCAAATAAAACATTTGAAACGGTATCGCTTCCTGTAAGGAAAGTGCCCAGAGCTCCAATTAATGGGCTAAATAATGGGTATAATGTGCCTGTTAATGTTGATATGCCATCTGCAAGGTCTTTTATCATGCCGCTATGTGTCATTAATCTTGATATTGATACTATGCAGATAATTACAAAAGAAGATAATGCCATTTTTTTTATTGTAAGTACGAATATTTTTAATTGTTCAACTATAGGAACTCCTCTGATTGAGTAAGATACTACTGTTGCAAGAATAATTAATGGTCCTGGTGAGGTTAGCCATTTAAATTGTAGTGGATTTGCTCCTGGATAAATTGAAAGAGTGGTTTTAAAGTTTGATAGATATTTATTTATTCCATAGAAAAGTGGTGAGACAATTATTATGAGTGAAACTATTAAAATATAGGGCAAGCATGCAAGGAATCCTTGCATTACTGATACTTTTATGTTGTTATTAATTGTATTTTTGTTTTCAAAAAGCTTTGCATAAATTATTGTTATTGCCATTGCGGGTATGCTTCCAAGTATTGCTGGAAGTTCTGGGCCTAAGGTTTTTGAAACATAAACTTGAGATATTGCTATTGATGCTCCTGAGAGGAGTGTGAGGATAAACATTCCTCCCTTAAGACCTTTAATTCCGCCTCCTACAAGCATAACTAGTACAAATGGTATAATAAGAGTTGGCAGGATGAGTTGTAAAGAGACATCATATGATAACATATTAACATCTAATCCTGTTGCTTGGGAGAGAGATATTATAGGGATTCCTACTGACCCATAGGCAGTTGAGGATGTATCCATGATTAAACATATAAGACAGGCAAAGAATGGTTCAAATCCCATTGCCATTAGTATTGATACGGGAATGGCGACTGCAGTTCCGTATCCCGCAACTCCTTCTAAGAAGTTACCAAATCCCCATACTACAAGCAAAACTATTATTCGTTTATCAGAGGATACATTTGATAACATGGCTTTTATAATTTTTATATCATTTTGACTTTCAGCCATTTTATATGTGAAAATAGCAGCTATAATTACAATCACTATTGGCCATATTCCCATTATTGTTCCCTCAAATATTGCAAGACTTGTATTGATTATTCCTAAATTCTTATCAAATAAGGTTATTGCAATGGTAATGATTAAACATATTGGTATCACATAATATGCTGGTTTTTTTATTATCCCAAGTCCAATGATTATAAGTGTTATTGGTACTAAGGCTTTAATGAAATCATAAAAATTCATAATAAGATGTTTGCTCCTTTTTAGATTTATCATTTAATTTTATAACAAATTCTTATGCAATAATATATGATATAATGTTACTTTATGAAAATTATCCCTGTTATTCTAAAAATTTTAATTTTATCAGGTGTATTTAGTGAACTTTTTTCAATTGATTTACTTGAGATCAAAAAAGTAACGGAAGATGCTAAGTCAGTTGTTTTGCTTGATTATAATACCAAATGTATTCTTTATTCCAAAAATCCAAGTTTAGTTTTTCCACCAGCATCGCTTACTAAACTCGTCACTATTTATACTGCTTTAGTTGAGGCAAGGAAAAAAAATATGGATTTAAAGACTATTGTTCCTATTAGCAGTTCTGCATCGTATTATAATCTGCCTTTGGATTCTTCCTTGATGTTTTTAGAAGAGGGTCACAAAGTAAATTTCGAGGAATTGCTTAAAGGTCTTATAATTTCCTCAGGTAATGATGCTGCTATTGCAATTGCTGAATTTATAGTTGGGAAAAATTTAAGTGATTTTGTTGATTTAATGAATATTAATGTTTTAAACTTGGGACTTGTAAATATGAATTTTGTTGATACATCGGGTTATAGCGGTAATAATAAGATTACGGCGTTAGAAATGGCATTGTTTGCAAGAACCTATATAGAAGAATTTGAATTTATACTTGATATACATTCTCTTAAAGATTTTATTTATCCAAGGTCTGAAAATTTGGCTAATACTTCTTCTTTAAAGATGTTAAATTTAAAACAAAAGAATAAAAATATTTTAATATTTAATTATCCTTATGCTGATGGATTAAAGACTGGTTATATTAAAACATCTGGTTTAAATTTAGTTGCTACAGCTAAAAAAGATGATATAAGATTAATAGCGGTTATATTGGGAGTTAATAAGGGAGTTGACAATATTGGAGAGAGGAAGCGTGCCTTAATTGCACAAAAATTATTTGAATATGGATTTGGCAATTATGCTCAATTTTCTTTCATTGGCAAAATTAAAAGAAAAGATCTATAATGAGATATGTTCGGTATTTTTTTAAAAATAGTTTTTGAAAATGTCTTTTGAAAGAGATAAACTTTGGTAAATTAGGTTTAGTATGGAAGTGTTAGTTACTCCACTTAGAAATGATGAAGTAGTGGAAAGATTGATTTTTGGATATTTTTAAGTTAGGGGTGCTGAACTTGTTTGTTTAGTTACGTTTAAGAATTAGAAATTTTGATAGTATTTATAGGTGTTTTATAAAAGTTTTTTAAGAGAGTAATTGGTTTTATGTTAAATCATTTTAATTTTAAATTGAAAAGAGATGTTACAATAATAGTGCCAGGTGAAGCTTTTGTGTCAAATGATAGAGTTATTTCTACAATACTTGGTTCTTGTGTGTCTGTTGTGCTTTATGATGAGGTGCGTAGGCTTATAGGAGTAAATCATTATGTGTTAGTGAAATCTGATTCAGTGGTGAATGTTTTACATAAAGGTAGATATGGAGTTTATGCTATTCCTATGTTAATTGATGCTATGATAGAGAATGGTGCATCAAAAAGTAATCTTAAGGCTAAACTTTTTGGAGGTGCTAATTTTATGGCCAAAGGGACAATAAGAGTTGGTGTTGAGAATTCAGAGTTTGCCGTTAATTCGTTAACCAAATATGGTATTCCAGTTGTAGCACAAGATTTTGATCAGTCTAAATCCAGAAAGATTTTTGTTTTTCCTGAAAATTTTAAGGTTATTGTGGAATATCCAGATGGTGCTAAGATTTTTTAATTATTTCAGGTGTTAGGCGTAGAAAAGCCAGAGCTCTTAAGTGGTTTTTTCTATATAGAGTTAAAATTTTAAGAAAATGTATGTTTTATATTAATTCTTAGTTTATTAGAGATTAATTTTTTGAGATATGTTATGGGTATCATATAATCAATATATTTAATTATTAATTGTAAATTTGGTTTTATTAGGGAAGCAAGATGGAAAATGTTGTAATTCGTTATTTTAGGGAAATATCTCAAATTCCTAGATGTTCACAAAATTTAAAGGGTATTAGTAATTTTATTAAAGAAGAAGCTAGAAAATTTGGATATCCTTTTAAGGAAGATAGTATTGGTAATATTGTAGTTGAGATTAAGGCTAATGGCTGTAGCAATATGTTGCCTATTATTTTGCAAGCTCATACAGATATGGTTTGTGAGAAAAATGAATCTGTTGATCATGATTTTGCCAAAGATCCTATTAACATCATTGAAGATAATGGGTATTTTGTTGCATCAGGCACTACTCTTGGTGCTGATGATGGGATTGGAGTTGCTATGATGCTTGCTATTATGAGTGAGTCTTTGACTTTTAAACATCCTGCTTTGGAACTTCTCTTTACTGTTGATGAAGAAATAGGGTTAATAGGTGCTATTGGACTTGATCCTAATTTATGTATTGGGAAGATGTTAATTAACCTTGATGGAGAAGAAGAGGGTTATTTTTTAGTTGGTTGTGCTGGTTCTCGACTTGTTCATATTAACTTTGAGCCACAATATAGACAAAATAGAAAAAAAACAGGTGTTGAAATTTTGTTTACAGGTCTTAAGGGAGGCCATTCTGGTGCTGATATTCATATTGATTTAGCAAATTCTTTGAAATTGATGTTTTTTGCTTTGAGTACAATTAGGGCAAATATGGAATTTGAAATTGGGTATATATCCGGTGGGGATAAGAGTAATGCAATTCCTAGAGAGGCAAAGGCATTAATATTAATTGAAGCTGAATATTATGTTTTATTAGAGAAAGAATTAAAATCGTTTAAACGTCATATGCAAGAGATGTATACTTTTGATTCTGATTTTGAAATTATTTTAAGAAGAGTAAATTTTTCTGGTGATGTTTTGGATGATATGGATCAAGATAAGCTTTTAAATATGGGTATGGCATTTTTGCATGGAGTTCAAAAAGTTGAAAATTATGGTGAAAAACTTATTAGAACGTCTCTAAATTTTGCTAGTCTTTTAAAGGTTGGTAATGAGTATCGGTTTGTATTTACAATAAGGTCTTTGTTGGATATTGAGAAGGAATATATTTTTAATCATTTAAAGGCTATTAGTAGTCTCTCAGGTGCTAATTTTAAAATAGTTTATGATTATTCTTCTTGGAAGCCGGCTGAGAATAGTAAACTTTTAAACCATCTTAATAATGTGTATAAAAATATGTATTTGGAAGAGGCTAAAACCGTAGTTATTCATGCTGGTCTTGAGACTGGAATAATATCTGCAAAATTTGGAGGGATAGATTCAGTTACAATTGGACCTTGGATCAATGCTCCTCATACACCAAGAGAGCAGGTTGATATTGCTTCAACTATTAGAGTTTATAATTTTTTGAAGAAAAGTTTAGAGACTTTATAAAATTTTGTATTTTTATCTTGCTTGATTTTGAGTATATATTTCAGTTGACTTACTATTTGAATATTTATAAAATAAATTTACATGTAATTGAGTATAAGTGGTGGTTGTAGCTCAGTTGGTTAGAGCACCGGATTGTGGTTCCGGGTAGCGCGGGTTCAAGTCCCGTCAGCCACCTTTGATTTTGATTAAACAGCACCCATAGCTCAATTGGATAGAGTAATGGACTTCGAATCCAAAGGTTGCAGGTTCGAATCCTGCTGGGTGTAAAACGTTAGTTTTATACTTGAAAAAGCTTTTTAAGTTTTGTATACTACCTAAGGTATGCAGGAGTGGTGGAACTGGCAGACACGCTAGACTTAGGATCTAGTGCCCTAGGCATGTGGGTTCGAGTCCCACCTTCTGCAAGAAATGCGAAAGTAACTCAGGGGTAGAGTGCCACCTTGCCAAGGTGGAAGTCGCGGGTTCAAATCCCGTCTTTCGCTTGGATTTAGCAATTATTAGTATTAGTGCATTTTAATTAGAGGAATAGTGTGATATTAAATAATGATGTAAAATTGATTCCCGGTTCTAAGGTTGAGGCTGTTATTAGAATTTCAAAAAAGTTTGTTAGAAGTAAATACAACGAGATTTTACAAGATTATTCTTCTCGTCTTAAGGTTAAAGGTTTTCGTATAGGAAAAGTTCCTTTTAGTATTATTGAAGGCAAATATTCTGATAATATAAGAGCTCTCACTATAGAGAAGCTTATTCATAAGTCCTTAGAAGAATTTTTTAAAAGTGCAACTTATAAACCATTAAGTTATGCTGTTCCTAAAATATTAGATGAGAAATTAGAGATAGATTGCGGTAAAGATTTTGAATTTACTGTTGTCTATGAAGCTTATCCTGAATTTGAGCTACCTGATATATCTAATGTTGAGGTAGAAATTCCAGAAGTTTTTGTATCTAATTCTGATGTGGAGGAAGAACTTAAATTGTTACAACTTGAAAATGCAATGGTTGTTGAGGATAGTGGTGATGTTAAGGAAGGCAGTATTGTTAGAGTAGATTTTGTGGAGCTTGATGATTCCTTAGGTGAGATTTTAACAACTAAAAGGCAAGATTTTGTTTTTACTGTTGGCGAGTCTAATAATTATTATGGATTTGATAATGATATTATTGGGATGAAAAAAGATGAAGAGAAAATAGTAGAGAAAAATTATTGTATGGATTATAAATTTAGTGAACTTGCTAATTCTTTTAAGAGATTAAAGATCACTCTTAAGGATATAAAGAGGCGTGATATTCCTGAGCTTGATGATGATTTTGCAAAGGATATTAAGGATAGTTTTAATACATTAGAGGATCTTAAAGAGCATATAAGAGAGAATATGTTAAGGCTTATTAAAGAAAGAAGTGAGTCTCTCAAACTTTCAAAATTGTTATCTGATATTGCAGAGAAGCTAAACATAGAGATTCCATCTTCTATGTTTGAGGCTGAATTTAAAAATGTTTTAAACGAATTTTCACATCAAAATAAGATTAATCTTGAGCAATTAAGCAATTCTTCTACAGGTTTAGAAGGTATTAATGATGTTTTTAAGGAAAATGTACTTAAGAAATTAAAGTCTAAGTTAGTTTTTCAAAAAATAGTAGATAATGATTTGACAGAGGTTACAGATTCTGATTTAGAGGAGGAGCTTGTTAAACAGGCTGAAAATGCGAAGATGGAACTTGCAGAGATTAAGAAATTTTATAAAGAGAAGAATTTGCTTGAAATTTTAAAAGATGAAATTAAAAGACAAAAGGTTAAAGATAAAATTTTAAAAAATGTGAAGGAAATTAATCCTAAAAAAGTTGCCTTTAGAGATTTTATTAATTATAAAACAGGTGAATAATGATAAGAGAATATATGCATAATTTAGTTCCTACTGTTGTGGAGCATACTGGAAATTATGAGCGTGTTTTTGATATATATTCAAGATTGTTAAGGGATAGAATAATTTTTTTGAGTGGTGAAATTAATGATATAAGGGCAGACACAGTCATTGCTCAGCTTCTTTTCTTAGAGTCTGAAGATTCTAAAAAGGATATATATGTTTATATAAATTCCCCTGGAGGTAGTATTACCGCAGGACTTGCAATCTATGATACTATGCAGTATATCAAACCAGATGTAAGAACGATCTGCATTGGTCAAGCAGCTTCAATGGCTGCATTTTTGCTTGCAGGAGGTGCTATAGGCAAACGAGAGTCATTATCGTATTCAAGAATAATGATTCATCAACCTTGGGGTGGAATAGGTGGTCAAGCCAGTGATATTAGTATACAAGCAAATGAAATTATAAGACTTAAGAGATTAATAATAGATATTATGTCTGATAAGATAGGAGTATCTAAGGAAAAATTATCTCTTGATATTGAGCGGGATTATTTTATGACACCAAAAGATGCTCTTGATTATGGAATTATTGATGGTATCTTGGTAAGAAATTAGTTTTATTGTGGGTGAGATTTGATATGGCAAGAAGTAAAAATCAAAAAATTGAAGGGTGTTCTTTTTGTGGACGTACTAATGCAGAGGCTGAAGGGCGAATTATTTCAGCAAAATCTGTTGCTATTTGTTTTGAATGTTCTAAAATATGTCATAATCTTTTTAAAGAAGAAACAGAAAAGCCTGTAAGGCCTAAATCTTCAAAGGGTCTTCCAACTCCTAAACAACTTAAAAGTCATTTAGATAAATATATTATTGGACAAGAAGATGCAAAAAAAGTATTGTCCGTTGCTGTTTATAATCACTATAAGAGGATATTTAAAGGTAATAAGAAAGATAATGGGGTTGAACTTGAAAAATCTAATATATTGCTTGTAGGTCCTACTGGTAGTGGTAAAACTTTACTTGCAAAAAAGTTAGCAGCTGAGATGAATGTTCCATTCGCAATGGCAGATGCTACAACTCTTACTGAGGCTGGATATGTGGGAGAAGATGTTGAGAATATTTTACTTAAGCTAATTCATGCTGCTGATGGAGATGTAAGTTTTGCAGAAAGGGGTATCATTTACATAGATGAAATAGATAAGATTGCAAAAAAAGGTGAAAATGTTTCAATTACAAGGGATGTATCTGGAGAAGGTGTTCAACAATCTTTATTAAAAATAATTGAAGGCACTATTGCAAATGTACCGCCAAAAGGTGGGAGAAAGCATCCTTATGAGTGTACTATTGAAATCAATACACATAACATACTATTTATATGTGGTGGAGCTTTTGTAGGACTTGAAAATATTATTAAAAAAAGAATTAATAAAAGTTCTATTGGATTTTCATCTGCTGGTAGAAAAGATTCTGGAGAGGTTAATTCTTTAAAATACTTGGAAATGGAAGATTTGGTTAAATTTGGACTCATCCCGGAGTTTGTAGGTAGGCTTCCTGTACATTCTTATCTTAAAAAGTTAGAAAAGGAAGATCTGATTAAAGTATTAATTGAACCTGAAAATTCTATCGTGAAACAGTATTGTCATATGTTTAAGATGGATAATGTTGATCTATTATTTGAAAGAGATGCGCTTGATGCAATTGCAGAAGAGGCCATGCTTAAAAATACAGGTGCTAGAGGTTTACGTTCTATTTTAGAAGAAGTGCTTAAAGATGTGATGTTTGAAATACCTTCAACTAAGCAAATTAAAAAAGTTATTGTTACTAAAGAGTCTGTTTTAAGTAGCAATATTGAGCCCTTGATTTTGACAGGGAGGCATGCTAATAAGCCTTGGGCAAAAGAACTTTATGAAATCAATTCTCAATCTAATTAGTTCTAAAAAAGACGATCTTCCAGTTATTGTTTTAAGGCAGAATGTTTTTTTCCCAAATGTAACTTTATGGGTGAATTTTGATGATAGTGTTTCGATTAATGCAATATATCAGTCTATGTTAGAGGGTAGATTGATCTTATTTTTTTGTGTTAATGATCTTAACTCGGATAATAGTAGCGAAATTAGTTTAGAAAATTTATATTCTATTGGTCTTTATGCAAAGATTATTCAAGTTGTAAAGGTTACTGAAATTTTGATAAAAATTTTAGTAACCTTTCAGGATAGAGTTATTATCAAAAGCATTTTAAAAAAAAATAATTACTTTAGAGCAAAAGTTGATTTTATATCTGATAAATGTGAATTTAATGATGAGCTTTTTACTTATTCTAAATTCTTAAGAGAATCGTATGATATTTATAGATCTTATTTGCCCGTTAAAAAACTAGACAATGATGAGAGTAACGATTTTTTTGATAGTCCAGCTAAGCTTGTTGATGTTATAGCCTCTAATGTGAATTTGGAATATAAAATTAAAGTAGAACTTTTACAAGAACTAGATGTTAAGCTTAGAATAGAAAAATTGATCATAACTCTAAATATTGAGACTGAGCTTTTAATTCTTAAGAAAGATATTAAGGCTAAGGTTAAGACTAAACTTGATAAGGGTCAAAAAGAATATTTTTTAAATGAGCAAATTAAGGAAATTCAGAAAAGATTAGGAAGAGATGAGACTGATTATCTTGAAAGATTAAACTTTAAAAATATTCCTGAAAATATTAAATCTAGAATTGAAAAGGAAATATCCAGATTGACTCGTATGAATACGAATTCGCCAGATGCAAATATTGTTAGGAACTATGTTGAATTGTTACTTGACCTACCTTGGAATGAAAATACTGTGATGAGGAATTCTTTAAGAGAAATTGAACTTATTTTAAGAAATTCTCATTATGGTATGTATGAGACTAAAGAAAAAATAATGAATTTTTTAGCCGTCTATCATATTAATTCTAAAGTTCAAGCACCTATCTTGTGTCTTGTGGGTCCACCCGGTACTGGAAAAACTTCTGTTGCTCTGTCTATTGCTAAGTCTCTTTCTAGGGCATTTACAAAAATTTCCCTTGGTGGGTTAAGAGATGAAACAGAAATTAGAGGCCATCGAAGGTCTTATGTTGGAGCTCTTCCGGGAGTTTTTATTAATGCAATTAAAGTTGCTGGAAAATCTAATCCCGTAATTCTTCTTGACGAAATAGATAAGATTAACAGTACTTATAAGGGAAATCCGGAAGCAGCACTTTTAGAAGTTTTAGATTCTGAACAAAACTCCAGATTTGTTGATCATTATTTAGAAATTCCTTATGATCTCTCTAATGTGTTATTTGTAGCAACAGCCAATTCTCTTTATGAGGTTTCTAGACCTCTTCTTGACAGAATGGAGATTATTAAGATAGAAGGGTATTCTTGTGTTGAAAAATTAGAAATTGCAAAAAATTTTTTAATACCAACTATAATTAAAGATAGTTGTTTAAATAATGTCTATATAAAAATAGAAGATGATGTTGTTTTACATATAATCAGAAACTGTACTATGGAGTCTGGAGTTAGGAATTTAAAGAGAGTTTTGACTAATTTGTTTAGAATGGTTGTAAGAGAATTACTTTATGTTTACTCAAGGGAGGACATAATTAAAGGAAATTTTTATTTTCCAAGTTCCTTAATGCATGGCAATAATTTACTCTTTACTCATGATCCTGATGTTCCTGGTATTTATAAAATAATTAATATGAATAATTTTCATTTTTATGTGAATTGTGAATATAAGTTTAATTTAATTAGAATTGACTCTTCTGGATTTGTTTATGGTCTTGCTTGGACAAGTTATGGGGGTGCTGTACTTCCTGTTGAAGCTATTAAGTTTGATAAGAAAGGCGATATTATTTTAACAGGTAGTCTTGGGACTGTTATGAAAGAGAGTGCACAATTGGCTTATTCTGTTGTAAAAACTTATTCTTCTGAGCTTAATTTTGATATAAATGAAATTCCTGAAATTCATCTTCATTTTCCAGAAGGAGCTACACCAAAAGATGGGCCTTCTGCTGGAATTACTATTGCAACAGCCATAGCTTCTGTGCTATCTGATAAGAGAGTGCCTTTAGATCTTGCTATGACGGGAGAGGTTACTCTTAAAGGTTCAATTCTTCCTGTGGGAGGTATTAAGGAGAAGGTGCTTGCAGCTTATAGGAATGGTATAAATAAAATTATTATTCCAAAGGATAATGAGAAAGATTATGTTAAGATTCCAGAAGATATTAGGGACAATATTGATGTTAAGTATGTGTCTAATTTGGGAGAGGTGTTTAACTATTTAGATATTATTTAGAGTTTTATATGTTAGAATTTATTAAGGAGGAGATATGAAGGATGGAGTTAGAAAACCCTCAGGTAGCAGGGCATCATTTAATTCTCAAGGTTCTGTTAAAAATAGAATTAACAATAATTTTTCATCTTTTGCAAATGGTAATTTTGGAAAAAATTTTACTAAGAAGAAAAAAAAAAGTAAGTAGCATGGTTATTAGCCATGCTAACCTTATGATTTATGCTCTTTTGGAATAGTATTCGACAATCATTTGTTCATTTGCAAGGGTAGGTATTTCATCTCTTGATGGTGGTCGAGTTATTTTTACATTTAAATCATCGGCATTTACTTCTATCCAAGTTGGTAATTTTCTAAGAGTTGATGTTTTTTCTATGTTGGATCTAACTAATTTTTTTAGGCTATCTTTTTCTTTTACTTGTATCATATCGTTTGCTCTTAGAGTAATGGATGGAATTGTAACTTTTCTTCCATTAAGCATAATAACTCCATGTGAAACTATTTGCCTTGCGTGGGCTCTTGAAATAGCAAATCCAGCTCTGTATACAACATTGTCAATTCTTCTCTCAAGTAATGCTAAAAGATTATCCCCTGTAACTCCATGCTGTCTCCTTGATTCTTTGAAAATATTAGTAAGTTGTCTTTCACTTACACCATAAGTGAATTTTACCTTTTGTTTTTCTATTAGTTGCTTTCCATATTCTGTAACTTTAGCTCTCCTAGATCGTCCGTGCATTCCAGGTGAATTAGGTTTCTTTTTAAGCAATTTATCATATTTAGGCTGTTCGAAGATATTCACACCAAATCGTCTTACCAATTTTCCTTTAGCTATATTTTTTCTATTCATTTACTCCTCGCATCTTTAAATAGCAGGGGCAGGACTCGAACCTACGACCTTCGGGTTATGAGCCCGACGAGCTACCAAACTGCTCCACCCTGCGTCTTGCAATACATTTTAACACAATTGTATTTAAGGTGTCAATTAATCTTATTTGGTTATATTAATATGTATATTTCACATATTTCTTTATGGTATTTTTTTATGGTGTATTTTATTTTTTCTGTTTTTTGTATCAAACTTTTTAAGTCATTTTCATAGCTTAAATCTAGCTTGACATGGAGACTTAAGTCATTTCCTTGATGAAAAAAGTTGAGTTCTTTGAAATTTACATTAATATTTTTTAATGTGTTTTTTATTTTTCTTTTTAAGTTTATGTCTTGTTTTGAAAGGAGTTTATTAGCATTGTTTATGATTACGTGTAGTCCTTCTTTGATCATTATAAAACTAATACATATAGATATTATTTTATCAAATCCTGTCCATACATAATTTGCAAGTAATAAGCTTAGTGTAGTTCCTCCATGAGAGAATATGCAATTCTTATCAGATGATGATAATGCTAAAAGCAAATAGTTGTTATACCTTTTGCCGATTTGGAATTTTACCAAATGTTCGATTATCTTGACTAAGAAAAATATAAAGGGTATTAATGGTATCCAGATGCTTTTTTTTAAAGAATTATTTGAAAATATTTCTAATATATTTTTTTTATCCTCGTGATAATGATCATACTGCTGGTGATCATAGCCATTATGATGAATATGTAATCCAGATTCATTTCTGAGGTTTATTAATTTATTCAATCCTGTTGTGCTTAAAAATATTGTAAATCCTGAGATTATGATGATTAATCCTATGATAAATGCTATCAGGTTTTCCATTTTTTTATATCCATAAGGATAATAAATTGTTTCAGGCCGATTTGTAATTTTTAAACTAAAATAAGTAATTGTAGATAGGATAAAATCGGATGTAACGTGAAGTGCATCTGCGATGAGTGCAAACGAGTTAAAAAGAATTCCAACAGTAAGTTTAGATGTTATTGATGCTACTTCTGCTAATACTGAGATAAGTCCTATTCTTATTATAAGTGTATTTTTTTTTGTTTCATAAGTTAAGTCTTTTTCGTATATATTATTGTTATTTTCAAATCCTAGGTTTTTAAGTTCTTCTTTTATGTCATTAATTTTGCATAAGATTTTTTGTAGTTTATTTTTTTTACCATAATAAACTAGGTTATTAATTAGTACTCTTTCTATTCCCTCTGCTTTAAAATTTGGATCAATATAGAAATTATTAATTTTAATTTCTTGATTTTGTATTTTGGCTTTCAGGTATGAAACCATTTCAACATTATTTTCTGTGTAAACTATGTAAATTTCATCTTTTTTTAAGCTTGCAAGTTTTAAGTTAGTGCATTTATTGATGTTTTTATTGTTGATTATTTTGATCATGTTTGCACTTTTCCTTTTTTTTATTGCATAATCCTATTATATGTAAAGATAACATTATTTTTTTTAATGTTCAATTAATTTTATTAATATCCTAAATGAGGTGGGAGGGATGTTTATGTTACAATCTCAATTTTTTGTTAAAAGATGTAAAAGAGCTATTTCTAAAGAAGAAGTTCTGATAAATAATGTGAAAAATATTGAACATATTTTTTATAATTTTTTTAAAATATTTGATGAAAAAGCTTTAAAGAGTGTATTTGACTATTATTATGAGAATTTTGACTTTAATGAGGGAATATACGCTTTTATTGATAAATTTATTCCAATTATTAACTTTTTGTCATTAGAGGTTTTGGATTATGAATTTAGCATTGATGAGAAAAAGCTCATACTAGAAGTGTTTGATTCTTCAGCATGCGCTCTTAAGGATGACACATTGAGTGAGTTTGCTAGGGCTATTGTTTCTCTTGGTATTTTAGATTAATACTTAAAATTTTTCTTTACACAAAATTTTAATTTATGTTTCTTGATTTGCCTTAAATATTCTTGATAACTCTTCTTTGTTGAATGGAATTTTAAGTAAATCTTTAAGTGTATAAGTTTGTGAGATTGTTTGAGTGGCGTTAAATTGGTTAGGGTCTGTCATTAATATTTTAGTATTTTCGTCGAAAAATTCTGACATTACTTGACGACATATTGCACATGGGACACTTACTGGAGTTGTTGTAATCAATATAAAATCTATTTTTTGTATACCAACAGATGATATCATGTTCATTATTGCGGCTTGCTCTGCACAACGAGTTGCTCCAAAACTTGCATTTTCAACATTTGAACCTTGAAAAAATAAATTGTCTTTAGTTTTAATACAAGCACCTACTTTAAATTTTGAATATGGTGAATATGCATTATTTCTTGCAGTTTCTGCCAATTGAAATGCTTTTACAATTGCATTTTGTTCATTATCTTTCATTTAATACCTCTTAGTTTATGATATTGTCAATTATAGCACAATGATTATAATTTTCTATAAAAATATTGTAAAATGTTTAATTATAAGATTTAATTGTTGATGTATGTGAAAGGTTTGTTAATATTTTTTTATGATAGATGTTATTGAATTTATTAAAAAATATAATAGTTTTATTATTATTGGGCATAAAGATCCTGATTTTGATTGTATTGGCTCGTCTTTAGCTTTAGCTTCTTTTTTGTCTAGAATAGGTAAAAGGGTCATTATGTTAAATGAAGGTCCTTTTGTGAGAAAGGAAATAATTCCTTTTAAAGATAAGTTTTTATCTAAATGGCCAGATGTTGATTCTTCAGATTATGCTGTTATTATTTTGGATTGCTCCATATTTGATCGAATTGGAGATGAGTTTGGTTTTTATGTAAAAGATATGCCTATTCTTGTTATTGATCATCATGCATCGGGTGATAAGTTGGATGTTCCTGGGTATATTGATCCTTTTTCTCCTTCAACTACTTTTTTGATTGAGAAATTAATTAGAAAATTTGGGTATGAGGTTACTAAAGAGGAAGCATGGTATATTTTGGTTGGATTTTGCACAGATACAGGATTTTTTAGATTTATTTCAAGAAGTGATCCTGAACCTTTTGAAATGGTAGCTAGACTTGTCTCTAAAGGTTTAAGTCTTAAGGATGTTTATAATTATATTGAATCTGTTAAGAGTTTAACTTCAATAGATATTCTTAGTGTGATGTTAAACAATCTTAAAGCTTATTTCGATGGAAAAGTATTGCTTACTATTTTGCCTTTCAATTCTAAGAAGGATAATAATGTTAGTGGCGTTAATGAACTTTTTTATGCGCTTCTTTCTAATGTTGAGAATAATGAAATATTAATTATTTTAAAAGAGACGGAAGATGGTTCTATTTTGGTGGGGCTTCGTTCTAGAGAATATTTTGATGTGGGTGAGCTTGCAAAGTATTTTGGTGGAGGCGGACATAAGCATGCTAGTGGATTTAAGATTAAAAATAGTTCTTTAAATCTTTTAGAGAGTCAAATAATCGCATACATCAAAGACGATATTAAGGCTTAAATTTTATTAAGGGGTTTTTTCCTTTTGGATTAAAATCTTCTGTTAAAGTGAGAAATCCAGATTTAAAAGACAGTATTGTTGTTCCATATACTATTACTATATTTTGTATCCAGTCTAGATTTTTAATATGTTGGGGTGTAAGCGATACAATTATACTTATTTTGTCTTTATATTCTTTTAAGTTTTCTATGTATTGTTGACTAGCGGGTGTTGAGAGATTAAAGATAACTTGTTCGTGTTTTTCAATTAGTTTTTTTATCTCTTTCAGTTTTGTGGGGTTCATGTTGTTTAAGGGATAATAATCATAGTAATATCCGGAACTGTTTTGAAATATTTTTTTCCCTTCTTTAATCATTGTGTTATAAGGTGATATTAAAAGTGTTTTTTTATGCTTTGATACTTGTTTTGATAACTTTATTTTAGTTGTCCCTCTTAATGTACTTTGTTCAAAAAAATTTTTACCTTCTTTAGTAGGTATTGCTTGAACCTTTTTATGATTTGAATAAATTTCAGTTTCATTTTTTCTTTCTTTTAAGTATTCTAACTTTATTCTAAGTATTCTCTTGTTAGATTTAATGATATTTTCTCTTATTTCACTATCTTTTTGCATGAGACTTAATAGTTTATTGTATGCGTTATTTTGTATGTTTTCGTTTAGTGATATTAATAAAATATCAGTTTCAGTTCTGATAATTCTTTCAATTGTGTCATAAATGCTTTCATTGTTATATCTTACTGCATTCATTAATAAATCATCTGTTATTATTAAATTATCATATTTCAACTTTTTTCTAAGTAGTTCCTTTATGATTTTAATTGAAGATGATGCAGGTATTTCTTTGCCATTTGTAAGCATTGGGTATGCTAGATGTCCGCTCATAATCATTGGAATATTTTCTTGTATTAATATTTTATATGGCAATAATTCATTTGATTGCATTTCTCTTAAATTTGAGTTTATTATTGGCATTCTTATGTGAGAATCAACAACAGTATTTCCATGTCCGGGGAAGTGTTTTGCTGTTGAAATTATTCCCGCTTGTTTTTGTCCTTTGTAAAAGGCTAGAGCAAAAAGAGAAACGATTTGTGGATTATTTGAATATGTCCTTGGTCCTATTGTAAAATTTTCCTCATTGCTGTAAATGTCTGTTATGGGTGCAAAATTTAGATTGATTCCAAGTTGTCTTATCTCATTTGCTATGTGATATCCTGTAAGGTAGGAGTCATTTGGTGATAGAGTAGCTGTGATTCCAAGATTTCCTATTGTCTTTGATGTTTTGAGTTTGATATGCTGTGTCCATCCACCTTCTTGATCCGTTGCTATAAATAAAGGTATTTTAAATCTATTCTTTTGGGAAATCGATTGTGCTTTATTTATACTTTCTATTAGCATGTGTAAGTTTTTGGCATTCCATCCAAAGATTTTAATTCCTCCTAAGTTTCTCTCTTTTATGAAGTTTAGTACAAATTTTGTTATTTGTTCTTCCGGGTAACTTATCATGAACATTTGTCCCAATAATTCTTTATCATTCATTTGACTTACTATGTTATCTATTAATTTTTCTTTATCTTTTGTAGTCCAAAAGTTGTAGGAGAAACAATTATGATGGATAAAAAAGATAGCTATACAAACAATTTTTTTCATTTAAACCATACCAATCTTTTGTTTTTTTCGATTCATAAGTATATCATATTGTTTTAAAATTACTCATTCCAGATCCTCTATTGTTTTTAAACCTACTTCAATAAATGAATATAATTTAAGTTATAAAATTTTTATTTTCATTCATATTAAGAGATGTAATTTATTGTCAGTAATAATTTTATTTTTCTTTTTTTTAAAAAATACCAAGTACTTATCTTGTAAGTTGAATTTCTTAGTATATTGATTGTAATCTTTTTAATGAAATGAGTGTGTAGTTTAAGATTAAGAGTATGATTTTATATTGACAAAATATCTTTGAATTTATACACTTTAATGGCTACAAGCTGATGTAGCTCAGTTGGTTAGAGCACTCGGCTCATATCCGAGTTGTCGTGGGTTCAAGTCCCTCCATCAGCATTAAGGAGTTTTTATTATGAAAGTGGCAATTATACTTGCGAATGGTTTTGAAGAAATTGAAGCTATAATTCCTATGGATATTTTAAAACGAGGTGGTGTTGATCTGAAAGTTATCAGTTTGAATGATGATAAGGTTGTTTCAAGTTCTAGAGGGTTTACTTTTTATGCTGATGAAAAAATATCAGATTATAGTGAGGACCATTTTGATTTAATAATACTTCCTGGAGGAATGCCTGGTGCTATCAATCTTTTTGAATCTAAAGATTTAGATAAGATTTTAAGAAATATGAACTTACAAGGCAAGTTAATTGCAGCCATTTGTGCATCTCCAGCAATTGTGCTTTCTGCAAAGGGACTCTTAGGTGCAAATAAATTTACGTGTTATCCTGGATTTGAAAATGATATTACTGATGGCGAATTTGTGGATGAGGATGTTGTTATTAGTAATAATTTTATTACTTCTAAGGGTGTTGGTACAGCTTTTGAATTTGCTTTTACTTTGCTTAAGATTGTTAAGGGAGAAAGGGTCCTTGAAGATATCAAGAAGCAAGTTTTACTTTAATATGATTTACACTACTAAAATATTTTGATTAATTTAGTAAGTCTATTTTTAAAGATAAGATCATTTTATGATTAATTTTTAAACTTTTTTTATGATTTATTTGTTAAATATGCTGAAGATTATATCTTATATCTTTGTTCTAAACCTTATGAAAGCTTTGTAATTAAATTGTAGGTATCTTCAAGTATGGTTAATTCTTCGTTTGTTGGTATTACAAGTATTTTTGTCTTACTTTTTTCACTTGAGATATCAGATTCTGTATGTTTGTCTCTTGCTAAATTATTCTTTTGAGGATCAATTTCTATTCCAATTTTTTCAAAGCCTTTTAGTGATAACTCTCTTATTCCATAATCTGTAACACCAATGCCAGCTGTGAAAATTATTGCATCAATATTGAAATCAAGTACTGCAAGGTAAGATCCAATGTATTTTTTTATTCTATAAGCCATTATTTCAACTGCAAGTTTAGAGTTATATTCATTATTTTTTACTCCTTCCCAGATGTCTCTTAGATCATTTGACTTAAGAGATATGCCAAGCATACCACTTTGCTTATTAAGAATTTCTTCGATTTTTTTTGGAGTTTTATTTAAAAGTTTGCTCATTAAAGGAATAATTGCAGGATCTGTATCTCCACTTCTTGTGCCCATTACAAGGCCTTCAAGAGGGGTAAGACCCATGCTTGTATCATAAGATAGTCCTTTTTTAACTGCATTGATGCTTGAGCCATTGCCTAGGTGTAGTATTATTAAGTTTAGATCTTCTTTAGGTTTGTTAAGTATTGTTGCAACTCTTGTTGTTATATATGAGTATGATAAACCGTGAAATCCATATTTTCTGATATTATAGTCTTTATACCAAGAATATGGTGTGGCGTATAAAAATGCATTTTCATTCATGGTTTTGTGCCATGATGTGTCAAAACATAAAACTTGTTTTGCATTTGGAAATATTTTAAGTGTTATTTCTATGACTTTTATTGCAGTTGGATTGTGAAGAGGTGCAAGCTTGGATATCTTCTTTAGTTCGCTTAAGGTATTTGTGTTAAGTATTGTTGAATTTTTAAAATTTGGACCTCCATGTACAATTCTGTGTCCTATTCCTTGAATTTCATCTGGATTTTCTATGATTTTTAATTTCTTGTTTGTTAATATTCTAATCAGTTGTTTTAATGCTTCTTTGTGTGATTTGATGTGTTTATCTGTTTTTTCTATTAAGCCATTTTTGGTCTTAATTTTAATTATTGATTTTTTTGTTTTTATTTTTTCTATTGTTCCAGATATTAGTATTTGTGTATTTTTATGTTTATAAAGTGTAAATTTTAATGAAGAACTTCCTGTGTTAATTGTTAATATTCTCATATCTTTTATTCTCTTATTATAATAATAGATTCAAATTTTTATATATGCAGTTTATTTTTTCTGATTCTTTAATATGTTTTAGGTTTAAGAAAACGGAATTTTTATATTCTGGATTTATTTTCAGTATAGTAGGATTGTCTTTTATGATTTGCATTATTTTTTCGGCAGGAATACTTTTTGTGTTTAAATATTCGATTTCAAGTAACTCATTTTTTTCTTTAAGGCTGGTAATATTGAGTTTTTTTGCAAGTAATTTGAGTTCTGATAATATAAGTAAGTTATTAAGTTCTTTTGGGATTGGTCCAAATTGGTCATAAATTTCAGTCCTTATTTTGTTATTTTCTTCCTCGTTTTGAACCCTTGAGATTTTTTTATAAATTGATATTTTGTCTTGTTCATTATTTATATAGCTATCGGGGATGAATCCATTGTAATTGATTTCAATAGTGATTTCGTCTTCCTTAGAATTTTTTCCCATTCGTTTTTCAATTGCTTTGTTTAACATTGTTAAGTAGTAATCTAGTCCAATAAATTCGATCTCTCCATGTTGTTCGCGTCCAAGTAAGTTTCCAACACCTCTTATTTCCATATCTTTCATTGCAATTTGAAATCCTGTTCCAAGTTCTGAAAATTCAGATATTGCCCTTAGTCTTTCAATTGCACTTTCGTTTAAGCTTGAATTTTCTTTATATAAGAAATAAGCGAAGGCTTTCTGTGAACTTCTTCCAACTCTGCCCTTTAGCTGGTATAATTGTGCAAGTCCGAATCTATTCGCATTGTTAATTATTATTGTATTTGCATTTTCAATATCTATTCCATTTTCAATGATTGTTGTTGCTAGTAATACTTGATATGATTTATTTATAAAATCATGCATAATATTTTCAATTTGGTCCCCTTGAAGTCTTGCATGGATGGTTGCAATTCTTGCATAAGGAACCATTTTTTCTAGCATTGCTTTTATTAAATCTAGTTCTTGAATATTGTGATGTACAAAAAAAACTTGTCCATCTCGAGAAAGTTCATTTTCTATTGCGTGTTTAATCAGTAGCTCGTTAAATTCTTCTACATAAGTTTCTATTTTTATTCTGTTTTGGGGTGGAGTTTTTAAGACAGAAATGTCTCTTAATTTGATTAATGACATATGAAGGGATCTTGGTATTGGAGTTGCTGATAGGGCAAGACAATCAACAGAGATTTTTATTTCCTTTAGTTTTTCTTTTTCTTTTACCCCGAATCTTTGTTCTTCATCAATTATAATGAGTCCTAAGTTTTTATATATTATTTTCTTAGAGAGTATTTTATGTGTTCCAATTATTATGTCAATTTCTCCTGTTTCTAGTTTTTTTATAATGTCTCTTTCTTTTGATTTTTTTATAAATCTGCTTAGCATTGCAATGTTGATTGGAAAGTTTTTAAATCTTTGTTTAAATGTATTAAAGTGTTGTTCTGTAAGAATTGTTGTTGGAGAGAGTATTGATACCTGTTTTTTGCTCATGACAGCTTTGAATGCAGCCCTCATTGCGACTTCAGTTTTACCAAAGCCAACATCTCCGCATAAAAGTCTATCCATTACTTTTAAACTCATCATATCTTGTTTGATTTCTGATATTGCTGTTAATTGATCAGGAGTTTCATCGTATGGAAATTCTGATTCAAATAATAATTGCCATTCATTGTCTTGAGGATATTGAAATCCCTTAGTACTTTCTCTTTTCACGTAAAGTTCAACAAGTTTATCAGCAATTGCATCGATTCTTTTTTTTGCATAAGCTTTTTTCTTTTCCCAGGTTTTTGAGCTGATTTTATCTAATTTTATATTTTGAGTTTCATTTCCAATATATCTTTGAATAAGATGTGTTTGTTCAATTGGAATAAATAATTTTTCGTTATCTGCGTATTCAATTTCAATGTAGTCTTTTTCAAGAAGACTCGTTTTAATTCTTTTTATCTGCCGAAATATTCCAATTCCATGGTTTATGTGAACAACATAACTGTTTTTTTCCACTTCAATAAATGAATCAATAGTTTTAGTTTTTGATGATTCGAAAGCTTTATTTGTTTTTTGTCTTCTATTAAAGATATCTGATTCAAGGATAATGGCTATTTTTTCTTTGTTTATTATAAGTGAGCTTGATATTTTTAAAACTTCAATTTTGATTTTTGTCAGATCTTTGAAGATATATTTTAATTTTTCTTTTTGTGAATTAGATTCTGCTGCAATGATTACTTTAAATCCATTGTTTAGCCAGTTTTGTATTTCTTCTTTTGCAAGTGTGATATTTGAGAAAAATTTACGATCACTTTCGATATTAAATTCTATTAGTTCTTTTGTTTTTATATTTGCAGGGGTTTTCACAATAAAAATGTTAGTTTTTAATTTTAAATCGCTCAAATTTATGAAAATTTCTTTTGGTGCAATTGTTTTTTTTCCAGACTCTATTGCTTGGCTATAAAGTTTTTCATACTCTTTATAGATCTTTTTGATCTCTTCTTGTAAATTTGGTATTTCTAAATTTATAATAGGTGTATCTTTATTTATTTCTTGGTTTAGGTATGTGTCTCCTATTAGTGGATAAAATATTTCTTCTGCTCTTGCATTATATTTTGTTTCAATTTGTTCAAATAATTTTTTATATTCATTTTCTTTTAAGTGGTGTTTTAGTTTATTTATGTTTTCATCATTCCAAATGATTTCCTTTTTGGGAATTATATCAAATTCAAAAATTGGAGTTCCTTTTTTTAATTGAGTTAAGGAATTAAAATATTTGATTTCTTTTATTTTATCAACCTCCACTGAAATTCTTATTGGTTCTGTTTTATTAAATGAGTGTATGTCTATTATTTCACTCTTTATTGTAAATTCTCCAGGTAATGTAACCCTCATTGTTTTTTCATATCCTAGTTTTATAAGTTTACTTTCAAGATTTTCTATGTTTATTATCGTGCCTGTCTGAATTTTATAAATGTTTTTAAATAAATTTTCTTTTGTAGGGATTTTGCTAAGTAGGGATTTTAGTGAAACAATGTAGATCCCAGGATTATTTTCATAAAAATTGATTAAAAATTTTACTCGTTTTATAAAAATTTTACTTTTTGAACTGATATCTTTATATATAAGGGGACTGAAATAGTTAAGTTCATATATGTTATCTGTAATTTGTATTAAATCATCTTTGAGTTCATCTGATATACTTTCGTTTTTAACTATTAATATAATTTTATTACTACTGCTGTATTCTTTTATTTTGTTGATTAGGAAAGCTTTAAAAAATCCTTCATGTCCTACTATTGTAAAGGGTAGATTTTTTTTAATAAGTTGTTGTATTTTTTTTAGATTTTGATTGTCATTTAATCTGGTAGTTAATTCTTTTTCTATATTCATTTTTTACCTTTTTGTTTATGTAGTTTAGTATAATATTATATATTAATGGATATGTTCTGTTTCGTTATGTATAATATAATTAGATTTTGAGGAGTTTATGAAATTTAGGAATTTATTTTTTGTTATATCTCTTATGGTTGTTCCTTTTATGCTTTTTCCTAGAGATTATAAGGGTCTTGATTTTAAGATAAAGTTTTTCAATCAATCAATTTATCGTGTTAATAGTAATATTTCTATTGAAGTTTCGCTTAGTAACTCGTCTGATGATTTACTTGTTCTTGAAATAGGAGATGTTAATACTTTCGGTTTTGATTTTGATGTTACAGATACTACTAACATAAAAGTTAAAAGGTCTCTTGAATATGTTAAGGATAGGGCAAAAAATGTTGCGATTCCTGTAAGAACTCTTAGTTTAAGACCTAATGAGAGATTTTCTGTAGTGATGAGCTTAAATCAATTTGTACAATTTGATAAAGATGGAGTTTATTTTGTCAAAGGTATGTTTTTCCCAAATATCTCAGATCCACAAAAGCGTGTAGAGTCTAATGTTATTACTTTGTTTTTAAAACCTAAAATGGATGATGTTGCAGGAAAATTTGACTTTTCTAATTTATCTTCCAATCGTGAAATTCAAAGTATTTTGAAAAGAGAAGATTTATCCCCTGATAAAGTTGTTGAATATTTATTTTCAGCGTTGCGGCTTGGGGAGAGAGAAAAATTCTTTTTATATATTGATATTGAAAGTCTTATTTTAAGTGATCAAAATAAATCATATCTTTATAAGCAAGAACTTAAATCAGGTTCTAATAATATGCTAGAAGAGTATAAAGATTATCTATGGAATAATAGTAATTCTGCTATTTCAAAAGTTCCAAGTAAATTTTCTATTATTGAAACAACTTATACAGATTCTGCAGGAAAAGTTGTATCTGATGTGTATTTTGAAGATGGTCATTTTTATGTAGCCAAAAGATATACCTTTTTTTTAAAAAAGTATGATTATTATTGGATCATTTATGATTATACTGTTCAAAATACTGGGATTAAGGAGAAATACTAGGCCTTTTATTTTTAAGATTAAAGGACTTAGTATTGTTTTATGGATAGTAAGTTACTTTAGTTTATATGCTGATTTTAAACATGAAGTTGTTAAAGGTGATACTTTATATTCGATTTCTCTTAAATATAAAATTCCAATAAAAGAACTTAAAAGTGCAAATAATCTGAAGTCTGAGCATATTAGAGTTGGGCGTATATTAGTTATTCCAAATTCTTCTAAGGTTAACAAAATTATTACTAAAGAGAATAATATGAAGCCTAAGTCAAGCAAGCTTGATGCCAAAATTCATGTTGTTAAAGTCGGCGATACTATTGAAGATATATCTAAACAATATGGCATTAAGGAAAAAGAATTGCTTGCTTGGAATAATTTAAGTTCTAAAATTCTTAAAATTGGTTCTAAGTTGAATTTGGATGAACCTAATTTTTTAAAGCCATATATAGTTAAAAAGGGTGATTCGCTCTCCAAGCTTTCTGTGGATTTTGATATTAGTATTGAGGATATTATACGATTTAATTCTTTAGAGAATAAGAGCTTAATAATTGGTCAAAAATTATATTTAAAAAGGACTTCTGGGAATGTCAATTTTCATTATGTAAAGAGAGGAGAGACTCTTGGGAAAATTGCATATATTTATGGTGTTACTGCAAAGCATCTTGTCCGTCTTAATGGAGGTAAGGCAATAAATTTAAAGGCGGATTCAATTTTAGATGTTTCAAAAGTTATTGAAGAAGATTTGCCAAGTTCTAAATCTTTACAATTAAAGAGCGAAAATCGAAGTAGTGAAACGTTTATGTCCCACAAAGTGTCTGTTGGTGAGACATTATATAGTATTGCTCGTAAATATGGGGTTTTGCTTGAAGATCTTAAAAGTTGGAATAATTTAAATGGGAATAGTATTTTTCATAATCAGGAACTTAAGATTTATGATAAAAGCAAAGGACCAGTTGTTGCAAATAAAGAGCTAAAAGAATTTGTGGATAAAACTTCTAAAAATACAGTTAAAGCTATTGCAAATATTGTTTCTGCTAAGAGTAAAAAATTAAATTTAAATTTTTCCAATGTTTTAGACAATAGAGATGTTTTTGATATTAGTGCTTTAGTTGTATTGGAGCCTAAAATACCTATATTTGAGGCTAATGGAGTTTTTTATTATTGGTATAAGCCTAAAAAAGGGAGTCAACCAAGTGAGTTTTATTCAGAAGATTGGTATTCGCCTCTGAATGCCTATAAGAAAGCAAGTCAACTTTTTAAAAGTTTTGAAAGTCTTGTGCAATCTCGGCCAGTTAAAAATAATAGCCTAAAAAATAAATTAATCATTATTGATCCTGGACATGGAGGCCTTGATCCTGGTGCTATTGTTAAAGCTAGAGACGGACTTAAGAATGAAATTTTTGTTGTCGAGGATGAATATGTTTATGATATTGCTTTAAGGCTTTATGTGTATCTTAAAGAATATGGTGCTAATGTTGAGCTTACTATTTTATCTCCTGATCATTTAATCAGAGATAGTGTGTCTGCTAATAATACATTTGTTAATGTTAAGAATGAAGTTTATAATGATTATGATTTAAATAAAACTGATACGGTTGACTCTTGGATAAACGGTACTCAAGAAGGTTTGAGGAAAAGATTAGCTGTTGTGAAGAAATTTATAAATAAGTATAAAAATGTTAAGGAACAAGATGTTCTTTATATTAGTTTGCATTCTGATAATAGTGTTGGTGCACCTCGGTGTATGGGATTTTATTACCAGTTTGAGGATGGAAAGGGTTTTGATGCTCATTCTAAGAGTATGATTGAAAAAATGACAAAAGGTTTTAAGAGAACCCCTTATATTAAGGGCCAAAACCTTTATGTACTAAAAAATAATGTTGTTAAGACTAAATTGTTAGTTGAGGTTAGAAATTTAGCATTTGACGAGGAAGCTTGGGCAATTAGATCTTCTAAGCTTAGGGACCGGGATTCTAAAATCCTTGCTGATGCTATTTTGAAAGTCTTATAGGATAAGTAGATTATTTTTTATGGATTGTATGACTTGACAAAACAATTTCAATTTAGCATAATGTTTAGATATTGAGTCCCCTATAGCTCAGCGGTAGAGCAGGTGGCTGTTAACCACTTGGTCGGAGGTTCAATTCCTTCTGGGGGAGTTTTTATTCTTTTGTTAAGATTATTTTTTCTATTTCTTCTCGTTTTATTTTAAAATAATTGAGTCTTTCAAGTAGTTTTTTGTTATTACCATTGCCCAAACTGAAGTGTTTTTGTATTTGTTCTCTTTTTTTCTTGGATTGAGCCCCTGTGATTCCAAGTTCTATTAAATCATTTAAACTTAGACCCTCTTTTTGTTTTTCGTTATAAAAAGTACCTATTTTTTTTAAAATTGTTGTTATTTCAATTTTAGAAGACATTTCTACCTCTTGATTTTTATTTTTAAGATTAGCATGTTTAATTTTGCTTTGATCTAAGTAGCCCACTTTTTTAAGTATTTGTTTTCTAATTAGATCTCCTGCTTTGTCGCTATCAGTGAAAATAATAATTCCATTTGTTTCTATTGCTTTTTTTAAAACATTAATGGTTGATTTTTTAAGATATAATCCACCAGTTTCAACTATAGTGCACTTAAATAGTTCTTTTATTCTCTTAGCGTCATCTTTGCCTTCAACTACAATTATTTCTTTTATTTGTTCCAGATTTTAATTCCAATTTTCAAAAAATGTTCTGAGAAGTTTGATTGCTTCTATATGATCTGATATTGCAATAGTTTCTCTTAAAGAGTGCATTCCCCACATTGGAGTTCCAATATCTATAGTTTCAATTCCTGTTTGGGAGTTTGAAATTGGGCCAATTGTGGTTCCGGCATTTGTATTTGCTTTCATTATTATTTCTTGAATTTTAATATTATTTTTCATGGCTAAGGCTTTAAGTTTTGCACATCCATGAGCTGTTGTTGCATATTTAAAATTGGCATTGCTTTTAATGGTTACTCCTTTTCCTAGACTTATTTGATAGTTTGGGTCATGTTTACATATGTAGCCTGGATGAACCCCATGTGCTCCGTCCATTGAAATATTGAATGATTTGTTTAGTTTGATTAGATGTTCTTCTTTTCCTAGATTTAAAACATGATCAATTCTTTCTAAGACTTCTGTTAATAGTGTTGAGTCAGCTCCTCTGGAAGTTGAAGATCCAATCTCTTCATTGTCAAAAAATACAGCTACTTTATTTTTATTGTTATTTGTATGAACAAATGCATTCATGATGGCATGGCATCCCGATTTGTTATCTAGGTTTTTGGATGCTAGAAATTCACCTTCGCTACCTATAATTTTAGCAGATTCTGATGCTGTAAATATTAAATCGCATGATAGGAAATCTTTTTCAGATATTTGCAGTTTTTCTAGAATTTTTTCTTTAATGCTTTTTTTAAAACTTGTGATGATGATTATGTTCTCATGAGTATCATATGCAAATCCTTCATTGACATTTCGGTTTAAGTGAATGGCAACATTTGGTATGATCCCAATATTTTCAATTGTTATTAATTCTGAGTTAATTATTTCATCTTTATTAAAGTATACAACTCCTGATAAGCTTAAGTCTCTGTCAGTCCAGGTTGAAATTATTGGACTACCGTAAGTTTCGATGTGGTGAGAGAATACATTATCTTTATATTTCCTAGATTCTATTTTGAGCTTTAATCCAGGGCTGTCAGAGTGTGCTGCTGCTATTAAGAATGGTTCATGTATTTTATTAGTGTTAATGTTGAATGCAATAAGACTTGTTCCTTCCTTTTTTACATAATAATATCCTGTTTCTAATGTCCATTTATCGTCAAGTTTTAATTCCTTTGCATTAAGATAATATACCAGTTTTTGTTCAATGTAGTTTATTAAATGGTATGGTGTTAAGCTTTTATCTAGTAATTTCTGGAAATGTGATATATCTAATGTTTGGTCATGCATGTTTTTTTCTCCTATTGTTTTATTGTTTTGATACTTAATATTTTATTATAATAGCTAGTGCATGTATATATGTTTGTTGTATATGCAAGGAGATTGTTAAATGGATAGATTTTATAATTTGATGCTTGTGCCTTTAATATTTATTGCTTGTACTACAATTTCAGAGGTTAATTTACAAGATGATGCGAGCGGAACAGTTTCATTAATATTTAATGTTGATAAAGAATTTGAAAAGATCAGAAAAGAACTTGTGGCAACTCTTGTAGGAGAGGAAATAGCTAAAATGCCTCTTTTCCCCATTGATAAGATAAAGCAATATTTTGGTGATGAAGGGAAAAAATTAGGTCTAAACCTCTTAAATATTAAGTCTAATGGTGATTCTCTTAATTTAATTGTTCAATTTGATAATTTGGTTAAGGTTTTAAAAGATTATCTTGCAAAGGAGAGAATGCCTATATTTAAGATAGCAAATAAGAATGGTAAAAATATTCTTGATATTGATTTTAATTTAAAAACTGTTACTAAGATTATTAATGAAAGTAAGGATCAGGTGAATGATGCTCTTGCGGCACTTCTGCCGTCAGAAGAAATACCAATGTCTGAGAAGGAATATAAAGATGTATTAGTTTACTTTTTATCAGACTTTACTTCGCGTGCAAATGAGCTTATTGATAATTCTAATGTTACACTCAAAATCAAGACGTCGAGAAAAATTCAAGAACAGTTTGGATTTAAACAGCTTAACTCCAATAATTTAGAACTTAAGCTAGATATGATTAGGACTTTAAGTCTTGAGACACCAATAAAATTGAGATTGGTTTATTAGACTTTATTTAAATATTATTTTAAGAGATAAGAATTATTTCTTATCTCTTTTCATAAATCCTATTAATAGACCTGTTATTAAAGCACCTATGAGGATAGATATTATCCACATTAATGGGTTGGTTATTATTGGAAGAATAAAGATACCGCCGTGTGGAGCCATAAGCTCTACTTTAAATAATGCAGACAAAAAACCTCCGATAGATGACCCTATTATGCAAGCAGGTATTACCTTGAAAGGGTCTGAGGCTGCAAAAGGAATCACTCCTTCCGTTATGAAACATGCACCTAAAAAGTAACAAACTTTACCGGCTTCACGTTCTTCTTGTGAAAATCTATTATTGAAAATGCTAGTTGCAAGTGCGATTCCAAGTGGAGGCGTCATTCCTCCTACCATTACACTTGCATGAGGTATATAATTCCCAGCAGTTATCATTGCAATTCCAAATGCATAAGCAGCTTTGTTTACAGGACCACCCATGTCTATTGCCATCATTCCACCAAGTAGTGCACCCAGTAATGCCATATTTGTTCCGCTTAGTGAATCTAACATATTTGTTATAGATGTATTAATATATGCAATTGGTGCTAGTAAGAAATATGTTAAAAATCCTGATATTAGTACTGAGAAAAGCGGGTAGGTTAAAACGGGGTTAATACCACTTATTTTTGGTGGTATTATTTTTTTACTTATTGATTTTATTGCTAAAGTTACGTATCCTGCGATAAATCCTGCTAGGATGCCCCCTAAGAATCCTGCATTTCCTTTGCTCATCATTAATCCTGTAATCATTCCAGGTGCAAGGCCAGGACGTTCTGCTATGCTAAATGAAATATACCCAGCAAGTATTGGAAGCATTAGGAAAAAAGCATTACCACCGCCGATTTGCATTAAAATATCTGCTATCTTATTATAGCTTGGATCGTTTGGATCAAAAGCTTTGATGCCAAACATGAATGATATTGCAATAATTATTCCCCCAGACACTACGAATGGTAGCATGAAGGATACACCGTTCATTAAATGTTTATATGCACCACCTGTTTTTTGGGTTGTTTTGCTTTCTCCTTGTACTGTTTTTTTCTTATAAATTTTTGCTTTGTTATCAAGAATGTTTTGAATGAGTTCTTTTGCTTTGTGTATGCCATCTTTTACACCAACTTCAATTAGTGGTTTACCATTAAACCTGTCTTTATCTACAGTTTTTCCGGCTGCAATAATTATGCCTTTTGCTCTTTCTATCTCCTCTTCTTCTATTAGATTGTCAACGCCACTAGAGCCATTAGTTTCTACTTTGAGCTCTACGTTTAGTTCAGCTGCTGCTCGTTTTAGGCTTTCAGCTGCCATGTATGTATGGGCAATTCCTGTAGGGCAAGCGGTTACTGCTAGAATGAAATTTTTGGAACTAGTGTTATTCATGATTACATCTGTGTTGCTATTTAAAAGAATTTCTAAAAATCTGTTTGTATCATTTGTACTCATAATTTCTTGTCTTAAAATTTCATTATTAAATATATTATTAAGGTAAGATATTGTTTTAATATGAGTATTACCTGTAGTTTTTTCAGGTACAGCTATCATGAAAAATAATTTTGAAGGTCGTAAGTCGGAAGCGTTAAAATCAAACCCTTCTCCTTTAATTCGTAATATAGCTATTCCATGTTTTTTAACAAAATTACCTTTTGCATGTGGCATTGCAATATATTCTTCAAGACCTGTTCCGCTTATTTCTTCTCGTTTTTTAATTTCTTTTATAAAATCTTCTTTGTTGTTCAAATATTCATTTTCATTGAGCATGTCGGCCATTTTTTCAATTACATCATCTTTACTTTTGGCTTCGTAGTTTAATAATATTAATTTTTTAGAAAATAAATCTTGCATAGGAAACTCCTTGCTATACTATAGTATACATATTATAATTATTATAAATATAATGTAATAATTATAACATATAATAATTACATTATTTAATTATTTAATTATTTTACTTAATTATAAAGGGGATTGGCTTGGTATATACGCTTACTCTTAATCCTGCTATTGATTATAAAATAGTTGTGGAGGGTTTTCAGACAGGATGTCTTAATCATGTTGTTAGGAATAATTTTTTTGCTGGTGGGAAGGGAATAAATGTAAGTAATGTACTTAAGAATTTTGAAACTGAAAGTGTTGCTCTTGGATTTTTGGGTGGATTTACAGGTGATTATATAAGGGCCTATCTTGATTTGATGGGCATAAAGCATGATTTTATTAGCATATCTGACAATACTAGAATCAATATTAAAATGATGTCAGATGGAAAAGAAACAGAGATTAATGGAATATCACCCGTAATTCTTGAGAGTGATTTTCAGTCTTTGATTTTAAAATTAAAAAATTTAGATAAAGATATGTTAATCATGTCTGGTAGTGTTCCAAGCTCGCTTGGGTATCAGGCTTATAATGAAATATCCAAGAGTCTTGCTAGTAATGTTAAGTTAATTATTGATACTAGTGGTTCTGCCTTGCAAGAGATTATAGGGCTTAGACCTTTTTTAATAAAGCCAAATATTAATGAACTTAAAGAACTTTTGGGTGTGAATTTGACTTCTAGTAAGGATCTAATTAATGCTGGGTGTGAGCTTATTGAAAGGGGCGTGCAGAATATTATAGTCTCAATGGGAAGTGAAGGGGCTGTTTTTATAAATAATAAAGATGCTTGTCTGGCTAGTGTCCCGCAAATTAATTCTTTAAGTACTATTGGTGCAGGAGATTCTGTAGTTGCTGGATTTGTATATGCTAATCAAAATGGGAATTCTCTTCTTGATTCTTTTAGGTTTGGAGTTGCGTCAGGTACCGCAACGGCACTTAGAGGACAACTTTGTAGTCTTGATGATGTTAAAGATATTTTTGATAAAGTAAAACTTGAACATCTTTCTTTAATGTAACTTAAACATTTATAAATATTAATGAATTTTATGTTTTAGTGGATTTTTTGAAGGTTTTTATTTTATAACGCAACTTTAATAATAACTTTAATGTATTTTTTCAGTTGATTTATGCTTTCATAATTACTTTTGAAATAAGGTAAATGCAGATAAGAATTCTTGACTTTAAAGATTACTATCGGGAGCGACGGGTCTCGAACCCGCGACCTCCTGCGTGACAGGCAGGCGTTCTAACCATCTGAACTACACCCCCAAATACAATACCTTAAGATTATATTGTTTTTCTTTTTGTTTGTCAATTTATTTTAATGCATCTATATGATCTGAGATTTTTGAATCTCTCTTTATTGTTTTTAGGCTGACATTTTTAATGATGTCTTTGCTTGATATTATTTTTATGCTTTCTTTAGCTCTTGTTATTGCAGTGTAGAGTAGTTCTTTTGTTAAGAATGGATGATCTTCTATGATTATTTGTATATGTTGATATTCAGAGCCTTGACTTTTATGTATTGTTGTTGCAAAACTAAGTTCATATTTGTTTATTAAATTAAAGTTTATTCTTTTGTATTTTTCATCTTCTCTTTTGAATAAAGCGTAAATTTTAGAGTTTTCTCTAAAGAGAATACCCCTTTCTCCATTAAATAGATCGTTTTTATAATCATTTTGAGTAATTAAAATTATTTGTCCAATTAAATTACCATAGATTTTTTTCAAATATAATTTTATTATTTCATTTATTCTTTTTGTTCCAAATTTTCCAAAATTTCTTGAGCATAAAATGACGTTGCTAAGCAGAGCATTAATTATTGATTCAATTTTTTTATTGTTTAGTGAATTGAGATCAAAATTAGAGATATTTTTATATAAATTTTTTGTGTGATTTAATAATTCATTTTCAATATTGACTTTATTTATATCCTTTAAAATTATATTTTTGTTGGCATTAAGTTGAATATCAATTAGATTTGTGTCTTCTTGATATATTGCTTTGGCTAATAAATTTATCTCATCGTTACTTCTGAAATTTTTTTTAAGTATTTCTACATTTTCATCACTTATTTCTTTTATTTGCGTCAAACTTGAATATACATTTCCTCCAGATATTGATGGAAGTTGGTTTTTGTCCCCTGTTATTATGAGTTTTGTGCTTGTTTTGGTCGCCTTTAACAATTTTAAGAAAGTGCTTGAATCTATCATAGATGCTTCATCAATTATTATTATTTCAAATTCTAGGGGGTTGGTTTCATCATATTTATTGCCTTTATTGATAAATGACATTTTTAATAATTTTTGTACTGTGCTATATTCTGTTTCAAGGTTTTTAAATGATTCTTTTAGACTTGATTTTAGTTTTTGACTTGCTTTTCCAGTTGGTGCTACAAGGGCTACCTTTTGTTTGACATTTAAGTGCATATCAATTGCTTTTAGAATATAATTGATAGTTGTTGTTTTACCTGTACCCGGGCCACCACTGAGTATAAAGAAATTACTTTTTAAAGATTTTTTGATTGAATTGATTTGTTCTTCACTTAGGTCTTTAGTATTTAAGTTGTTCATGATATTTTGTATTCTTTTAGTAGTTATTTCACTTTTGTTATCCTTAAGTCTTTGATCTATTTTTTTTATTAGTTCTTCTTCTTCTCTAAAGTTTTTTTGAGTATAGATGTGAATATTATTTTCTAATATTAAAGGAGTTATTATTCTTTCATTTTGATTAAGATGTTTCATTATATTATTTTCTTTTAAATGTAAGATTATTTCGTGTATTTTTGTTGCTTGTGTAAGATTTGCAAGTTCTTTTAGTATGTTGATTGATTTTTGATAAGATTGATCTTCGTCTTCTATTTCAAGGAAAGCACAGTCAATCGTATTTTGAATATCTTTGATTAATAAATTAATATTAGCTCTTAAATGTCCTTTAGAGAGATAATTAAATAAAAATATTAAAAAAATAGTAATTTCTTCGTACTTTTCATCTTTGATTTTTTTTGTGAGTAAATGTGCTTTATAGTAATTTTCTATGTTTATGTTTAAAGTTTCTATTATTTCATAAATTTTGAGTTCTGGATTCAAATAATTTCTCTTATAATCTTTTAAAAATTCTCTTAAGACTAAAAAATTTCTCATATTTTCCTTTTAATATTTTAATTGCAAATATATTTGTTCTAGATCTAATTCTTTAAAATTTGGTATGGTGAAATAAATCCCATTCTGTGTTTTAGATTGTTCTTTAATATTTTTTTGAAATGCTCTTGTAAAGAGATATATTACTCCTCCAAAATATTTATTATATTCTTCTGGACTCTTAAAGAGTATTTTTTTTGTTCCTAGTGCGTAGATTTTATATTGTAAGTCATACTTTTCTTGTTTCATCTTCTTTTTTAAGTTAGTTAAATTATAATCTTTTAAATTTGCTCCAAGATAATTTGTTTTATAGTCTAAAATGTATACTTTATTATTTATCTTAAATATAAGATCAATGATTCCCTTTATATATCCGTCATTGAATGTTAAATCCAACTTGTTGTGATTTTTAAAGAGAGACTTTTGTTCATAAATTTTTGTATCTATCTTGATTAAAAATTCCATTTCTTTTTGTAATTCTTGAATATCACACAGTCTTGCGTCAATAAATCTGATTTTTGTATTTAATATGTTATAAATCATTTTTATTAGCATTGCTTGTATCTTGGGTGTATTTAACTTTGAATTGAAATGTTCGATTCTTTTCTGTATAAGAGCAATATTGATTTTTTGAAAATTGTTAAAATCATCTTTTGCATCGCTAAAATTTATATCTTTCATTATGACATGTAAAATATTACCAATATCTTTGCCCTTTGGGAGTGTTTCTTCAGTACAATTAGCATCATTTTCATAAGTCTCATCATTTTTTGTTTCTTGATTTGTATGGTAAGTTGATTTATAGTTTGATGCAAGACTTGTATAGCTATGTGTATATTCTCTTCTAAATAAATGTTTGTTTATTGGTGTTGGAGGTATTAATTTTATTTCTTTGTTATCATTTTTTTCTAATTTATTAAATTTATGGGTTTTAATCAGATTGTATACATTAAAGTCTAAATTTATTTTATCAATTGTTTTTATTTCTGCTAGCTCTAACATTTTATTTATTATTGTGCCTTTATTGATAATAAATAGTGCAAATCTTGATCGTGTTGTTCCTACATAAAAAATATTTTTCTCTTCATTTAAAATCTTATGTTTGGCAGATTGTTGATTTTCTTTTAATTTTAAAAAATCATATTCTATCTTATTTTCTAAGTAAAATTTATAAAATGTATCTGATTTTTTCAGTAAGCTATCATTGTATTGAATATCACCTATGAGAAATACGATATTAACACTTAATCCTTTTGATTTATGAATTGTTAGTATTTCTATGGATTGATCACTTTGGGTAGTGATTTGCTCTTCATCTTGTTCAGTATCTTTATTTAGTATTAGATCTTCTAGAGTGCATATTAATGATTCTATGGTTTTATCTTCATAGTAAATTTTGGAAATGAAGTCTAGACTTATTTCGTAGTTCTTAAGTTCTTCAAATTTTTCTTCATTTATTAGGATTTCTCTGTAGCTTTTTTTTGATTGTGCAAATTCAGTAAAGGTAGTATTATTAAAAATTTTTGCCAAATTGAGCCATAAATCTTTTTTTGATATGATTTCGTCTATTGCTTTTATTAATGTTATTTCTTGATTTTCAAGTAAATATATTATGTCACTAATGGCTTCTTCTATGTGTTTTATTTCATTTTTTTCAAGTAGACTTAGGTATAATTCCCACGGAAGGTTTATTATTTTGCTAGTTAAGATATAGTTTAGAGTTTGAAAATTTTGTTTTCTGTCGAAACATTTTATAAGATAAAATATTTCGCTAAATTCTTTCGTCTTAAAGAATGATTCTTCGATCTTATTTGTTTTTATATTTTGATTTTTAACTTCCTTGTCTATTAAATCTATTTCCTTGCTTGTTCTGCAAAGTACTTTTATGTCTGATTCTTTAATTTGTCTAAGCTTATTGTTATCATAAATTTTTCCGTTTGTTAGTAGATATTTTATTGTTATAGCTGTTTTTTGTAAAATATTTTCATTTTCACTTTCAGTTTCTATTATGTTTATTGCTTCTATTTCTTGATCATTTATAAAAATTTTATTTTCGTCATTCTTAGACTCTGTTTTTGATTTAGTAAATTCTATTTTTTCGATTTTAGCTGTGTGTGTTTTATTATAGATATTATTAAACATAATATTTAAAGATTCAACTAATTTTTTATTTGATCTGTAATTTGTTAGTAAGGTTATTTTTGCGTTATCTTTTATTTGATCTTTTATACCTTGGTTATAATATGATATATCAGCATTTCTAAATGTATAAATTATTTGCTTAGGATCGGCTATAAATATTAGTTTTATGCCACAAGAGTTAAGTAGTTTAAATATTTCTATTTGTATTAGGTTTAAATCCTGTGCTTCATCTATTAGTATTATTTTATATCTGCTTTTTATTGAATTTAATAATTTGTTATCACGAGATTCCAGGTGTTTTTTGAAGTTTAGCATTATATGTTTTTGGTCTATTGTGTTTGTTGCATTAATGGTATTTGCAAGTTCTTTGTCTATATATTTAAGTATTTTATATTCAACTTTTAGGTTAATAAATCTTCTAAGTGTGTTTTTATCTTCTTTATTTGTATTTGTTGCATAGCTAAGTTCTCTTAAAGCGGTTTGTATTTTTAGTTCCTTAGGTAAGAGAGTAACATTTTTTTTAAGATTAGATTCTATTATCTTTGAAAAAAATTTGTTGTTTGCAAGTATGTCTGTGATTTTTACTATATCTTTTTCATTACTATATTTTATTTCTGATATTTTGATTCCTTGATTATGTTTATTTAGGAAAGTTCTTTTTTCTTCCATAGTCATTTTGTTTAATGTTTCGACTATTAAGTTATACTCATGAATTAATCTATCTTGATTTGTAAGCATTGTTTTAAAAATCGTTTGGGTTTTTATCCAATCTCCAAGTTCTTGTGTCTTGTCTCTTTTATACCCTTGTCTTATATATTGAATCATGTCTTTTGTAGTTTTGAATTTAGACTTAAAGATTTCAAATTCATCATCTTTGATTGCTAATTCTTTTTTTAATGAATCCGATTTTCTTAAACATTCATAAACTATTTCGTCTATTTCTGATGTAAAATTTTCTTTTACACTGTATTTGACAAAGTTTTCTGTCTCGATTTGAAAATTGTTTAGAGAATGTAGTGCAAATTTGTTTATGGTTGAGATAAATATTTTATTTGATTGCTCGTAAATTTTTTTTAAAGATTTATCTGTTTGTGAATTTTGATATGCATTTTCAATTGATTTCAATATTCTAATATGCATTTCTTCTGTTGCTTTTTTTGTGAATGTTAGCACTAGAACCTCGCTTGGAGAGTACGTTTTATTTATGAGTAAGTTTGTAATAGTATTTTCAAGTATGTAGGTCTTTCCAGTTCCTGCTGAAGCCTCAATTAATATTTTTTCGTTGTATTTGATTTTGTCTATTATTTCTCTCATGGGATTAACTTTGTACCTTGATGAATTTAGCATAAAAATCTTGAAGTAATTTTTCTAAGTTGTCGTTTATGTCTAAATCGTGAGTGTCTTTAAATCTGTTATAATATGGACACCATGTTATGTCTTTTTGTTGAAGAATGAATTCCATATCTTTGTTAATATTAATGCTTTTTTGTGGATATTTTATTTGTGTTTTTAGTACTGTTGGAAATTCGTTTATGTCTTTTATTTTAATTAAACTTTTTTGTATTAAATCTTTATAAATGGGAGTAGGATAGCTTGAAATATATGCTATTTGTTTTAATAAATTTGTAAGGTCTAGGTAGTTTATCGTTTCATTTGTATATTGATTATCAAGTGATAATTTAGAAGTTTTATAAGTTATTTTTATTTCTTGAATTGACTCTATATTTTCAATTGAGCTTTTTAACATTAATCCTATTATGTATAGGTTGATTTTTCTGATAATTTTGTCTTGACCATAATCTTTTTTCTCTAAATTGACGTAAAAATATCGATTATCTATTTTATATATGTTTTTGAGTTTTCCATTTAACTTAAATTCTATTGTTTCGCCTTCGAAGTTAATGAATATGCTTTTATTTAATTTGATGTCAGTTTCTTGCATTTTGAAAAATTCCTGAAAATTGATAACAATATTATTTTTAATTTCATTGAATTTTTCTATGAAATTTTCTTTGATGGTTGTTTTTTTGATATTCATGGGAATTATTCCCTTTTGAATTTGATTTTCAATTATATTATCTATTTTCTCTAATATATGTTCATTAGTTTCATCTTTTATACATTCATGTATTGGTATGAGATTATTTATTAGCTTATAATTAAAATTATCAATGTCAATAATCTGCTCTTCTTGTTTTTTCTTAATATCACCAATTTGGCTTATATCTTTAATGTATACATTTAATATTTCTTCATAAAAGTATTTGTATGGATTAGTTATAGCTTTATTTATGTCTTCTATCCTTAGTGTGATTTGTTTTTTTAATTTAAGTCTTTTCTGTTTAAAGTTTGAATATTTGCCTTGTTGTAGTGATTTTGCAATATTAAAGGCTTCTGTGTCATAGTTAATTAGGTAATTGGCTTTTTCGTCTTTGAAGTATTCAAAATCGTAATTTTCACTTGGGTGTATTTCAATTTTTAGTTCTTGTCCCATATCTCTTATGTAATTTATTATTTTATTTATTACTTTAGGTTTATTGATATCTGGATTTAGAGATTCGCTTAGTGAGTAATAGAAATAGAATTTGTTTGATGCTGCAAAGATTATCTTAATTAAATTTGAAATGTTATCTTGTTCCAGATTGACATAGTCATAATATTCGTTTAATAAGTTCATATTGTCAAAATGAATGTTTGAGTTTAATTTATGGATTCCTAAAAAGTGAATTTCAGATTTTTGTAAATATTCGATTTTATCAGAGCTTGCAACAAGTATACCTGTATTTTGATTGTTTGATTGATATGCTTTTTGTTCGATGCTTTCTTCAAGCATTATTTTGAAAAGAGCAAAATTAACTTTTCTGTCTTTAACTTTTGTCATGTAATCTTTGTAAAGGTTTTCATTAAAATCTCTTGAAAAATTTTTAAAGTATTGTATTCTTGTGTTTATATATTCATCAATTTTGTTGTTATCTTCAAGTTTGATATATTTATCTATGAAAATATCCATTATTTCTGCCCATTCATATATTGTGTATTCTTGTTCTCTAAAGTACATTATATCTTCATATAGGCTTTTTATTATGCTTATTAATCTTACTATTGAATCTGGATCTTGAAAGCTTATGCTCTCTTGACAATTATTGCATTCATATTTTTCATTAAACATTGTAGATGTGAGAAATCTATCAAAGCCATTTTCCCATGAATTTAAAAAATTCTTGTCATAAGATAAGCTTTCTTTATGAGAATCATTCATTCCAAAATTAATATTCACTGCATCGTTAAATTTTATTAAGTATTCTAATTCACTTATTGAGATGTTGAATTTATTCATTACTTTTGTGTTACTTAAAAATTCAATTATTTCTTTTCTATTAAAATTACTAATCGTTCCTTTGTTTGAAATGAAGAGTTTCATTAATTGCTTTAATGCTATTACACTTTTACTTTTTGAGACGTCTTTAGAATCTAAAATAGTAAATTCAAGTTCATATTTATTTAAAAATTCTTCTATGTATGGTAAGTATATGTCCATATCTTTTGGTAGGTAAGTTACTACAATATCGTTTATTTTGAGATGATTATTTTGTGTTGAATGTAGAATATTATTTACTAGAATTTCTACCTCTCGTTTTTTTGTTTTTGCCTCTATTATTTTGAAACTATTATCTAAGTTTAATAGAGGAGTGCCTTTTGTAATATTGTTTTTGAAACTTGCTAAAAAATTTTTCTCTTCAAATGCTTGAATATCAGTTTCTTCTTCTATTTGTGTACTTGAATTGCATTTTTTGATTTTTACTGGTACTAGTTCATCTATGAAGGCAGATTTGATTTGAGTTGTATCTTCAAGTATTAATTCGTATACTGTAATGTCGAAAATTTTTTGCAAACAATGTAAAATTTTTCTGTCAATTTCTCTAGTCTCTCCAATTATTATTATTCTTTTTGTTTCAATGCTTTGCTGAGTATCTGTTATTTCTTGTTCAATTTTCTCGTGCAAGTTAAAAAGGTTTATTTGATTTTCAAATAGTTTTTTAAACATTTCCTTTTGCATGGATTCGTAGTGAATCTTATTTTGATCTTCAAATAAAAATTTATTTTGTCTCCAATGATCAATCAGATTTGGAAATTTAGAGTAGTATTTATGAAATAAAGTTATTATCTTTGATGCAAAGATATATCTGTTTTTTGTCGATTTAAATTGCTTGATATTTTTTATTTTATTGTCTTTTAACATGTGATACAGAATAAATTTTTCTGTTTCTGAGTAAAGGAACAATGTATTGTTTTCTAAAAATTTTTTTATATTGTGATTTTCTATTGAGAGCTTATATATCGTTTTTATTATGTTTTGTTTTACATTGAGGTTATATGAGACCTCATTCAGGGTTGCTAGATATTTTTTAATTTCTTCGCTTAAAATGTTACTTTTTAAAATGATGATGGTTTCTTTTTTAAATATGTCATCGTTTTTAATTAACTCTTTAATTTTATTATAAATATTGCTTACTTTATTTGTTTTATATATCTTATACATATTATACACATATTATACATAGTGTTATAGTTTTTTGTTTTCTTTGATGAGTTTATTTCTTAGATTTTTTAATTTCTCTGTAATGCTTACTTTATATATGTGTGGATTTATGAGCCTTTTATGTGTATGATCGATCTTTTTAAGATCACTTTGAACTCTTGCTCTTATATGTTCGAGACTTGATTGGCAGGTTTGACAAATTTTGTTGTTTTCAAAAACTGTATTTATTAAAAATTCAAAACTTTCATATGTTTTTATTTCTTTGAATGTATTGTCTTGTATAGGGTGGAAAATTGTAAATTCCTTTTTTAAGCTTAACATTTTTTTTATTTCTTCTTCTTCTTCTTTTAAAAAAATTAGATCAAAAATCATTTGTTCATTTGAGTATATTCTAACAACTCCTTTTTGAGAGGGTAGTGTTGCTTTATTAATGTTATTTGATATTTTCATTTTAGGAATAAATTTTCCGTTTTGTTGAATTGATGTCATTTTGTACACCCCTGAGAGATTGGATTCTCCTTTTGCAGTAACTAGATTGCTTCCTACTCCCCAGAAGTCGATAGGAGCATGAATTGAGTTTAAATACATAATAATTTCTTCATCAAGTTCGTTTGATATAATAATTTTTACTTCAGATAGTCCATTCTCATTAAGTGTTCTTCTAACTTGTTTGCTTAAGTATTCAAGATCACCACTGTCAATTCTAACAGAAAAATTTTTGTTTCCTTTGCTCTTTAGTGCTTTGAAAACTTTTATTGCATTTTTAAGACCACTGTTAAGTGTATCATAAGTGTCAATTAACAAACTTACATTATTTGGATATATTTTCGCATATTCCCAAAAGGCCTCTTCTTCATTTTTAAAACTCATTATCCAGCTGTGAGCCATTGTGCCAATGACAGGAATATTGTATTTATATCCTGCAAGTACATTGCTTGTAAAATTAGCACCTCCTATGTAAGCAGCTTTACTCGCTGAGAGTGCGCCATTAATTCCTTGAGCTCTTCTAAGACCAAATTCTGCTAGATTTTTAGCCCCGGCTTCTTTAATTCTTGCTGTTTTAGTTGCAATTAGGCTTTCAAAATTTATTGTATTTAATACCAGTCCTTCTATGAGTAAGAGTTCAATTAGATTTCCTTCAATGATTAGTATGGGTTCATAGGGAAAAACGATTCTTCCTTCTTCTATTGAGCTTATTTTTATGTTTAATTTAAATGTCTTTAAGTATTCTAAAAATTTTTTGTCAAAATACTGTAATCTGTCTAGATAGTTAATCTCTTCGTTTCTGAAATGTAATTCTTTTAAAGCATTAATTAATGTGTGAATTCCTGCTAAAATTATGTATCCATTTTTAAATGGCGTTTTTCTGAAAAACATTTCAAATTTGACTTTTGGATTAATATTTTTTATGAAGTAAGCATTCATCATTGAGAGTTCATAAAAGTCTGTAAATAGTGATAAGTTTTTCATTTCTTATATATTATACACCATATGATTATAACACTATATTTGTATTTGATTTTTAGAAATTTTGAGGCATTCGTTTTAAACCGTCATTGTTGTGATTAAATTTAATGTAGGTATAACTATTATTTATAAAAGGATATTATGTCATAGTTTTTGATACGACAATAATAGTATAATTATCTGTCGGAGATATTTTATGAGTGAAAAGAATGTATCTAATTTTGATGTTGTAATATTTGGTGTTACTGGTAATTTGTCTAGAAGAAAACTTATTCCTTCTCTTTTTAATTTGTATAAGGATGGTCATATTAATAATTTTAGAATTATTGGATTTGCGAGAAGAAACTTTACTGATTATGAACTTAAGGTTTATATTAAGGATTCTTTGTGGCAAGAAGAGTCTACTGCTTTAGTTGATGATTTTTTGAAATTTTTTGTTTATTTATCAGGAGATTTTAGGGAAAAGGATGCTTATGTAAAATTGTCATCTCTTTTAGATAATAGAGAGAGGATATATTATCTTTCAACATCACCTGAGTTTTATGAGGCAATAATTGAGAATTTAAAGCCATATTCATTTAGTAATACTTCTTATTTGTCTAAAATAATTCTTGAAAAGCCTTTTGGTAGTAGTCTTGATACAGCTAGGTGTTTAAACAGTCTTCTTTATTCTGTATTTAGGGAAGAACAAGTTTACAGAATTGATCATTATTTGGGCAAAGAAACCGTTCAAAATATTTTTACATTTAGGTTTGGAAATTCTATTTTTGAAAATATTTGGAACAATCGTTATGTGGATTTTATTCAAATTACCGTAGCAGAAGAGGCAGGCATTGATGGTAGGGCTGAGTATTATGATTCTGTTGGTGCTTTAAGAGATATGGTTCAGAATCATATCTTACAACTTTTAACTTTAATTGCAATGGAACCTCCTATTGGTTTTAGTGCTGACTTTATTCATGATGAAAAGGTTAAGGTTTTAAAAAGTTTAAGAAAATTAAGTAGAGATACTATGCAAAATCATATTGTTAAAGGACAATATATGTGTTCTCAGGTACAAGGAATTGTAAAAAAAGGATATAGAGAAGAAGCTAACTTTTTAAGTACTTCAGATACTGAAACTTATTTGGCTATGAAATTGTTTATTGATAACTGGCGTTGGTCTGGGGTGCCTTTTTATATTAGGACGGGAAAAGCGCTTGTGAGGAAATTTTCAGAAATATATATTCAATTTAAAAAGCCTGATTTCACTATTTTTAATACTGGGTTGATTAATCTTTCAAATGCTTTGATTTTTAGAATTCAACCGAGAGATGGCATTGAAATTAAGTTTAATACTAAGCGACCGGGATATAATTATGATATTCAGGAAGCTAATATGGAATTTTCTTATCATGCTTCATTTAACAAATTTTTTAGTGAGTCTTATGAGAGATTACTTTTTGATGCTTTTTTGGGAGATAAAACTTTGTATGCTCGCAATGATGAGATTGATAGTTCTTGGGAATTTGTATCAGATATTCTTGATAAATGGGAAGACATTAAAAATTGGGATTATTGTTATGGATCAGAAGGACCAGTTGAAGCAAATATGATTTTAGAAAAGGACCATTTTTGGCGTAAAATGTAGGTATTTAAGATATTAAAATTATATTTGTTAAGTTAATTAAGATAAAATTTCTGCCTACTTTATTTGTTGTTATAGGTATTTATACTGTCTTAAATGATTTTCTTATTTTGTTTTTTGGTTGGTTTGAGCAGAGTATTGTTTCATAGTTTTATTACAAAGTAATTATATGTAAGTATATGATTGCTTTAAAAAAATAATTTTCATGTAATTTATAATTTTCTCTTTTATATTCAATTTTTTATTCAATCTGAATTTATTTTTTTAATAAAATCTTTAAATATTATATTTTGTGGTATAATATATGGAAATACATATCCATATTTTTAGACTTATAATTAATTAGGGTAATTTATTTTACTGTTTTTTGTCTGTGGAATTTTGGTGAAAAATGTAATGAGTGTGAGATTAAATTGGATTTTACCCTTTATTGGCAAGAGTTTTTTCTGTTCTTTGTAAAAGGATAAGTAATTTTGAAATCAGTTCAAGTATTAGTCTTAAAATATGTTAGTTTTGTATGAATTGTTTTGCATGAATATTGTAGGTTATTTGTTTTATTACTTTCACAGAAAAGGCTTCTGTTTAAGGTATTATAATCTTATTGAAGTTTTATGCATATTTGTAAATATTTATGTATTATGAAAAAAATTTAGTAAGAAAAAAGATCAAAATGCTTAATTTTTTTCTCTATATTGAGATGGTAAATTTTTTTGTTGTAATTATAATGAAGAATATTATGAAAAATAAATGGTTAGGGTTGATTGTTAAGATTGAAAATTTAATGCGGAGGTGGGAGTTCTACAGGTTTGATAGTTGTATCTCTGCCTGTCATAGTTGATTATATTTTTTGCTAGTGATTATGATCTCTATACTTATTTGTGATAGGTTTTTGCAAAAGAAGTATCTATTTATGATAATATTCCTTCTCATAGAAGTTGTTTTCTTATAGATATGTTTATTTACGTTTTGGCAGGTCTGTAGGATGTAAGAGTATTGTTCCTTCCATAGGTAGTTATAGTTTTAATTTCTCAACTATTTTTCTGTTATTTTTCTATGGTTAGCCTTGATATAAAGGGATTTTTTAGATTTTTGCTAAAAATAAATTGATTTTAGATTTCTTAAGTTGAATAAGAGATCTAAGTAATAATTCATAAATGCATGAATTATAAGGGGGTTTAAAATGAACAAAGTTAGTCATGTACAGCCAAATTTTTTAGGGCTTGTTCCTTTTCTTGTTTTTATTGTTGTTTATGTAGGAACAGGAGTGGTTTTAGAGATTCAAGGTGTAGAGATGGCTTTTTATCAAATGCCACCAATAATTGCTATGTTATTAGCTGTTGTTACAGCATTCCTTTTATTTAAGGGTTCGTTTATAGATAAGATGAATGACTTTATTGAAGGATGTTCACAGACTGATATTATATTTATATCTTTCATCTTTATGATTTCAGGTGCTTTTTCAGCTGTTTGTAAAGAAATAGGTAGCATTGAAACCGTAGCAACTATTGGACTTAGGTATATACCTGCTAATTTGTTGATAGCAGGCATATTTTTAATATGCCTTTTTTTATCTACTGCAACTGGCAGTTTTCTTGGAACCGTTGTGGCTATTACTCCAATTGGATTTGAAATAGCAGATAAAAGTGGTATTCCATTGCCAATGGTTGCAGGAGCTGTGCTTGGAGGTGGTGCTTTTGGTGATAGCATGTCTTTAATATCAGATACAACTATTATTGCAAGTCGTACACAAGGAGTTAAAATTATAGATGTTTTTAGAAATGGTGCTTTTTTTACATTTCCTGCATCTATTTTATCAACTGTAGCATTTGCTGTTTTAGGCTCTTATATGGGTGGTATTGGAGTTAATGTTGAGCTTGGTGAGATAAGTTATTTGAAAGTGATTCCTTACCTTTTTGTTATAATTTTTGCGTTTTTAGGAGTAGATGTATTTTTAGTTTTATTTTTTGGAATATTGATTGCTGGTGGTATTGGCATTTTTAATGGTGATTTAACTTTGCTTTTGATGTTTAAAAATATTAATGCTGGACTTTTAGATTTAAGTGAGATGCTTATTCTTGTTATTTTTACAGGAGGAGTTTCTTATATGACTATTAGGCATGGGGGTTTTGAGTGGATTTTAACTAAGTTAAAGTATTTTGCTAAGTGCAGAAGGAGTGCCGAGTTTACAATTACTTTTTTAATAATTATGGTGACAGGTTTTCTTTCAAATAGCGGTCTTGCAATTTTAGTTAATGGGACTGTTACTAAGGGTATATCTGAAGCAAACTCTGTATGTCCTAAGCGTTGTGCGGCATTGCTTTCAATTTCTTCTTGTGCGTTGATTGGTGCTTTGCCATATGGTATGCATATGATAAGTTTGATAAATATTGCAAAAGGGACCATATCTCCACTTGATATCATGCCATTTTTGTTTTATCAAGTATTTTTAGGCGTCATTATTATTTTGTCCATAGCTTTTTTTGGGTTGAAAAATCGGTTTTTAAATTCTGCTAAAGTTTGATTAAGATAAAAGGCCCCTTTTAAATGAAAGGTGCCTTAGATTTTGTTAGGATGATAATTCTACATATATTCTCATTTGTTCTTCTTTAACTTCTTTAGGTACTGTTTTAAATACTTCGTGGTTTGAAAAGTTTGTTGGAAGAAATTTTTCTTCTAAGTATATATTTATTGCAGGATTTTTCTTTGCTTCTTCCTGTAATCGATTCAATACATTTTTGTTTGGTGAATTATATTTTGTCTCTTTAAAGTTCGCATAAGATGCCTCATTTTCATAAAGAAAGTTTATGAATTTATAAGCAAGTTCTTTATGAGGTGCGTCTGATGGAATTACCATGACATCAACCCAGATATTTGTACTATTAGGTACATAAAAGTCTAAATTTGGATCTTTAAGCATTGCATCTAGTGCTTCTCCGCTCCATATTAGTTGGATTGATGATTCACCATTGAGTATTAGCGATTTTGCAGCAATATCTGAAAAATAACCTATTACCAAGGGAGATTGCTTTTTGAGTAGTTCTTCGGCTTGTTTGATTATGGATATGTTGTGTTCATTGAAGGAATAGCCAAGTTTTTTAAGTGCAACTCCAATATTTTCTTTTGGCGAGTCTAACATTGCAATTTCTTGTTTGTATTTTTCGTTAAATAGTATATCAAATTCATTCATGTCGTTTATGTCAACTTTGGTTTTGTTATAAAGTATGCCCATTACTCCCCAAAAGAGAGGTACAGAATAAAAATTACCAAAGTCATGTTCTAGATTATAAAATTTATCTAATATATTATTTTTTACATTTTGCAGTTTTGAATAATCTAGCTTTTCAATTTTGCTTGCACTTATTAATTCTCCAATCAAATATTCTGATGGGACTATGATGTCATAATAACCTTTTGTGTTATTAAATTTTGCCATCATTTCTTCATTGTTATTGAAACATTCATAATTGATTTTTACATTATTTTCTCTTTCAAATTGAGCTAGTAATTTTTCATCAATATATTCTGCCCAGTTAAGGACATTAAGAGTACTTTGTGTTTTTTGAGAAGAACAAGAGGTTACTGTTAAAATTATTGTTAATATTAAAGATTTTTTCAAAATTAAACTCCTTATTATTAAATTTCTGTGTCTACTGTTAATTTTTTGATTCCTACACATTTATTTATAACAAATAGAAGGCTGAGTATTACAAAAAATAGTATAGAAGAAATGGCATTGATTATGGGTTTTATTCCTCTCTTAGTTAAAGAGTTTATGAGTATTGATAAATTATTAAACCCTTGGCCTGTTGTGAAAAATGATATTAAAAAGTCATCAACCGATAATGTAAATGCAATAAGGCCTCCTGTTGCCACACTTCCAATTATTTCTGGACATATTATGTTTTTGAAAATTTGGATCTCTGATGCTCCAAGATCTCGAGCTGCATCAATAACGTTTTCTGAAAGAGAATATAATTTAGGCAAAATTATTATTATTATGTAAGGTGTTGAGAAGATTATGTGGGATATTAGCATTGTAGAAAAACCTAGCTGTATTTTTATCAAAGAAAAAAATGTCATTAAACTAATTCCTGTTACGATATCAGGATTAATTATTGGTATTTTATTGATTGATAACAGGATGGTTTTTATTTTTTTATTTTTTGTTTTGTAAATACTGTAAGCCCCCAGAACACCAATTACAATAGAAATTAAGGATGATACTATTGCTACTAATAAAGTATTATATATGACTATTTTTATTTGCTGTGATGCAAAGACTTCCTTATACCATTTTAGGCTAAATCCTTGAAAAAAAAATCCATTGTTTCCTGCATTAAAAGAATAAATTATTAAAATTAATATGGGTGCATAAACAAATCCAAGTGTCAGAAATAAAAAAGTATTTTTTAGTATTTTAAGCATATTAACATCCTTATTTTATGTTGTTTTTTTGCATTAATTTAAGTATTATTAAGTTGAATATCAATATTACTATCATTACAATAAATGAAATAGCAGCTCCAGTATGCCAATCTTCCACGAATAAGAATTGTTTTTCAATTAAATTGCCGATTAAAATTTGTTTAGCGCCACCTAATAGATCTGATATAATCAATACTGTTATTGAAGGTATGAATACCATTATTATTCCTGTTGCAAGATATGATAATGTTAATGGTAGCTTTATGTATAATAATATTTGCCACATTCTTGCACCAAGGTCTCTTGCAGCTTCAATATATTCATATTTTATTTTTGAAAGTCCTATATATATTGGTAAGACCATAAATGGTAGAAAATTATATACCATACCGATTATTACGGCTTTTTCATTGTAGAGCAGTTCTATAGTTTCAAGTCCCATGGTTTTTAGCAAATTATTAATAATTCCATTTTTTCCTAATATTCTGATCCAAGCATAAGTTCTAAGTAAGGTATTGATCCACATAGGGAGTATTATCATTATTATGAGCATATTTTGAACACTTTTTTTTGACATGGATATAAACCATGCGGTGGGATATCCAATTAGCATACAAAATATGGTTGTAATTAAGGCGAAGTTTATACTTCTTGAAAAAATTCTTAAGTAGCTTGGTTCTAATAATCTTATAAAATTTGCAAATGTGAGTTCATTTTGCTCATTAAAAAATCCTAAACCTATTATTATTACTAATGGGAAGATAATAAAAATTGATAAGAATAGAGTATATAGTATTAGAATTATTCTATTCATGTTTATTATTCCTTGCACATTACATGAATATCATCAGGGCCTAATGAGATATCAACTTCTTCACCAACTTTTGTCAGTTTTGTGCTTTGAACTAACCAATGAGATTTTTGAATTTCTAGTGTCATTTCGTAGTGTACACCCTGGAATACTGCTGAAGTAATTATTCCACTTAAATGTCCCTGACCTTTTGGTAATATTTTTACGTCTTCTGGTCTTATTACAAGGTCAACGGGTTCTTTATTTTTAAATCCTTTGTCAAGACATTTGAAATCTTTACCAAACATTTTAACTATAAATTCTTTTTCATACGTTCCTTCAAAAATATTGCTCTCGCCAATAAAACTAGCTACAAATCTTGTTTTGGGTTCATTGTAAATTTCTTCCGGTGTTCCAATTTGAAGGATTATTCCTTCATTCATTACGACTATTCTGTCGCTCATTGTTAATGCTTCTTCTTGATCGTGTGTGACATAGATAAATGTTATTCCAAGCTTTCTTTGTATTTTTTTAAGTTCTTTTTGCATTTCTTGTCTCATCTTTAAGTCAAGAGCTGAGAGTGGTTCATCTAATAATAAAAGTTTAGGTTCCATAATTATTGCTCTTGCAATTGCGACTCTTTGTTTTTGTCCACCTGATAGTTCATTAATATTTCTGTAAGCGTATTTTTGCATACCAATTAAGGAAAGTGCAGCTTTTACTTTTTCTTGAATTAAATTTTTGTTTATCTTTTTCATCCTAAGTCCGAATGAGATATTGTCGAAAACATTCATGTGTGGGAAGAGAGCATAGTTTTGAAATACAGTGTTAATTTCTCTTTTATTAGGTGTAATTTTTGAAATCTCTTTTGATAGGAAATGAATTTCTCCTTCGTTTTGATTTAAAAAACCCCCTATTATTTTTATTAGTGTTGTTTTACCGCATCCTGATGGACCAAGTAGGGTAATAAATTCATTTTTTTTAATTTTTAAATTAATTGTATCTAGAGTTTTATTATTACTATCAGTATAATAATGACTTAAGTCTTTAATCTCTAGGATGTAATTATTCAACTAATGGGACCCCCTTTTTTGCATGTGTCGATTGAACCACATGAAACTAGATTATACTTTATATTAATGCTTATGTAAATGACTTGTATTTATTGTTATTATGACGTTTTACGTCAAGTATAATTTTTCCAAATTTTCCTTCCCTATATTCTTTTATTAATATTTTTGATGCCCGTTCAATGTCTATTGTATGTTTTTTATTGATAAGTCCCCTTATTTTTGCAAATTCTTCTAAAATTTCAAGTGAATTTGTTGATATTATATTATATTTGTTTAGTAATTTGGTTTTGTTATTTATGTGCATTTCTTTAAGTAGATATAGTGCAAGTTCTGTATTATCTATTATTTCATTTTTTATCATGTCTAGTATTGCAAGTTTTTTTGCAATCTCTTGATCTTCTAAGTTGTGCCATAATATTCCCGGCATGTCAAAGATATTAATTCTTTCGTTTATTTTTAATATTTGTATATTTTTTGTGTGTCCTGGTTTATTTGCAACACTTGTGCTTTTTTTTCCTACCAGTAGGTTAATTATTGATGATTTTCCAACATTTGGTACCCCTATTACTAATACTTTTATTTTTTCTTCGTAAGTTTTAATTTTTTTCACATTAGCTATTTTTGTTATATTATCTATTATTTGTTTTCTCATTCTTTTTTTGTATATGTTTGTGATTAGTACATTATTTCCAAGTGTTTCAAAATATTCTTTCCATTTCAGAATTTCTACTTCTTGTGCAAGATCTGATTTGTTTAAAAGTATTATTTTATTCCTATTTGAATTTTTAATTATTTTTTCAGTTAGTGGATTTTTGCTACTAAGTGGGGCTCTAGCGTCAAGTATTTCTAATACAATATTTGTTCTTTGAAGATTTGCTTGGATTAAGTCTAATGCTCTTTTCATATGACCAGGGAACCAGTTGATTTTATTTGACATTGTTAAATTATAGCTTAATTTAAACAGATATGAAATTTGTGTTTTATGCACTTAAATTTATGATGAATTGCATCTTTTTAAAAAATGGTATAGTTTGTAAACTTAAGATTGCTTTAAAAGATTAAATCATAGGAGGTTTTATATCATTGAAAAAATTAAAAAAGGTCTAATTGTATCTTGCCAAGCTCTTGAAGGAGAGCCTCTACATAGTAGTTTTATTATGTCTAAGATGGCCTTAGCAGCAAAGATGGGTGGGGCAATTGGAATTAGGGCCAATAGTGTTCTAGATATTCATCAAATCAAATCAGAAGTTGATTTGCCCATAATAGGTATTGTTAAGAGAGTTTATAATGATTCTCCTGTTTTTATTACACCTACTATTAAAGAAGTCGATGAACTTTGTAGTGAAGGAGTTGATGTGATTGCTCTTGATGCTACTCTTAGAAATCGTCCCGATGGTTTTTTGTTGTCTGAGTTTTTTAATAATATTAAAGAAAAATATCCAAGTCAGCTCTTGATGGCAGATATTGCTTCTTTAGAAGAGGCTGTTAATGCAGATAAACTTGGATTTGATTTTATTGGTACGACTTTACATGGATATACCAAGGATACTGAAGGGTGCAATATCGCAGATAATGATTTTGCCTTTTTAAAGAATTTACTTAAGTGTAATTTCAAATCAAAGTTAATAGTTGAGGGAAAAATAGATACTCCTCTTAAGGCTAAGAGAAGTTTTGAGCTTGGGGTTTCTTTAGTTGTTGTAGGTGGAGCTATTACACGGCCTATGGAAATTACAAAAAAATTTGTTGATAAAATAAATGAGGTTAAAGAAATTTGGGAGTGTTTATAATATCTAATGTTTTTCTTTTATATAGTAGATATAGGAGGGTTTTATGGGGAAGTTTTTTGAAAATGCCCAAAAGTTTGGACGTTCTTTTATGTTGCCTATTGCTATTCTTCCTGCAGCAGGATTATTTCTGGGTATTGGAGGTGCTTTATCTAATCCGGCAACTATCAACGCATATTCTTTTTTGAATGTATTTTTTCTTCAGTCAGTATTTAATATAATGCGTACTGCCGGTGCTATTATTTTTGTTAATTTGCCACCGATATTTGCAATTGGAGTTGCCGTTGGACTTGCAAAATCAGACAAGGGAACAGCAGGACTTGCTGCCTTTATTGGATATCTTGTTTTGAATTCTACTATTGGTATTTTAATTGATATGTTTAGTAATTCCGAGGAGCTCTCAAAAGGAGCTGTTGGATTAATACTTGGAATTAGAACTTTAGAAACAGGTGTTTTTGGAGGAATTATTGTTGGCATTTTAACTTATTATCTTCATAATAAGTTTAATAAAATTGAATTCCCAAAAGTTCTTGGATTTTTTTCAGGTTCTAGGTTTATACCAATAATAGTTTCTTTTTCAAATATTCTTCTTGCTGTATGTATGTTTATATTTTGGCCATTCATGCAAGCTGGAATTAGCAAAATGGGTGTATTAGTGGATGCAACAGGATATGTTGGTACTCTGATTTACGGAATTTTTTTACGAATGCTTGGTCCTTTTGGACTGCATCATATATTTTATTTGCCTTTCTGGACAACAGGTCTTGGTGGTTCTGAAATTATTAATGGTAAGTTAGTTGAGGGAACTCAGAATATCTTTTTTGCTGAACTTGCCTCTCATAGTACTGATAAATTTTTTGTTGGAACTAGTCGTTTTATGAGTGGAAGATTTATTACTATGATGTTTGGATTGCCAGGTGCTGCTCTTGCGCTTTATCGCCTTGCAAAACCTAATCAAAAGACAAAGGTTTTTGGTCTTTTATTCTCATCAGCTTTAACTTCTTTTTTGACAGGAATTACAGAACCTCTTGAATTTTCTTTTCTCTTTGTAGCACCAGTTCTTTATGTGATTCATGCAGTATTTGATGGTTTTGCATTTATGTTGGCTCATATGTTACAAATCACAATAGGACAGACTTTTTCTGGAGGATTTATTGATTTTATTCTTTTTGGAATTTTGCAGGGGAATGCAAGAACAAATTGGGTTTTAGTTCCATTGGTAGGTGTTTTTTGGTTTTTCCTATATTATTTTAGTTTTGCCTTTTTAATATCTAAATTTGACTATAAAACCCCTGGGAGAGAAGATACTATAAATTCTAATGACACATTTCTTTCTGATTCAAATGTCAAGGGAGATAATGTTGCATCTCAAGTAATTATGGGACTTGGGGGAGGTGATAATATTATTGAACTTGATTGTTGTGCTACAAGGCTTAGAGTTACTGTGAAAGATTCTCTTAAAGTTTTAAAAAATACCTTAGAGAATACAGGAGCAAAGGGAGTCCTTATCAAGGATAGTGGCGTGCAAGTGATTTATGGTCCTGGTGTTAGTGTGCTTAAAAATGAAATTGAAGAAATTCTTGGTAATTAATTCCAGGTTGGATTTTTTAAGCAAGTGTATACTTTTGTATATCACTTGCTTTTTATATTTTTAATAAAATCAACTGCATGTTTTGTTAAATAAGATGTATTTTGAGCACTCCTGTAACTATGATTTCCTGCAGGAACATGAGAGTGAATTCTTTCAACAAGGATCATTGGTATTGTTTTTTTATATCCTCCATATTCACTTATGAATTTATTTATTGTTTGAGAATCTACTGTAGGGTCATTTGGGGAATAAGCTATTGTTAGCGGAGTTTTTATCTCATTGAAACCATTATTATTAATTAATTTAACAAGACCCATCATTGCAATTATTGAATCGACTTGTCGTATTGGTGAATGGAATGGTGTGACCTCTTCATGTTCTATTTTTTTATTTTGTCTTATTTCAAGTTCATTATATCCACCTGTTATAAGGTAAGCAATTTGACGTCCCCAAGGATAGTAAATTAAACTTGTTCTTTTGTCTTTAGGATAAATATTAGGTGATATTAAAAAGGCAGAATATATTTTGTCTGGGTAGTTTTTTAATGCCCAAATAGCACAAGCTCCACCATTTGAGGTTCCAATGAGTATTAATTTTTCTCCTATTGATTGTCCAATTTGAATGGCTTCATCAATATCTCTTAACCAGTCTTTAGTTTTGACGTCTTTAAATGCGTTTTTGTCGTTAATTCCGTGTCCTTTGAGTCTTGTAAAGAAGATATTTGCGTTTAATGCTTTTGCTATGTTATTTGGGATAGGATAAATCTCATTTTTAGATGCTCCAAATCCGTGAATATATATTACTGCGTATTCTGTTCTTTTTTGATCCCCGTTCCATATGATTTCTTTTTTTGTATTTGCTTCTAGATTGAATTTGGATTCTTCAATTAGTAAGTATTGATCAATTTCTCCAAGTTTATTGGGAATTTTAGTTTCTTCAAATTCATTTCTAAATTTTATTCTTGGTCCTACTACTATTAAAAGAAGTAAGAATATCAAGATAAAAATTGTGTTTTTTATATTCATATATTGCTTTCCTTTAATTATTTTCATAATCAATATTAGATTTTTCTTTTTTAGATTGTTGATAACAATTATTACATGATCCTGAGTAAATAATTTCAATGGATTTGGTTTTCCATTCTTCTCCAAGTTTGTCTTTCAGAATATCTTTAATGTCATCAAGTTGGATGGGATAAACTTGATTGCATTTGTTGCATTTAAAGTGAGCTATTGTAGAAGTCAAACTTAGATAGAATCTTGTTTCTTTTTGATCGGTTGTTTTTATATCTTTAAGAATATTACGTTCTTTTAAAATGTTTAATGTATTATACACTGTTGCTTTTGATAAACTTGGTATTTCTTTTATTAATTTATTGTAAATCTCTTTTGCTGTAAAATACTCTTTTGGATTTGAGGCAATGTGTAGAATGATTCTATTTCTTGAATGTGAGGCTTTCATGCCCAACTCTGTTGTTAATGATTTTAGCAAGATAGGGTCATTAGTAATTCCGACTTTTTCTAAAGTGGAATGTACCTCTATTGTATTGTTGTTCATATATAATACCCTTTATTATTTAAGATTAAGTACTTTAATGTCCTTATAGAAATAATTTTATAACGGTTTATTAATATTTTGCTACTGATAGCTATTTATTTTCATTTTTTTTTATATTTGGGTAAAAAAGTAAGGTTTTTATTTTTGAGTTTATCTTGATTTTATTATCGAAATTGTTATTAATTGGGAGTAATAGCAAATTTAAACTCAAAGAATAATTTTTCAAATCTTCAGCTTTTATTGTATTGTAAGATCCCCCTATATTTAAAATAAACCATCTCTTAAAACCTCTTTTTGCGATTTTATAATTAATCGTATATATAATATGTTTTTCGATATTTAAAAAACTTATGAAAAAATTACTGTTTTGATCGTTTCCTTTAGATATTAAGAATTCTGTGCCATTAATGTATCCTTTTATGTCTTTTTTTGTTTCAATAATTTTTTCATAAGTATCAAAATCATTGTATTTTGCGGTAATTTTTAAGTTTGTTCCTTTCTCAACTTCGAAAATGGGTATCTCTAGACTTGAATATTCAAGTAAATAATTTGTGTTACTGAGTTTTAGGCTTTTATTATTACAAGTTATAACAGAAGGCCATGCTATTTTAATCGATATAAAAAAGCTTGCAAGGTTTTCGTCTAGGAAAAAATCAATTATTGATTTTTCTTTTGTATTGAAATTTAAGTATTGTCTAATTCCTACAATTTTTTCATTTGAAAATGAAAATGAACTTTCAATAGTTGGTTCTATAATTATATCTTTTTGTGATAAGATCTTAATGTAAGTTCTGCAAGAATCTAAAAATTCAGCTTTTCTCTCTTTATATTTGATTTTATTTAGTTTGCCTTCTTCAAATTTTACATGGTATTTTTCATGAGATAGTGTAAAATTGCCTTCCATGTTATATTCAATATTTTTACTTGTAATAGGTTCTAGATTAGTCGAATGATATTCAAAATTTTTATTAACTAAAAATTCTTTTAAAGAAATTTCATTTATTTGATATTCTTTTAATCTTTTGTTTTGAAATTGTAGTATTATTGCTTGTTCTTTTAATGAGTTAAATTCTGGGATTTCTAAGAGCTCTGTGTTTATTTTTTTGCCTTCTAAATTTTGTATTTTAATACTGTAAAAGTTTGCATCTAGTTCTTTTAAAGATAGTAAAAAGTTCTTTAATTCTTGATTGTTATAGATATCTTTAATTTCATAAAAGTAAATAAGCGTATCAATATTTTGTTTTTGTGTTTCAGGTTTTTGAATTTCTGACAAAAATTGACAGTTATTTTTATAGAAAACTAAATATTTTTTATTATTTTTTGCAATTCTTATTCCTTCTATATAGTTAAAATTAAGCTTTCTATATAGTGCAAGTACTCTCTTTCTTAATTTTTCCATGTTGTATACGTAAAATGTATGTGGATTATCCTTAAATAAGTCTTTATATCCACTTTTAAATGGGTTTTTTAAAGCCCAGTATAGATCTACGTGTATTTCATCATGTAACATGTATTCATGGGGACTGCCGCTGTATGTACTTGGAATATAAATATCTTCATTATTTTTGAGTCTGTTAAAGAACCATTCATTTAATTCTGGATTTAATTTTAAAATTTCAAAAAAATATGTTGGGAATGTCCAATGTATCTTATAGCTGAGATTTTTGTTTTCAATTAAATATTTGGTATTTGATAAAATGGAATATAACTTACTCTCAGCAAATGCAGTTATTGAAATGATAACAATATAAGTCCTTGAATTTCTAAATTTTCTAAACATCATAAAAAATCTTTACATAAGTATATATTAGATTAGTATAACTGGTATTGATTTTACAGTAAATTGCTGCAAAGAGGTTTCTTGATTTTTATGTTATTTTGTCTTGATTAATGAGTAAAAAAAATTTATATTTTTATAGTGATATGTATGAAGTTCATACTAACTTTATAATGTGATATTTAATTTAACTTTAAATTTTATGCTTAAAAGGAGTCAAATTTATGGCTAAGGACATATATTTTAATGAAGATGCTAGAAAAAGTTTACTAAGCGGTATTGAAAAATTATCAAATGCTGTGAAAGTAACCCTTGGTCCTAAGGGGAGAAATGTTTTAATTGATAAAAAATTTGGGTCTCCTACTGTTACAAAAGATGGAGTGAGTGTTGCTCGTGAAATTGAGCTTGATAATGCTCTTGAAAATATGGGAGCACAACTTTTAAAAGAAGTTGCAATTAAAACAAATGATCTAGCTGGGGATGGAACTACTACTGCTACTGTACTTGCTTATGCAATTGCAAGAGAGGGCCTTAAGAATGTTTCTTCTGGAATTAATCCAATTGGAATAAAAAAAGGGATAGAGCATGCTGTGGCTTTAGCTTCTGAGAAAATTCGTAAATCAGCTAAAAAAATCACTACTAAGGAAGAAATTGCGCAGGTAGCATCTATTTCTGCAAACAATGATACTTCCATAGGTGAAAAAATTGCTGAAGCAATGGACAGAGTTGGTAAAGATGGAGTTATTACTGTTGAGGAGTCAAAGACTTTTGATACTACAATCTCTTATGTTGAGGGCATGCAATTTGATAGAGGATATTTATCTCCTTATTTTTCTACAAATAAAGAAAATATGAGTGTAAGCTTTGATGATGCCTATATCTTAATATGTGAGAAGAAGATTAGTACGATTAAAGAACTTTTGCCAGTTCTAGAAAAAGTTTTAAATACAAATAAGCCTTTGTTAATTATTGCTGAAGATATTGAGGGTGATGCTCTTGCTGCACTTGTTCTAAATAGTGTTCGTGGGGCTTTAAAGGTTTGTGCAATTAAAGCTCCTGGATTTGGTGACAGACGTAAGGCAATGCTTGAAGACATTGCAATACTTACTGGAGGAGTGTTTGTTAGTGAAGAATTGGGACTTACTCTTGAGAATGTTGAACTTGAGCAGCTTGGTCAGGCTAAATCAGTAAAAGTTGATAAAGATAATACTACAATTATTAATACTGGAAATAAAGAGCAAATCAAAGAGCGTGCAGAGCTTATTAAAAAACAAATTGAAGAGACAAGTTCTGAATATGATAAAGAAAAACTCCAAGAACGTCTTGCAAAACTTGTTGGTGGAGTTGCCGTTATTAATGTTGGTGCTGTTACTGAGCTGGAACTTAAAGAGAAAAAACATAGGGTTGAGGATGCTTTATCTGCAACTCGTGCTGCTGTTGAAGAAGGTGTTGTTCCTGGTGGTGGGTCAACTCTTATTGAAGTTGCTATGTATCTTGATACAGTTGATACAAGTAAACTTAGCTATGAAGAGAAGCAAGGTTTTGAGATCGTGAAGAGAAGTCTTGAAGAACCAATGAGACAAATAATTGCTAATGCTGGATTTGAGAGTTCTATTTATATTCATCAGATTAAAACTGACAAAAAAGGACTTGGTTTTGATGCAGCTAGTTTTAAATGGGTAAATATGATTGAGAGTGGTATAATTGACCCTGCTAAGGTTACAAGAAGTGCTCTTCAAAATGCGGCTTCAATTGCAGGATTGCTCTTGACAACAGAGTGTGCTATTACTGAAGTTAAAGAAGAAAAGAGTAATACTGGTGGCGGGTATCCTATGGATCCTGGAATGGGAATGATGTAAATTAGTTTTACACAAATTTCTCCTTGATTAGGATGTTTATTGCACTAAGGAGCTAGATTTGAGTGAAAATGAGTTTGTCTTTTGTATAGGTTATGATGGTTCTAAGGCTATAGTAGATAAAGAGCTTTTAATTCAGCATAAAGATAAGAGTGTAGAGGAGCTTTGCGAGCTTGGGTTTTATAGAAGTGCTTTTAGCAAGGCTATTTATAAAAATGATGATACTCTTATTGAGTACTTAATTGACAGGTATAATAAGATTAGCAAATCTAGTTATAGTAAAAGAGAGGAGCTTGAGCTCCTCTTTGGGGTAATTTATCCAGGTAATATTGCTAGTATAAAAGTTACTTATGTTTAAAAGTTAGGAAATTTTATGTTTTTATTGCAAGATTTTAGCCATAGCAGTAGTTTTTTTAGGAGTTTATTGGTTTTTATTCCCGTAATTGCTATATTTTGGTTTTTAGTAATATCGCCTCAGCGTAAAGAAGAGAAGAAAAAAAAGGATATGATCAAAAACCTTAAAAAGGGTGATAAGGTCTTAACTATAGGTGGGATTTTTGGGATTGTTAAAAAGGTTAATGATTCTGAAGTTGTGCTTGAACTTAGTCCAACTTCAGAGGTAAGGTTTATAAAAACTTCAGTTGAAAGAATTATTCTTGATGAAATTAAAGATAAAAATTAAGGCGTTAGAAGCGATTTAATATATAATATTAATTTGAATGTTCATTTAGCATGATATTTAAGTTAAATTAATGTAATAAGGGTGTTATTTATGAATAAAGTCTCTAAATTTATATTAATACTATGTGTGACATCATTTGCTTATCTTTTAATATTTCCTACTCTAAAATGGTATTTTTTTACTAACGATGAGGATAAAAAAATTAGTTCATATTCAAAAGAGGCTTTAAGGGATTATTCTAAAAATAAGGCATTGAGTTCACTTATTGAACTTAAAAAGTTGTATCAAAAGAATCCTAATGCTCAAATTCCAGATGATTTGAAGTATTTAATTCCAATTGCTCAAAATAATTATAAGATTTATGGAAAAGAGTTTCCCAAATCTTTTGATAATGTCAAAGTCTTAAGAGATGGTTTTTTAACAGATTCTGATATTGAAGAACTTAGTCTTGAAATTTATAGGTATTATGAAGAGATAAAGAGGAATAAAAACAGAATAATACAACTTGGACTTGATTTGTCTGGAGGAATGAGTGTTACTATTTCTCTTGATTACTCAGGTCTTGAACAAAAATTGGGAAAAACTTTGAGTTTTCAAGAAAAGGAAGAAGCTTTTGAACGTACAATGCAAATACTTAAAGAGAGAGTAGACACCTTTGGGCTTACAGAACCTAAGATTACGAGAGAAGCAAGTGGAAATAAGATTTTTTTAGATGTTCCAGGAGAAATGGATGAGAAGCGTGTTGATTCTCTTTTAAGTGGTAGAGGAAATTTGATCTTTTATGTGGTTGATAATGAGACTACTTCTGTTCTTAATACTAAAATACTAGAAGCCGGACCTCTTTACTCAATTTCTGATATTAAAAATAGCATGGGACTTGGAGATAATAAGGAAATTTTTCCTTGGTATGTTAAGGATTCTTATGGTATTGATGATGAATCTACAGTTCGTTATTATGTTGTTGATTCTAGTGTTGAGAGTTCGTTTGATGGTTCTCATATTAGTGATGCTGGGTTGTTAAACGATCACAAAACAGGTAGAGATATGGTTACATTTAATCTAGATAATGAGGGAAGTGAAAAATTTTTTGAATTTACCAAAAAAAATATTGGTAAGGCTTTAGCTGTAGTTATGGAAGGAAAAATTAAATCAGTGGCTAATATTAGTCATGCTATTGCTGGTGGAAATGTTTCAATTCAGGGAGATTCTTTTGATAAGCGCGAAGCTAGTGAGCTTGCACTTGTTTTTAAAACAGCAGCTTTTCCAGTTGAAATAAAGATAGATGATTTAAGAATTATTGGACCTACTATTGGAGAGAAAACAGTTAAACTTGGAATAAAAGCATCTCTTCTTGCGCTTGTTTTGGTTTTCTTATTTATGTTGGCATATTACAAGATAAGTGGTTTTGTAGCGGGTTTTTCATTGGTTATTTATAATTTATTTTTAATATTGGCAATTTTGTCAGCATTTAACTTTACTTTGACTCTTACAAGTATTGCAGGTCTTGTATTGACAATGGGTATGGCTGTTGATATTAACATAATTATTTATGAGCGGATTAAGGAAGAGATTAGAAATGGTCGAAAATTTGAGAGAGCATTTGATGATGGATTTAAAAAAGCTTTTTGGGCAATAATGGATTCAAATATTACAACATTTATTGCTGTGCTTTTTTTAACTCTTCTTGGAACCGGGACTATTCAAGGTTTTGCTTGGACTTTGTCTATAGGGATTGTAGCATCACTTTTTAGTAGTTTAATCTTTTCAAGGTTTATTTTGGAATTTATTATGTCTTTTAGTAAAAGCAAATGTTTAAGTATCTCTTGGAGTTCAAATTATGCAAAAGGTGTTTAATTTTTTAAAATATGGAAATAAAGTTATTATAGTTAGTTTTTGTATGATCTTATCAGGCTTTATTTATACTTTTATGTATCATGGTGGTTATAATTGGGGAATAGACTTTTCTTCAGGAGTTAATATTAATTTTGTAATAGATAAATCAGGTATTAAAGATTATGATATACAAAGAATACTCTCTTCAGTTTATAAAACATTTGATGTTAATAAAATTATTTCAAGTGATGATTCTAAGAGTCAGTTCTCTATTATAGTGAAGTCAGACATTACTGATTATGCTTTAAAAAAAGAGATTCACAGTACATTAATTGATAAATTGAATACTGAATTTGGTGCTAATGTTGAAATTCTTGATTCTTATTTTATTGATTCAAATTTTTCATCTATTTTAAGGACAAAATCAATGTTATTGGTTTGTTTAACATTTACACTTATTTTATTTTATGTGGCGTTGAGATTTAGGTTGAGTTATGCTGTTGCATCAATATTTGCAACGATACATGATATACTTTTTGTAGTTGCTTTTTTAGGGATATTTAGGATAGAAATAAATAGTTCAATAATCGTTTCTATATTGACAATTATTGGGTATTCTTTAAATGACACGATAATTATTTTTGATAGAATTAGGGAAAATTCTAGGAATATGACAGATACTTTATTTGTAAATATTTTAAATGTAAGTATTAAGCAAACTTTATCAAGAACTATTTTGACATCTATGACGACATTTGTTGCTGTACTCTCTATTTATGTGTTTACTGAGGGAGCTATTAAAGATTTTTCTCTAATATTTATGGTAGGTGTTGTTGTTGGTACTTATTCTTCAATTTTTATAGCTTCTCCTATTCTTTTAAGTTGTTATAAAAAAATTAAATAGATGTTTTGTTATAATATTATGATATGAAGTTTCTTGATTTTGGTTCATTAGGGTTTTATAGGTTTTTTGATTTTCAAAAACATTTAAATTTTAGTATTTTTAGATATAGTTTAATAAATTATTATTCTTATAAGGAACAGTCAAGTCTTATTAATGATGCTAATTTGCTTAAAAGTAAGATTGTTTTTTTAGATAAAGTTTATAAAGATATTGCTAGAGTTGTTAGTACTTCTTCAAAGTTAAATGATAGTTTAAATCTTAATAAGAAAATATTTTGTGATGCTTTGGTCACTATTAAAAATTTGATAAAAAAATATTATCCGTCATCAGAATTTCTAAATTTAGAATATGATGTACTTTTAAGTAATGAAGATACTTTTAATAAATTTTTAGATAAACTTAGATATTTGAATTTTAGGGTAGATCTTAAGAAAAAGATTGAGGAATTTGATAGAAAAAATAAAACCCCATACTCTTGCATCAAAATTGCCACTTTTTTTATTAAAGAAGAGTTTTTGGAAAGATTGGCAAATACGATTGATTTTTTTTCTAATGAGGCTAATAATAATAGTCTGGATTTGATCAATAAGAAAATTGATGAGTATTGTGAAAAGGTGGAGCAGGTTAAGGTAAGTGAGTATATTAAAGATACACATAAAAAATTTGTTATAGAATATGCAAAAGAAAGAATATCAAAAATTATGAAAGATCATAGTCTTGATATATCTAAGTTGCTTGTTAAAATTTCTTTATTAGATATTACTATTCAGTGTTTTGAGAGTTATTATTTGAATTTATTAGAAACTCTTAATATCCTTTTGTCTATAAGTAATATTATTGAGATTGGTATAGATGAATTGCCAGGTGCTATTTTTAATGAGTGGAATGAGTTTATTTATTTTCGTAGAAAAGAGTTTCAGAAACTTGTTTTAGTATCAGATTGTGTTTTTCAGAAAAGGATAATATCTATTATAAATTCTGGGGGTTGGAAGTTTACTTTCTTTAGTCTTTCTCCTCGTCAAGGTGATATTATTCAATTTTCAGTAGATGTTAATAAAAATTTTAATAATATTGAAGATGGAATTAAGGAATATGAACTTAAAATAAACAGGCTTAATGATTTTAAGCTTGATTGGGAGAAAAGCTTGAAAAATTTTGAGCATTTATTTGTTTAAAATTTCTAATTATATATTTCTTTTAGTCGTTCATATATTTTTTTTACTTCATCGTTAATGATTTTAGGAACATTTACTATTAGTTTAACTCTGAGATCCCCTTTGCTGGTATTGCCAAGTGCAGGCATGCCAAGACCTTTTAAACTTAGTATTTCTTCATTTTTTGTATCTTTTGGAATTTTTATCTTTATTTTTTTACCTTCAATTGTTTCAAAGACTTTTTCACTACCCAAAGCTATTTCCCATGGATATACATTAATTTTTGTTTCTAAATTTCGTTCTTTTAAAGTAAAATTTTTATAACTTGATATTTCAAATTTGATAATTAAGTTACTTCTTTTCCCGGAAATTGGATTTATGCTTCCCTTTTCATTAAACTTTAATTTAGTAGTCTCAATTGTTCCCTTTGGAATATTAATGTCAATTTTTTCGTTGTTTATTAATATTGCTTTTTTACCTCCCATATAAGCGTCATATAGTGAAATTTTAATAGTTATCTCTGTATCTTTAAGTGTGCCTTTTGTAGTTCCTCCAAAAATATCAGAGAATAAATCGAAGCTTTTAAAATTATGAAAGGCAGTATCCTTAAATCCTTTACTAAATCCCTCTGTGTTGAAATTATTATTAAAATTTGCACTTCCAAAATTATCATAATTGGCTTTTTTTTGAGGAGATGAGAGAATTTCATAAGCCTCATTTATTTCTTTAAATTTTTCTTCGGCAAATTTGTTTCCTTTATTTTTGTCAGGGTGATATTTTATGGCTAATTTTTTATAGGCTTTTTTGATTTCTTCTGTTGTAGCGTTTTTGTGTATTCCAAGTATGTTGTAATAGTCTTTAGACATTCAAACCTCTTGTTTTTATTTTTCGTGTTATATTGAAGTTATTTAAATTCATTATAATTGATGCTATCATTATATATATTATAATTAAACTTAAATTTTTTAAAGGCTGTTTATAAAGTAGTGAATTTTTTGCGTTTAACGGATTTAAGTATTTATATTGATCTCACCAAGTGTTTTAGTTATGTTTTTTTTGATAAAATATTGCAAGAATTGTCTTATTATTTAAAGGTTTTGGGATCTCCACAAATTAAGACTCTTTATATTAAATACGAAACCTTAGGGCTTGGTAATGATTCTGATTTAGAATCATTTTTAACTTCTCTATCTCAAAATTTTGATTTTCTTACATTGGATGAATTTACCTTTGAATTACATCCTTTAGAGATTACACCTTCACTTTTAGCAATTTTAAATGATTTTTCTGTTAGTAGGATTAGTATTGATATAAAGAGTTTTTCTTCAAACTTTTTAAAAGTGATGGGTGTTTATGAGATATCTTTAGCTGAAATAAATAACGCAGTAAATGGTATTCGTAAATTTGATTTTGATTTGAATATTGACTTAAATATTAATATTCCTTATCAAGAAAAAATGCATCTTAGAAATGATTTAATAAAGTTAATTGCATGTGCTCCTGAACATATTTGTCTTTCAGAAATTCTAGTTGATGAGGAAAATTGTATTATTGATATTTTTAAAGATGTTTCTTTCAATTATAATGAGGCTAAGGCTGAAGATTTTTGGTTTTATGCTTTTGATTTTTTGGAATCTAATGGCTATATGAATTATGAGATTTCAAATTTTGCTTTAAGGGGGCATGAGAGTAAACATAATTTGCGATATTGGGAGCTTAAACCATATTTGGGTCTTGGAGTAAATTCTGTTAGTTTGCTTGTTATTTCCAAAGGTGATGGTCTTAAGGCTGTAATTAAGATGGATGATAATTTTTTAGGTGGTGGGAAATCTACAGCAGCTTTTGAGATTTTAAGTGATTTAGATTTTTTTATTTGTCATTTTATTACAAATCTTGGGACTAAGAAGGGTCTTGAGGTTTCTGTTTTGAAGCGTAGGTTTATATATAATCAGGAAGATTTTTGTAATTTTATTAATTATCTTTTGAGATTAAGTAAAGGATTTGTTTTTAGCAATGATATTCTTTACTTGAATGGACATGAAAGATTTAAATTGGATTTTTATCTTCGGTTGATTAGAGAATATTTAGTTAGCAATTCTTTTAAAGTGAATTTTAAGTTTCTTTAATCTGTCCATTTTGATAGTATATGATCTTAGTGTTTTGATGATTAAAAATACCAATTTCAAGTATTCCTGGGAGTAATTTAAAGTATTTTTCAGCTCCTTTAGGATTTTCGATATTCATTTTTACATCTAAGATGTAGTTATTATTATCAGTTATTATTGGTCCTGCTTTAGACTTACAAGTCCTTAAAACAGGATTAAAGTTCATGTTTTCAAGGTTTGTTGTAATAAATGCAAGAGCATCTGGAATAATTTCAATTGGTACAGATGTTCTTGTTCCTAAAGTTTGTACAATTTTTGTTTCATCTGCAATAATCAGTAATTGATGAGAATTATATGCCACTATTTTTTCCATTAGATGAGCTGCTCCACCACCCTTTATTAGGGCTTTTGTTTCTAATAAAATTTCATCAGCTCCGTCAATTGTTATGTCTATATTTTTGCTGAGTTTTGTAAATTTGGACTCATATGTAATATTTTCTCTTGCAAGTAAATATTTTGTATTACTACTTGTTGGATAAAGTTTTAAGTTTTTTAAGTCCCCAGATTTTATTTTTTCGCTTAAATATTTAATTGCATAAAAAACCGTTGTTCCTGTTCCAATTCCAAGGTGCATGTTGCTTTTTACATAATGATCAATTGCGTATTGTGAAACTAGCTTTTTTTGTTCTTCCATTATGTATTATCCTTAATCATATAGATTTACTTATAGACTTGTAGGGTAAATTATATCATTAAGAATAATATAATCAATAGTGTTAAATTTTTAGTAAAATCTTTTAATAACTTATTGTATTGATGGTTGTGAGAGAATTTTTGAGTATTAACATTAGTTAGATTTTGTGTTAATTTATAATTGATAAACTGTTATTAAAGTAATAAAAACATTTCTTAGGAGATTTTATGTATAAATTAGTTTTAGTGCGTCATGGTGAGAGTGAATGGAATAAAGAAAATCTTTTTACAGGCTGGACTGATGTTAAGCTTTCTGAGAAGGGTATTTCTGAAGCTTTAGAGGGCGGTAGAGTTCTTAAACAAGAAGGCTATTCTTTTGATATTGCTTTTAGCTCGGTATTGGTAAGAGCTAATGATACTTTAAATATTATTTTGCATGAGTTAGGTCAATCTTATATTGATGTAGAAAAATCTTGGCGACTCAATGAAAGGCATTATGGAGCTTTACAAGGGTTAAATAAGGCTGAAACAGCTGAAAAATATGGAGAGGATAAGGTTTTAATGTGGAGACGTAGTTATGATATTCCTCCTATGCCTTTAGAAGAGTCTGATAAACGTCATCCAATTCATGACTTGAGATATAGAGGGATTCCTAAGAGTGAACTTCCTTCAACGGAATGTTTGAAGGATACTGTTGCAAGAGTTATACCGTATTGGACAGATAAAATTGCTAGAGCTATTATTGAGGGAAAAAAGGTTATTATTGCTGCTCATGGAAATTCTTTAAGAGCTCTTGTTAAATATCTTGATAATATGAGTGATGATGATATTTTAAAGCTTAATATTCCTACTGGTATTCCTTTAGTTTATGAACTTGATAGAGATTTAAGACCTATTAAACATTACTACTTAGGTGACGAGGATAAGATTAAAGCGGCTATGGAATTTGTTGCTAATCAAGGAAAGAAAAAATAAAGAAGTTATAAAATACTATTGATAAAAAGAGATTGTTTAAATTAATAATCTCTTTTTATTTTATTTATAAGTCATTTATTATTAAATCTAAATATAGTGTTTTACAATTTCCTCAAATTTTTGAATACCAATTGCTTTAATAAATCCTGCTAATTTCGGTCCTTTGTCTTTATTAATTAATATATTGTAAATTTGTTTAAAGAATAATGGGGGTTCAATGTTATTGCTTCTTGCGATATTATAAATTTCATCTTGAATTTCTTTTTCAGTTATATTGTTAAAATCTTTTTTTAAAAAATCTAGTAATTGTGTTACTCCTTGTTTGTTGCTATTCTTTAAGGGTTCAGTGTCATCGAATGTGGTTCTTAGTGAAAACTTAAATTCTTCAGGTGCAAATTTTTTGATCCAGTTAGTGCAACACTCAATTTTGTTTATAAGTTTTTCTTTTTGGTTTTCTTTTACATCATTTAAAAGTTTAAAAATTTTATCTTTGTCCCCTTCAAAAATTTGACAAATTACACTCAAATGTCTAAAACCAATTTGATATGGAATTTCTTTATCTGGTGCTTTTGGTTGAGAGAGTTCGTAAATTCTTTTAAAAGCTTCTTTTTTATTTTCTTTAATATCGTCAATTCCATAATATACTCTTTCAAATTTATCATAATCTTCATAAATCTTTATTACATCAAGATCGAATGATATTGAAAATTCTGTGTTGGGTTTTGTTGATGCAAATAAGAATCTTGTAACTTCAGGAGTATATATTTCAAGGACATCTTTTAATGACACGACATCTCCAGATGATGAAGATATTTTTCCTCCACGTCCTTTGATTGATATAAAATCATACTGAAATGTTATGGGCGGAGTTCCTCCAAAAATTTTTACAATTTCTATTGAGGTGTCAAAACTTCCTCCACTACTATGATGATCTTTTCCAGCAGGTTCAAAATCGACGTTTTCGTATTTCCATCGCATTGGCCAGTCGATTCTCCATGGAAGTTTTGCAGCCCATGTTTTTCTTAAATCGAGTGATTCCTTATTACCGCATTCGCAATGGTATTCAATGGAATAGCAATGATTATAGTTTTTTACTGTTGTAGTATCTCTGTCGCATTTGGTGCAAAAAATGCTAATAGGGTACCAGTTGTCAGCAAGTTTTGTTGTTCTATATTGATTAAGGACTTTTGCTATTTCATCTTTATGATCTAGTGCAAACTTAATTTGATTCGAGTAATCACTTGACATATATTTTAGACTTTGATTTATAAATTCTGGCTTAATACCTACAATAGGTAGATATTTTTCGAATTCCACTTCGTTTGCTCTTGCATAGCTTGATTGATTAGTTTTGGTGTCAGGAACCCTTGTGATTGCTTGTCTTAAATGAGTTGTCAGTAATTCTTGATCGGGCATGTTCTTAGGTACTTTTCTAAATACATCATAGTTATCCCATGAGTATATAAATCTTACATTTTTGTTTGCATCTTTTAATGCTCTTGCTACAAGGTCAACGGAAATTACTTCTCTAAAGTTTCCAATATGCACAGTGCCTGATGGAGTAATGCCTGATGCAACTGTGTATTGTTCCTTTTCACCTTTTTCTTCTATGATTTTTTTTGCATAGAAATCTGCCCAGTGTGCTGTTTTCATAAATATTACCCCTATTGAAAACTTAATTTTAGCATTCTATGTTTTTTGTTTCAAGATTTTAAAGAGATGTTTTAAGATGTTGTTGTGTTAATTGATTAAATTTTTAATTAGTTTAGAGTTTTTGTTCCAATTTTTTCTTAATTTTACTTGTAAGAATAAATCACATTTTTTTTCAAATATTTCTGATATTATCTTTCTTGCTTCTTCTCCAATTATTTTTATTCCTTTGCCTCCTTTGCCGACTATTATGCCTTTTTGACTCTCTACGGCTACAATAATACTTGCTTTGATAAAAAGTTTATTTTTTCTATCTTCTAAGATTTCGATCTCTATATATAAAGAATATGGTAGTTCTTCTTTGAGTTTTTTAATCGTTACGCCTCTAATTATTTCGCTAATTCTTAAGTTCATTTCTTGATCTGTATAATATTCTTCTGGATAATAAAGAGGTCCTTCTTGGAGATTTTCATAAATCTTATCTTTAATTTTTTCAATATTGATTTTTTGTTCAGCAGAGATTTTTATAATATTGTCTTTTTTTATTCCTTTTTCTTCTAAAAATATCATTATTTCTCTTTCTTTTGTTTTTTGAATATCAATTTTGTTGATGACTACTAAGAAATTAATTTTGGATTTAATGATAATTGTTAATATTTCATTCTCTTCAATGCCAGGTTTATCTTGAATGTCAATTACATAAAGAATTAATTCTGTTTCTTTAATTGCAGAATGTACGTTATGCATCAGTGCTATATTGAATTGCTTTTTACTTAGATGAAATCCCGGTGTATCTATGAAAATAATTTGACCTCTTTTATCTGTAAATATTCCTTTAATTTTGTTTCTAGTTGTTTGTGGTATGGATGAAATAATTGATATTTGGTGTTTACATATTGAATTTAAAAGTGTAGATTTCCCTGTTGAAGGTCTACCTATAATTGATACAAATCCTGATTTCATTTTAGTCTTCCTATTTAAATATATTAATATATTTTATATGATAATTAATATATACACTTTTTAAGTATTGTGTTTAAAGGATTATAGTTTGAAAAAAGTCAATTTTGAGGTTTTTTGTGAACATTGTGGGGGAAAGGTTGAACTTAATAAGTCTGTGTGTTTAAATTGTCACTCTAAACTAGGCGATCTTGAATGTCCAAATTGTGGATATGTAGGTATTATTTCTGCATTTGAGAATGGTTGTCCAAAATGTAGTTATAGTCCTTTCGAAGAACAGTCTCAAGAGCGTACTTTTAGAATGAGACAGAGATCAAGATTTAAGGGATCCAAAACTAATAATGATTTTTTAAAGTCGAGATTCTGTTTTGGATTTAATGTTAGTGTTATGCTTTATTTATTTGCGAGTTTTTTAATAGTTTTGCTTTTTGTTTACATTCTTTTTTTCTAAGGATGAAGTCATATGGGAATTACAGTTTTTTACTTGTTTTCTGTTTTTTTATCTTTTAAGATTGGAGAGAATGTTAAATTTGTTGAGGATAATGTTCGTCAAACTTCTATTTTGTATTCTGATATTGAAGAAGTTGAATTTCCTTATGCTAAAACACAAATTTTAAAATTTAAAGGTAAAGCCCCTATAAGGTATGCTTACTTTAGTTTTGATAACGATAGGCTTTATTCATATACTTTTGTTTTTGATAGAAAGTTGATTTCTCAATATTCTATTATTCTTAGTGTCAGGGAAAAATTTGGCGATGCTACTGTTGTAACTCCTTTCAATTATGTTTGGGATATTGGTGATTCTATTATTGCTTTGAATAGTAATATTTTAAGGATGACATTAAAGTCTTATGTTAATAAGGAGCGTTGATCCTGAGAGCTCTTTTTGCATTAATTTTTTATATATCGTGTACCAATCATGTATATGATAAAGAAATTATTATTAATGATACTAAGTTTTTTGTTAAGCTTGCGCTTGATGAAATTACTAGATCTAAAGGGTATATGGGAACTGAGAGTATAAATGAAAATAATGGTATGCTTTTTATTTTTAAAGAAGAGAAGAATTTATCTTTTTGGATGAAAGATACCTCTGTACCACTTGAGATTGCTTATATTAATTCTGTAGGTGTTATTAAGGAAATTTACAGTTTAGTTCCTTTTTCACAAAGGGTTGTAAATTCTAGGTATAAGGTCAAGTATGCTCTTGAGGTTCCGGAAGGTTCTTTTTCTAAATTTAAAATTAAGGTAGGTGACAGGGTGAAATTTAATTTTGATGTTAATTCTTTAAACGTAGAATAGTTACTCGGCTTTTATTTTTTGAAGCTCTTCTTCTGCATGGTCTTTCATTTTTTCTTCATTTTGTAAGGTATCATTATCAATTTCATTAGATATATTTTTAGTATTGACTTCTATGTCATTACCCTTTATTACCTTTTTAAAGATGGATATTGTTGCTGCGACTTCTTCAAGAGCGTCGAGTAGAAAAGTTTCTTTTGCATTTTCTTCAGCTTTGACAATATATACTAAAGAATTATTTCCCCTTTCAGGATCATGAATGATTTCCCATGATCCTAAAACTCGGTTATTGTAGCTATCACTCATTAGAGATTCTGATATTTCTTGAATTTTGTTTGAATTGACATCGAATATTTCGACAATTCCAAATATTTCTCTTGTTTTTGAATTTTGATATGAATTTAGTTTTGATCTGACTATCATTTCTGTTTTTGTGTCATTGATGATTTTTGATACAATAAAGTCATTTTCTTTATCTATTCTGTATTCAATTTTGTTATTATCAAGTATTTTTTTTATTCTTTTATCGTATGTTACATTTTTATCTTTGCAACTTATCAATGTTATGAGTATTAAAACAGCAATAACTATGCTATATTTTAATTGATCAATGTTTAAAATACTTATTTTTAACATTTTAGTGCTTATCATATAGTTATTATAGTTTAATTATAAGGATTTTTGAAGTAAGTTTATGTATTTTAAGAGTAATGACTATTCTTATACAGTGATTCAGTCTAAAAATAATTATGTACAAAGGTCAACTTTTGGAATCTCTTTTGTAATTTTAAATAGGGGTACAAAAATTTTTAGAGAAGATTTATTTGGATCTCTCTCTAATTTTGATTTTATCAGAGAAATTATTTCTATTGAAAAGCAAAGTAATAGAAATTCTCTTCAATTTATTTCAGAGAGTTATGATAAATTGAAGTTTATTTTACTTTCTGATGATTTGAATTCTGGCGAGAAGGTCAACTTAGCTATGAAAGAATCCATTTGTAGTTTTGTTTTTGTGTTGCAAAGTGATATGTATTTGTTAAATCCTTTTTGGATTCCTAATATATTTGATGAAATAGTTAAAAAGAATGTGCTTCTTGTTGGTGGAGAGTTTTTTGACAAAGAAGAGGAAGTTGTTCCATCAGTTTTTATTCCCACTATTGATGAACAGCAGAAATTTAAGGTAATTTTGATAAATTCTGAGAGTGATTATGAGAAAAGTTTAATTACTATGGATTATTGTGGTCTTTACTCTAAAGAAAGGTTTGTTCAACTAGGGGGGTTTGATAGAAGAATTAAAAATGAATATTTTCAAAGACTGGATTTTGGACTTAGGGCTATTTATTTCGGGGAAAGTGTCCATATCTATAGAAAACTTCGAATACAATATACCGCTTTAAATGTTCCAGAAGATTTGACAAAAAATAGAAGTTTTTTGATCTTTTTGCTTAAAAATTATGTTCCTATTTTTGTTGGAAATGGAATAAAATTTTCGTTCTTTAGATTTTTGAAACTATGCTTAAGATATGGCATTAACCCTTTTAAATTTGGCAGAGAATTTAAAGAAATCAAACATGAAATTACTAAAAATAGCTTAAGGTTTAAAGGTGACTTAAAGAGTGCAATTGAACTTTGGGAAAATAATATTATTGATTAATTTAATCTCTGTTTATCTGTTTTTAGAGGCTCAGGAAGTTGATTACGTTAATATTCTGGATTCACTTGATAGTAAGTTTTTTAAGTTTAACTTTGATATTGCAAATGATATTCTTACAATTGAACATGAGAAGGGACATCTTAAGCTTAAAGTAGGTTTTGAATATGGTCTCTCATCTGTTGGTTATTATATTTATGTAGATCCTATCCTTTTAAAGGAGGGAGAGATTTTGATAACCAAGAGGGCTTTGATGCAGATTGAAAATCATTTTAGAGCTTTGCAAAGCTACAGTAAGCCACGAATAACGTCGATAGTAATTGATCCTGGTCATGGCGGACGTGATAGAGGAGCTATTGTAACTCATAAAATCAATGAACATGATATTACTCTTTTAGAGAAAGATTTTTCTTTAACTTATTCTATGCATTTATATAAAATCTTGAGTAATTATTTTTTAGACAGAAACATTTTATTAACACGTGTAGATGATGTTTTTGTGTCATTGCAAGATAGGTCTGAGCTTGCGAATGCAATTAAACCAGATTTTCCACATAATGTTATATTTTTATCAATACATGTGAATAATGCGCCAAATCCTAAAGCCAGGGGAATTGAATTTTGGTATCTTCCTCAAGATTCCAAAAGAGAAGTTGTAAGAAATTTTAAAGGATATGATATTAGAGGTAATAGATACTTGAGGGAGCTTAATGATATACTAGATATTAAGTATAAATATGAGTCAAAAAAATTAGCTGAGATTTTATATGAGACTTTTATTGATGTTTTATGTGAGACCAAAATTCGATCAATTAGAGAAGAGCAGTGGTTTGTGATTAAAAATAGTAGTATGCCTGCTGTGTTAATTGAAATTGGGTTTTTATCTAACATTGCTGATGCTATGTTAATTTTGGATTACAATTATATGAGTAAGATAAATATATTAGTACTTAAATCTTTAATTAGGTTTATTGAATTTTATGAAAAATAATTCTATTTATTGTAGTTTTTTTAGTCGTAATGGAGCAAAATATTCATTTGAGATACTAATTGCACTTTTATTGTTAAGTTTTCTATTTTCTTTATGTATGATTTTTTTAAATTATGAGAAAATCTTCTTTAGGAAAGTTTTCTATTTTTATTGTGAAAATGAATTGATTGCTGATTTAAGATATTTAAAGGAGAAAAAAACTCTTAAAGAGAATTTGGATTTTTTAGTTAAAGATTTTCTATTGGGTAATAGTAAGGGTTTTTCTTTGCAATTTGGCACAAGGAACGTAAAATTTTTGTATTCTTTTATAAGTAATGATGTATATTTTATAAATCTTTCAAAAGAGTTTTATAATTTTTTTGAAAATGATGGTTATAATGACTCTGATAAACTGAGAGTAAATTTGTTTGTTAAATCTTTAAAAGAAACAATTGATTTTAACTATCCTGGAAATATTAGAAAAATTGTTATTTTTATTGAGGGGTATGTTCTAAATGTTTAAGGCATTTTTAGGCAATCTCGGGTATACTGTAATTAAAAATAAAAAGCTATAAATTATTTTATAGAAGGATTTTATAGAAGGAGTTGATTTTTATGTCTAAAGTAAAAAATATTGTTTTTGTTTTATTTTTTCTTATTTTCTTAAGCTCTCTTTTCGGACAAGAAGTACCTGGAGCATCATCAGGTGATAATGCTGTGAAAAATGAGCCTGGTGAGTTAGTTCTTGATTTTGCGGAACTTTCAAGAGATGCAAGCCCAACTAAGCTTGATCTTACAGATTATGTTGAACTTGTGTATTCTGGGGCTTCAAATATTGTGAAGGCAGAAGATATGGTCTTAGATCTTGGAATAAGTAATTGGACTGTTCTTTTAACCCCTTCATCTAGGATGCAGGCTTATGTAAAAAATTCTGTTGTTGCTCCAGCTGTTGTTAAGGGTGAATCTAAAAGATATGCAGGTGATACAATCTTAGGTGTGAGAGTATTATTTCCAAGTTATTCTCAATCTTCTGCAATGATTTTACCTCCATTTAAGATTCCTTTTCATGCTGGAGAAGACGGAAATCAATTTTTAGGTAAAGGTTTAATTGATAATGTTAAAACTATGAGAGAAGTTAAGGTTACTGTTTACAGTTTGGGTCATGAGGTTGATCTTGAAGTTTTATTTGAAGATATGAGTGGGATGGAATATGTTTATCCTTTAGGTACCTTAAGATTTAAAGGTTGGGCAGATTTGGTATGGTCAAATCCTAATTATCTTCCAGGCATAAGTGCTATAACAGGTAAAGATAATATTCCTAACTATCCTCTTCCTTCAAGTAAGATGAGATTTAAGGCATTTAGAGTGTCAAAGTCTCATAGCTCAAAAGATCAGAATTTGATTTTTTATGTTAAAGATGTAAGAGTTATTTATGATAAGTTAAGTGTTTCTTTGGATTCTGATATTGATAATGAATCTGTATTTAAGATTTATGAGACACGTGGGGCAGAATCACTTCGAAAATTAAAAGCACAGGAAGCTCTTAAGAAAGTTTTAAAGATTAAAGAAGATGTGTCAATGCCAGATCAGTCTTTTCAAGATTTCTTAGAAAAGGGTAGTAATGATGAATCTGGAGCACGTACTAAAGAACAATAAATTTAATTCGTTAATAGGGCTGAATCTTTAAGATTGAGCCTCTATTAAGGTAAAGTAGGAAAAATAAGCTAATGCTAGATTCAGAAAACAAAGAGCTTTTAGAGATTTTTTTTGAGGAAGCTCAGAATCTTGTAGATACTCTTGAAGAAAATATTATGTCATTAGAGGATGACCCTAGTAATGCAGAAACTATTGATGAGATATTTAGGGCGGCGCATACTCTTAAGGGCGGCTCAGCTTCTGTTGATATGATGGAACTTTCAGGTTTTACTCATATTGTTGAAGATGTATTTGATGCTATTAGAGATAACAAATTAAAAATATGTAATGACCTTGTTGATTTACTTTTAAATGCACTTGATGTAATAAAAGGAATGCTTGATGCACGTCTTAATGGAGATGTTTATTTACAAGATGTAAGCGATCTTAAAAATAAATTAAGAAGGTTTTTAGGAGACGAGCATCAGACAGTTTCCGGAATATCTTTAGAGAATATAAATGATGATGAATTTTTACTTTCTTCCCGTGAGCTTAGTGATATGCGCGAAGTTGTTGGACTTGGTCAAAAAGTTTTAAAAGTGAGTATTTATTTTGATAAAGATAATCCTATGTCTACAATTGCTGGTATACAGATGTTTCAAGCTTTAAAAGATTTAGGACCAATTCTGTATACGTTTCCTAATTATGAACAGCTTATTGCAGATAAGTTTTTAAGAAGAGTAGATTATTATTTAATATCTTTAAATAATAATACTATTGAAGAAAAAATCAAATTGTCTGGTGTTGCTTTGAGTTATGCAATTGATGAATTTGATATTGATAGTGAGTTGGCAAAAATAGAGGTAATTGAGAGAAATACTGTTGTTAATGATACTCTGTCTGAAGTAAAAGTGCAGCTTTCTAATGATGAGCTTATAAGTTTAAGAGAGCGTATTGGTGATGCTAAGTTATTTGAGGTAAAGTTAAATTTCAATAAAGATAATCCTATGTCAACAATTTCTGGACTTCAGATGTTGCAGGCGTTAAAAAGTTTAGGAGAAGTTTATAAATCTATTCCTGAAGATTTATTAGCTGATAAATTTTTTGATTTTATTGTATATTATTTAATATCAAATACCTCAGTGGATAGTATTTCTAAAAAGGTAGATTTGTCAGATGTTGTTGTTAGTTTTGATATTAACGAAATTGATTTAAAAAATATTAAGGATGTAAATTTAAATACCGAAGTTGGTAGTTATGCCTCTTCTAAGGAATCTAAGAAGACAGCTGTAAATGTCAATTTGATTAGAATTGATAGTAAAAGAATAGATTCCATATTAAACCTTGTGAGTGAAGCCGTTATAAGTAAATCAACTTATAATCAAATAAATTCTGATATGACCTCTTTCCTTTATAGTTTTAATTATTTTTATGATTATCAAGAAAGTTTTCGCAATAGTTTTTTGGTAGATTTAAAGATGATTTTTAAGGATATGGGTTTGGAATTGGAAAGCTCTCTTGAGAACCAAATAGCAAATTTGGTGGAGCATAAGCTTGATAGAACTTTACAGGATATGGTAGGTTTAAGAGATTTACTATTTAAAATTCTTCAAGATTCTAGATTTGCCTCTAATAGACTCTCTAGGATAATTACTGATTTGCATGAGAGTGTTTTAAGGACAAGAATGTTACCAGTTTCTAGTATTTTTTCAAGATTTGCAAGAGTGGTAAGAGACCTTTCAAAAAAGCTAGGCAAGATTGTAGAGCTTAGTACTGAAGGGGAAGATACGGAAGTTGATAAATCTGTTATAGATGATCTTGTAGATCCTTTAATGCATTGTGTTAGAAATTCTATGGATCATGGTCTTGAAACTGCTGATGAGAGACTTAGCAAGGGTAAAGATAAAGCTGGTCATATAATTTTGCGTGCCAAGAATGAAGGTAATGTGATATCAATTGAGATTGAGGATGATGGAAGAGGTATAGATCCAGATATTATTAGGCAAAAATCAATTGAGAAAGGTTTAATAAAAGAAGATACGGTTTTATCTGAGAGTGAGATTTTGAACTTAATTTTTGAACCAGGATTTTCAACAGCTAGTCAGATTACAGATGTTTCTGGCAGAGGCGTAGGACTTGATGTTGTTAAAAATAATATTAAGAAATTAAATGGAACTATTGTTATAGATTCAAAAGTTAATGTTGGTACTACTTTTAAAATAAAGCTTCCTTTAACATTAGTGATTGTGCAAGGTCTTCTTGTAAAGTCAGGTAGTGAGATTTATGTTGTTCCTTTAAATAGTGTTCTTGAAACACATAGAATTAGTGAAAAAAATATTAAGCTTCTTGAAAATGATCATGAAGTGTATAATTTAAGGGAAGAAGTTATATCTGTGCTTAGACTTGATGAGCTTTTTAATATAAAGAACGATCAAAACCTGTATGAAAAGTTTTTAATAGTCATTAGCGTTAATGATAAAAAGGCTGGGATAGTTGTGGATTCTATTCTTGGAGAAGAAGATTTTGTTGTAAAACCTATTAAAGATAAGTATGCTTCAAGTCCCGGAATAGTTGGAGCTACTACACTTGGTAATGGTAAGGTTGTCTTAATTATTGATGTGTTTAGGCTTTTTGACCTGAAAGATATGCAAGGATAGTCTTATGATGGAAATAAAAGAGATATGTTTAGGTGATCATAATGTAAGTAATCAAGTTAAAGGACCTACTCCTGTTAATTTAGATTTTAAAGTAGTTTCTTTTAATATTGGAAATGATAATTATCTTGTAGATATTATGCAAGTTAAGGAGATTAGGAAATCTAGTAATTTTACATATGTCCCAAATGCTAAAAAATATGTGGTTGGTCTTGATAATTTAAGAGGAGAAATAATCTCTATTATTGATTTGAGAATAATGTTTAATTTGGAAGTTCTTAAGAGAGATCTTGAAGATATTATGGTTCTTAGGAATGGTGATTTATTAATAGGAGTTATTGTTGATAAGGTTAATAATGTTTTTTCAATTGATTCTTCTTTAATTCAAGACCCTCATCCTGTTCTATCCCAAGAAGCACTTATACGTTACATAAAGGGAGTAGTTGAGTATGGTGAAAAATTATATATTCTTCTTGATGTTGATAGAATTTTTGATTATGATAGGGAAGAAAAAATTTTATTGGAAGATAGCAGAAATGATGATGAGATAGATGCTTCTGGGAATGAGGATAACTCATTGTCTTATAGCAATAATTTTTTAGAATTGTCAGAATCATCTGTTAGTGAACTTGCAACGTCGTCTAAGGGTGATTTAGATGATTTAAAGGTTATTAAAGAAAATCTTTTTAAATATTCTTTCAATGCGTCTTTAGTAAATGATGAATTTTTAAAGAAAATTGGTATGCAATTAGATATTGCAAATATTAATGATTTATCTTATGATAATTTTTTAGGTGAATTTTATTCAAAATCATCAGGACGCTTATGGGATGATAGATATTTGAAAGAATTTCAGGATGAAATTGTTAAGCCATATGTTAATGATATGAGTGGTGTTGGTACTGTTTTAAATGTTTTTGAGATTGGATGTGGTGATGGAAAGGAGACAATATCTTTTGTGAATGTTTTATATGAGTCTTATAAAAATCCTTTTAAGGTAACAGCTATTGATAATAATTTAGTTAAAGTAATTGGCACTTCTAGTTTGATTTTCTCAGAGTCTGATATTAATTTAAGCGAGATTTATAGAAAGAATTCCTTTGAGCAGAGTCCTGGAGTTTATAAATTCAAACCAGAGATTATGAATAATATTTTATTTGAATATTCAGATGCTATTTTATCAGAATTTCCAGAAAATTTGGGAATTGTTTTTTTAAGGGATATTTTATGTTTCTTGAATGATAATGGTCAGAATTTAATTCTGGATGCGATTGCAGAAAAATCTGTTAGCGGTGCTCTTTTGATTTTAGGAGATAATGAAGAACTTAAGAACAATGATCTTTTTATGAAAGATAGATCTGTTAAATATTTTAATTTGTATAAAAGGATTTAAAGGAGAAATTAATGAGAATAGATTATATAGAGCCATTTTTAGATGCTGCTTCTTCAGTTTTAAGGGATATGTTGCTTGTTGAAGACATTCAGATGGGCAGTCCTGGACTTAAGTCGATAAATCAAAAAATAAGAGGAGTGTCTGTAATTGTAGGACTTGCAGGTTCTGTTGAAGGTAGTATTATTATTGATATGGATATTGATACCGCGCTTTTTGTTGCTTCAAAGTTGAATTTTGAGGAGTATGTTGATTTTGATGATGAAGAGACTAAAGAGATGGTAGCAGCAACTCTTACGGAAGTTGGTAATATTATTGCTGGCAATTTTGTTACTACTTTGCATGCTAAGGGTTTTGTATTTGATATAACCCCACCAGCTTTTATTTATGGAGAAAATATGAAAATAAGTAATAAGGGTTCTGAAGCATTAATAGTTCCCTTTACTTTACCAGATGGTAAAATTATCGAAGTTAATATTGCAATAAGAGAGAGGGTTTGATATGATTATGGAGTTGAAAGTACTTATTATGAAAGAAGAGGGTTTAATATGATCCAAAAAACTACAATTGCTGTGGATTCTTCAAATAAACCAAAGGGGATCAATTATGACACCGGAGTTCCTTTTAATGTTTTGATCGTGGATGATTCAGTTTTTACTGTAAAGCAGCTTACACAAATTTTTACTTCTGAAGGATTCAATATTATTGATACTGCTGCTGATGGTGAGGAAGCTGTGATTAAATATAAAAACCATTATCCTAATATTGATGTTGTTACTCTTGATATTACTATGCCCAAGATGGATGGGATAACTTGTCTTTCTAATATTATGGAATTTGATAAAAATGCTAAAGTAATAATGATTTCTGCTTTAGGAAAAGAACAGTTGGTGAAAGATTGTTTAATTAAAGGTGCAAAGACATTTATTGTGAAGCCTCTTGATAGAGCTAAGGTTCTTCAAAGAGTGATGTCTGTATTTGTTAAATGAAATAGTATGTTCTTAGTAGCTTAGTATTTTTTATAAAAAATCATTTCATTATTTATTTCATTTAATGGTTTTGTGAAATATGACATGTTAAGATTAAAAATTTCTAATTTATTTTTGTTATTGTTGCCTATATATAGCTCTAGCTTATAAAAGCCCTTTTTGGTATATATTAGTGCTGAGCTTTTAAAAATTGAATCTATGGCTTTGATTTTAAATATTTTATATTTTGAGAAATTTTTGTCAATAATTTCACTTTGTAGTAAATATTTGTTGGCTTCTTTATAAGTTGGAGTTATTGCTGTGTAGTTAATTTTATCTCTTAAAATGCTCTTTATAAAATTTTCTGTTAATTCATATATTTGCATTTCATGTGTGCCTTTTGAATGTTTGGTATAATATTCTTCTTCTATTATTAGATTAAAAGCAGAATATTTTTTTGTTGCTTCTGATGATCGTTTTTCAATTGAAGTTGTTATTAATCTTGAGTGGATTGATGTGTTAATAATTAGTAACAGAAATATTTTTTTTATCATACATGTTCCTTATTGCTATTGATTATTCTTTTCACTTTTTCAATTTCTAAGGGAAGTTTGCTTCTTCTTTTTGCGTTTAGTTTGTCTTTTAATAAAACATTATTAAATGTTTTTGCCATTTCATATACTTTTTCTTCGCTGAAATGGAATGGAATTTGAATTTTTCTATACTCAATTGGATTTTGTAATACTTTTTGCATTAGTATAATTGGATTTAGAAAACTTGCTTTAAAAAATTTATAAAAATTTGTTAAAAACAGTGCAAATGATATAAAAAGTGTAAATAAAAATATCCCCATTACAGAATCATTTTTTCTTTGCAGATACTTATCTATATAGAATTTTGTTTGATCCATTTCGATAATTTTATATTCGCTGGGACTGTAGTAGAAAAATATATCGTCAGATTTAGAATATATTGTTTTATCTGTATCTTTAATTATTAGTATAAAGGGATATTTTTCTTTGATATAGTTTTTTTCAGTTGTTATTGAGATGTTTTTTATGATATTAAATTCTTGCTTTTCTGGAATTGTATTTGCAAAACCTGAACTTGAAAATATTATAAAAAATATGAATGGAATTAGTAAACTTATTGAAAATGTTCTTGCAAATGCAACTAAGATTAGATTTTTTTCTTTTGGATTATAATAAATTTCAATCATTAGGTCGTTAAATCTAAGGAGTCTTAAGAATCTTAATTTGAAAAGTGAAAGTACGATTGGACTTAGAATTGTTTCGTGAGGATTAATTATATTTTGGATTTGATGAGAGCTATAAAATATTAAGGGAATTAAGCAATGAATTAGATCAAAAAATAAATTATTTCTTATATATATTTGTAGTTTTTGTGAAAAATAAGCTTTTGAAATTTTGTATAAAAAGATCAAGATCAATATTGCGTCGAATAAAAATCCAATGAATATTAGAGCGAATCGGATCTTGTATGGCAAGAAAAGTATTATTGATAATTCTTCTATTAGGAATGCAATTATTGATGCGATTAAAGTGGCCTTAAAAAAATTTGAAAGTATTTTTACCATTTATTTTTCCTAGCTATTTCTAGAAGTTCTTTAATAATTCTTGGATCATGCTCCTTTGAGTTTAATTGTTTTATTGAAAACCAGCTCTCATCATAACCTATAAATCCCTTTATTCTATTGTTTTTAATGTTTGGTATTCTGGTTCTGTTTGAAAAAATGGATATTAATGTTGCAATTGGTGATATGTTACTTAAATTTTCATACTTAAATAGACTTTGAGTTATCAGACTAACTGTATTGTCATCTAAAAATTTAATTTCTCTGCTAACTAATTTTGCTGTATTTTCAATATTTCTTGGCATTAATTTTATTTCTTTTTCTAAATAAAACTTAATTATTAGAACTCTTAATAAGAGTAGAATTTTTATGTAATTTTTTACAATTTTTGAAGAATCAAGCATATCATTTTCTTTTTTGATTAGGTGTGTTGTATAAGAATTTTTGTCTTCAAAGAGTTTGTTTATATAAAATGTTATATGCCCGCTACTTATGGCATTGAAATCGTATAAGAATTCTTTTCTTAAGTAAGGATTTGCTTTAATAGAACCAAATATTAATTCTAGATTATTTTTATTAAGCTCTTTGTTAAAGAGGTCTTTTACAATATTTAGATCAATAGATTCGATGTTTGATAAAACAAGAGGAGTAATTATTATGTCAGTTTTTTCTTTAACGTATTGAATAAGTGAATCAGTATCAGATTTAAAATTTTCGTCTATAAATGTTGAAATAGTTTTTTTATTTTCTTCTAAATATTTGATTATTTCAATTTCTTTTTCAAAAACCGATAATCCCTTTATGCTTTCATGATTAAATAAATAATGATACAGGTGTGGGAAGTATACTTTTGAATTCATTTGATTATGTCCAAAAGTTCAGATGGACTACTTAAAATGTATTTTGCTCCGCTTTCTTTTAATTCTTCTATTGTTCTAAAACCCCATGAAACCCCTATAGGTAAAAATCCTGCATTCTGAGCAGTGATCATATCAACATCGCTGTCTCCGATGTATGCTATTTCCTTTGGCATGAGATTTAATTCTATTATCATGTCAAGTGCATTTGAAGGATCTGGTTTTGCCTCAAATCTTGGTGAGTAGCCCCTCACTTCAAAGAAGTTTATGTCTTTGAATATATCTTTTGATATTATTAATAGTTCTTCATGGTTTTTATTGCTTAAGATTCCAACAGGGATGTTAAGTGAATTTAGTTTTCTTAAAAGTTCTGGTATACCATCATATGCTTTTGTTAGGGAATAAAGATTTTGATTGTATGCTTTTACAAATTCTTGATAAAGATTATCTTTGAGGTGTTTATCATTTAAGTTTACGTTAAGATGCTCTAAGGTGTTCTCTACTAATTTAGAATATCCTCTGCCAACAAGAGTGTTAAATTCATCTGTTTTAATTTCTGTATATCCTAATTTTTTTAGTGCCAAGTTCATTGAAAATGCAATATCCATGATGCTGTTTATTAAAGTTCCATCCATGTCGAAAATGCAGGCTTTAATTCTCATATTTTAATCCTTTTGTCATTATCATAATGTGCCTTCATTTTATCATTATTTTTTGTCTTTTATTAAATTTATTGCATGATTTTTTATATTTTACATTATTTTTGATTTTTTTTCTGAAAATCTCTTGAAAATATTTGTTTTTAGTTTTAATATATTTGGTTAAGGTATAAATAAAATGTTATTTATCTTTGTTAAATTTCGGGTTATATTTAATGCAAGACATATTAATTTTAGATAAAGTTACTAAGCGATATGGTGATTTTGTTGCTAATGATAATATTTGTATAAGATTTAAAAAGGGAGAAATACATGCAATTCTTGGTGAAAATGGTGCTGGAAAAACCACTTTAATGAAAACTATTTATGGAATTCACAAGCCCGATAGCGGTCAGATTTTTTTAAGAGGAAATGAACTAAAACTTAAAGATTCAAGCGAATCTATTCGAAGTGGTATTGGGATGGTTTTTCAACATTTTATGTTAATTCCAAAATTTACGGCTGTACAAAATATTATTTTAGGATATGAAGGTTCAAAATTTGGATTTATTAATTATAATCATGCAAAGAGGAAGATACTTAAACTTTCTGAAAGATATGGTTTAAAAATAGATACTGATAAGCCGATTGAGAATTTAAGTGTTGGAATGGGACAAAAAGTAGAAATACTCAAAGTTCTCTATAGAAATGCAGATATTATTATTTTTGATGAACCTACAGCGGTACTTTCGCCTAATGAGATTGATGAATTTATGAATGTTTTAAAAATATTGTCTGTAGAGGGGCATACTGTAATACTTATTACACATAAAATAAAAGAAATAAAGGCTGTGGCACAAAGGTGTACAATTATGCGTCTTGGGAAAGTAGTTGGGACTTTTGATATTGCTAATACTGATGAGGGAATGCTTACTAAATTAATGATAGGCAAAGAAACTTCTCTTGATATCTCCAAGAGGCAGATTGTTGATCACACAAACGTTCTTGAGATTAGGGATTTAAGTGTTAAAGATGAACGGGGTGTTTTGAAAGTTAAGAATATTAGTTTGAATCTTAGAGAAGGTGAGATTTTTGGGATAGCTGGAGTTGAAGGCAGCGGTCAAGAAGAATTAGTCGAAGCAATTCTTGGGGTTAGAGATATCTTTAACGGAGATATACTTAAGAGAGTTGATGGCAAATTTGAATCAATCAAGGGTCTTAGTGTTAAACAAATAATAGATAGGAAAATTGGCCATATTCCATCTGATAGACAAAAGCATGGTCTTATTTTAGACTTTAACATTTTACAAAATATTGGAATTAAAAGTTTTGATGATGTGAATTATTTAAAAATGAAGAGTAGTGGTATAGGTAATGGTAAATTAAAGGTTAAGTTTTTAAATGCTGTTAAAAAACAGTTTGTTAATTTTAATTTAACTTTTCTTAAGAAGATAAGTGAACGACTTGCAGCTTCATTTGATATTACACCAAGGGATGTTTTGAACAAAGTTAAAAATCTATCTGGAGGTAATCAACAAAAGGTCATTGTTGCACGTGAAATTAATTTGAAACCCGAGGTTCTCTTAGCAGTTCAACCTACAAGGGGACTTGATGTTGGTGCTATTGAAAACATTTATAAAAAATTTTTAGAGCAGAGGGATAAGGGCATAACAATTCTTCTTGTGTCTCTTGAGCTTGATGAGCTTATAAGTGTTTGTGATAGAATAGCTGTAATGTACGATGGTAAAATCATCGGTATTTTAGAGCATAATTTTGATGCTAATGTTATTGGAAAAATGATGATGGGGTATAGTTTGAATGAAAGTTAATAATTATAAATATAAAGAGGCAATTGTAGTATTTTTAAATTCATCGATATTTATTAATTTTTTTGCATTTTTTTTAGGGATTTTAATTCTTGGATTAATAGTATTAATTCTTGGGTATTCTCCTTTTAGAATGTACTATCTAATGATAGAAGTTATATTTTCTTCTCCTAAACATTTTGCGTATATTGTAAGCTATGTCACGCCATTGATTTTTACGGGTCTTTCGATTGGCATTGCTTTAAAAGTGGGACTTTTTAATATTGGTGTTGAGAGTCAATTTATGCTTGGTTCAATTTCAGCTTTAATAGCTGGAATTTTTTTGGATTTGCCTCCTGTATTGCACGTAATTTGCATTTTCTTTTTTGCATCTTTAGCGTCAGGGATTTTAGGTGTTTTAATTGGATATTTAAAGATTAAATTTAACATAAATGAAGTAATTTCAGGGATAATGTTTAATTGGATTTTATTTCATTTAAATAATATAATTATAGATTTGCCTGCTATTAAAAAGGATAATAGTGATTTATCAAAGCCGATTCGCGAAAGTGCTTTTATTGATTTTTTTGGTTCTTGGAAACTTTCACCTGAGGGACTTGCTTATAGAGCAAAACATCCATTTATTAATGATGTATTAAAGGCTCCTCTTAATTTTGGGATAATTATTGGGATAATTATTGCTATTTTAATGTGGTTTTTATTGAATAAGACGATGCTTGGGTTTAAAATAAGCTCTGTTGGACGTAATATTGTCGCTTCTTATCGTGTTGGAATTGATATTAAAAAAGTTTTAATGTTTACTATGTTTCTTGCAGGTGCACTTGCGGGTCTTGCAGGTGCTATACAGGTTATGGGTGTTAATAAGGCAATATTTAAGCTTACTTATATGGAAGGAACAGGTCTTAATGGTATAGCTGTTGCTTTGATAGGAAATAATTCTCCAATAGGAATAATATTTTCAAGTACTTTATTCTCAATTTTGTTTTATGGTAGTAGCAGAGTACAAAGTTTAATGGGATTGTCATCTTCAATTGTGTCTTTAATGATAGGGATAGTGGTGATTATGATTTCTGCTAGTCATTTTTTAAATAAGATGTTTTTGAGGAGTATAAAAAATGTTAAACGCACTAATATTTCTAATTAGTGAAACACTCATAAATTCTCAGACCTTAATTTTGGCTGGTCTTGGAGGACTTATAAGTGAGAGATGTGGAATAATCAATATTGGTCTTGAGGGCACAATGGCTCTTGGGGCATTTGTTGGTGCTACAGTTGCATATTATTATGGTAGTCCGTTATTTGCAATTTTTGCGGGAGGGGTCTCAGGGCTTGTTCTTTCAATTCTTCATGCTATTTTTACTGTTTTTCTTAAATCAGATCAGGTAATAACTGGGATGGCTATTAATTTCTTAGGACCATCTATTGCGATGTTGTTTGGAACTTTTATTTTTGGTTCTGCTTCAACTCCCCCAATAGATATTAAGTTGCCCATACTTTTTGACGGAGTTTTGGATAAAAGGTCTCTTATATTTCAGATTTTTGGTAAGAGATATTCATTTTATATTGCAATAATATGTGTTGTGATTTTTCATGTTATGTTTAAATATACTAAAATTGGGCTTAGGATTAAAGCTAGTGGTGAGGAACCAGAAGTTTTAGAATCTCTTGGAGTTAATGTATTTATGATTAGGTTTTTTTGTGTCCTTTTAAGTGGTTTATTTGCGGGAATTGCTGGAGCAGTTCTCTCTACTGTGATTGCTTCAAGTTATATGCAAGGAATTATTGGTGGACAAGGTTTTATTGCCATTGTTATGGTGATTTTTGGAAATTGGCAACCTTTTGGAATTTTGATGGGTAGCTTTTTGTTTTCTTTTATAAGAACTTTAGTTGTTATGATGTCTCAATTTTCTTTTTTGTCTTTAATAATTCCTCTTAAAATATTAATCATTTTACCTTATGTTGTAGTGATTTTGAGTCTTATGTTTTTTTCAAAAAGGAATTATGCCCCTAAAGCTTTAGGTTTACCTTATAAAAAAGATTGATTTTTATGTTTATTTCTTTTAATATACAGGTGGAATTATTTAGGGTTTATTTGAGAATTATATTTTTTGATATAAAGTTATGAGAGGTATCTACTTAATTCTTATGTTTGTTAAATTAATTAAGTGAGTGATTAATTTACGAGGTAGGTTTATGTTAAAAATTAAGCACAGGTTTATTGGTTTTTTATTTTTATATTTGTTGATAACTATATTGTTTATTTCTTTAATTTTTAAGTTTATTTTGGGTAGTTATTTAGAAAGTTATTATAAACAAGTTACAAGAGCTCAAATAAGACGAGCTGCTTTTGCTGTGCAGGCTTTGTTAGATACATTTTATATCATAATTGATGGTGCAAGTTCTAATTTAGCTCTTGAGACTATGAGTGAATATTCGTTTATTAAAAATGGTGGAAATATTTTTTCAGAGGTCGAATTAGATAGACTTAGAGAGCATTCTAAAATAGTTCTTGATGCTGTAAAGGGGAATAAAAAATATCGAAATCGGGTATATGATATATTGTTCAATTTAAAGCTTGATACTTTTTATGAAGAATTTGCATTTCTTGATTTTGAAGGTAAAATAATCGTTTCTACTAGACATGCCAATAATATAGATTTTGGTCAGTCTGAGTCAAATACTGAGTATTTTAAAAGATCTGTAGAAGAATATAAAAAAAGGGAATTAAATTTTATTGGTTGGTATCCTGGTCTTACTGAAGGGATAGCAGGAGAGGTTGCTATTAGATCTCACTATAAAGATAAAAAAACTTCTGCAATAGTTGTTCCTGTATATTCAGCAGAAGATAAAGTGTTTCTTGGCTATTTGGTAGGTTATTTACTTGATGATGTAATAAGAGATAAGTTAGATAGATCTAGATTTGGGTTTTATAATAGAGGAAATTTATTATATTTAGATCCATACAATAATCTTGTTAATCCTTTAATAGAATATAATGAGAGCTCTAAAGTTAGTGCTAAATTTCTTAGTGTTTTAAAGGATGTATTGACCAAACCCCCTCTGAAACCTCTTGTACGAGGTCAGATACCAGTTTATCAGATTGAGAGAGTGTATTTTCCTGAGATGAAGTTGTATAATTATTGTGCCATATTGCCTATTAGAAGTGAGTTTGGAGATAATAGTGGAATTCTTGTTGCCAGAATTCCTTATGAAGATATTTATGGGGTTATTTACAGTTTGGCTTTTAAATTTATTGTATGTGCTATTTTAGGCGTTATTATATTGGTTGTTATTCTCTCAGTGAAGTTAGAGTCAATTATTAGCTTTAGGTTAAATTTGGTTAGAAAATTGGTAAAAGAAATAGTTCAAGGAAATTTAGATAAAGATTATGTTATTAATGATAAGTATAATTATTCTGATGAGCTTGGTTCATTGGGCTTACAAATTGTTAAAATGCGAGATGCTATTTCGGATTCTATTGTAAGTGTTCTTAAAAACATTAGTTATGTTAATAAGGTAAGTGTTGAAGTTGCTAATTCAAGTCAGAATTTAAGTTCTAGTGCATTACAGCAAGCTTCAACACTTGAAGAAATGACAGCTAACATTGAACAGATATCATCTGGAGTTGAGATGAGTGTTACTCATTCCCGAGAAACAGAAGAAATTGCCCTAATTACTAATGAGAATGCTCAAATAGGGGGTAAGGCTGTTGAAGAATCTGTTGTGGCTATGCAGTCTATTGTTGAGAAAGTCAGTGTTATTGAAGAGATAGCTAGAAAAACTAATTTGCTTGCTTTAAATGCGGCTATTGAGGCTGCAAGAGCTGGGGATGAAGGTAAGGGGTTTGCTGTTGTAGCAAGTGAAATTAGAAAACTTGCTGATCTTAGCAAAGAGTCTGCACTTGAAATTGGTGAATTAGTTGAAGAGAATTCTAGATTGGCAACGGAAGCTGGGTTGATATTTAAGGATATGTTGCCTGAAATAGAAAAGACTACCAATCTTGTGAAGAAGATTTTTGAGGGAAGCTATAAGCAAAATGATCAAATTATACAGTTTAAAGAAGCTCTTGATCAGGTTGGAGAAGTGGTTCAAGCTTCAGCATCAAGCAGTGAAGAACTTTCAAGTATGGCTGATAGGATGCTTGAAAAGGCTCAAGAGCTCAAACAAGTAATATCTTTTTTCAAAGTTAAAGATTTTGAGGTTGCTGCTTTTGATAAACTTAATGCTGGTGATGATGTTTTGATGACAGGCAGTCTTACTTCTTTGAATAAGGATAATAATTCATCTTTAGGAGATAGACAAGATGATATACATGGTGATTCAAACGTAAGTTATGAGTCTATTAATAAGAGGGTAGATCCTAAGAAAGCCATTGATGTTGTCGATAAAGATTTGGATTTTGATGAGGATTTTTCAGATTTTTAGAATTTATTTTTGTAAGAGGTGGTTAGCGTATGAAGCTGAAAGTTAGGATATTGCTTATTGTTAGTATTCTTATAGCAATCTTTATTTCTATATTGTTTTTCGTATTTGGGATGTCGATTAATTCTAGTTTAGTAGCTCAGCAGTTAGATCTTATGAGAAATCTTATTGGAAATGTTAAAAATTCTTTAACCCTTTATCTTTCTTCAATGGAAGAGAGAGTGAAAATTAACTCAATGTATTTAGACTCTTCATCTGTATTTGAATCCATTGCTAGAAGTAAGCCTAAGAGAATAGAAGCTATTTTGGATCAAACTGAGATCTTGGTTAAAACAGGCAGAGGTAATAACCTGATGATAACCAATAAAAAAGGTGAAATAATATTTACTACTGCTGTCAAAGATAATAGTGATTATGGCATTTCTGTTGCAGATAAAGAATACTTTATTAAGTTAAAGGGCTCTAGTTCTATTTATAACTCTTCTGTGCTTTTGACAGATTCTATGTCTGTTGAAGAAGTTTTGATGAGGGATATTTCTAAGATTAGGAATAAATCAGGACAAATTCCTTATTTATTAATAGGTATTCCTTTAAGAGATCATGATACCAGTGATGTTTTTGGTTATTTTATGATCTTTTATGCTATCGATTATCTTTATAATTCATTTAAAGGTATTAGTTTTGGAGCATTGGGGAGCGGTCGTGTTATGGTATTTGACCAAACGGGATCATTTCTTATGCACCATACTTGGTTGCCTGGTGATAACTTAGTTAATGTTAATCCTTACTATAGTAGTGTAGTTAAGAGTAGTTATGAGGATTTAATTCAAAAAAATCAAGAAATTAGCTTGAGGCGTTATGTTGACATTCATGGTCAAGAATTTGTTGGGTTTTCTCAGAAAGTAAAATGCAATTTATCTAATTTTTCGTTTATAGTATATCTAAGAGCTAATGCTAATGATTTTTATTATATGACTAGACTTACTACTTTTATTTTGGGAATAAGTTTTGTAGTAACTTTAGTTGTTCTTGGATTAGTTACTATTTATCTTGTAGGTAAACTCAGTTCTGTTTTAAATGGAATTTTAAGTTATTCTGGAAGACTTGCTTCTGGGGATTTTACTGTTTCAAGTTATTCTTTAAAATGGAAAACGTTAGAACTTCATGGATTATATGAAGATTTGGAGCTTTTAAGGTCTAATTTTTCATCTGTTGCCAGAGGAGTTATTGAAAACCTTGATTATCTTTATGAGAATGCAATTCAGATAGCAAATTCGAGTCAAAATTTAAGTTCTGGAGCAGTTGAACAAGCGTCTACATTAGAAGAAATGACAGCAAACATTGAGCAGATATCGCAAGGTGTTACTGAAAATACTGATAATGCTTCTACTACTGAGAGTATTGCTGTTAACACTAATGAGAAAACCAAGGAGGGATATGAATCTGTTACTAAAGCCATTGAGGCGATGGAGGTTATTACAGATAAAATAGGTGTTATTGATGAGATAACAAGGCAAACTAATTTACTTGCTCTAAATGCTTCTATTGAAGCTGCTAGAGTAGGGGATAAGGGTAAGGGATTCGAGGTTGTTGCTGCTGAGGTTAGAAAGCTTGCTGATCAAAGTAAGGAGTCTGCGAGAGAAATTATTGATATTGCACATAAAAGTTTGACTGTGGCAAGTAAAGCAGGTAATAATTTTGAGCAGATTGTTCCTGGAATGGAAAAAACGGCTGAACTTGTTAAGAATATTACTCGTGAAAGTTATAATCAAAGTAATCAAATCGGACAATTTAAGAATGCAATAGAACAAGTTAGTCAATTGGTTCAAACAACAGCATCAAGTAGTGAGGAACTTTCAGCAATGTCTGAGAGAATGTTAGATAGTGTTAAAAATTTAAAGGAATCAGTAGATTACTTTAAAATTGATAAGTAATTTATAGGGATAATTTAAATATCCCTATAAATAATGATTTTAAAAATATATAATATTATATTAATGTTTTAATGATTTTGGCTCCGCCTAAGCATTCGTCTTCTTGATAAAATATGCAAAATTGTCCTGGTGAAATTCCATAATCTTTTTCTTCTAGATCAACTTTTATAATATCATTTTTTAACATTTCTATTTTACATTTTATTTTTTTCTCTCCATGTCTGATTTTGGCACTTAAGTCATCATTGTTTAATGGCTTGTTTATCCAGTTTGTTTTGTGGACTAAAAATTGTTGCTTCCCTTGTTTCAGGTAATTTGTACTGTTTGAGATATAAATGATGTTATTTTGAATATCCTTTTCTGTGACAAACCATGGGCCATGGCTGAGTTTGATACCTTTTCTTTGTCCAATTGTAAAAAACCAATATCCATTATGTGTTCCAAGTATTTTGCCTGTTTCTTGTTCGATGATATTACCTTTAAGTTCTCCTAAATGATATTTTATAAATTCATCATATTTGATTTTGCCAAGAAAACAGATCCCCTGACTGTCTTTTCTGTTTTTATTGGGCAAATCTATTTTTTGTGCTATTTGTCTTATTTCAGTTTTAAATAGGTCTCCTAATGGGAAATGCAGTTTTGATATTTGTTCTCTAGAGAGATGAGACAGAAAATAGCTTTGATCTTTTATTTTATCTTTGGCTTGTTTAAGTATGTAGTGATCATTTTTGTTTTCTATTTTGGCATAGTGTCCTGTGACAATTAAATCATAATGTTCGTTTATCTTGTCAAAGAATGCACCAAATTTTATTCTTTGATTACAAAATATATCTGGACTTGGGGTATTACCAATTTTTAATTCTTCGATAGCATAAGTTACTATTCTATTGTAATACTCGTCTTGTAAGTTGATGATTTCATGTGGTACATTAAATTTTTTACACACAGCCTCTACATAATTAATGTCTTCTTCCCAAGGGCACTCTCCTATGTAGGAAAGTTCGTCTTCAAGCCAAATTTTTAGATAATAACATTTTATATTTTTATATCCTTTTTGTATCATTGTGTAAAGAGCCACGGAGCTGTCTACTCCACCAGATAGAAGTACTGCTATTTGCATAATTTGCTTCTCCTTTTATCATAGCATATTGAACTTTGATGTTTTTATGATCTATAGTATATTACTTGGTAATTATTTTTTTAATCGGGGGAAATTGATGAAAGTAGGTATTAGTGATATTAGAGTTTTTTTACCTTTAAATTGTTTAAGCTTACATGTTCTTTTAGGCAATTCTTTATATAATTCTGATGAAAAATTTTTTAAGAAATTTAATAGAGCAATTGATGCAACCCTTCAGAAAGCGTTTAGATTTACAAGTCCTAATGAAGACAGTGTTACAATGGCTAGTTCTGCTGTTAAGCTGATTTTTGATAATAATAATCTTAATTTAGATAAAATGAGAGTATTTTTAGGTGGAACTGAGACGGGTGTAGATTATTCAAAGTCAATTTCATCTTATGTCTATGGAGCTTTGAAGTTAGCTGGTATTAATTTATCAAATAATTTCTTAACTTTTCAGGCCCAACATGCATGTGCAGGTTCTGCACTTTCTTTGCACAGTGCTGCAAGTATTTTAAGTCATTCAGATAAATCTGAATATGGAATAGTATTTTCTAGTGATATCGCACATTATAGTAATCTTACTACAGCAGAGATTACTCAAGGCGCTGGAGCAACAGCAGTTCTTATTGAGCAAAATCCAAAAGTTTTATCTATTAATTTGTCTGAGTTTGGAGTTTATACTGATGATGTTGATGATTTTTTTAGACCATTTGGAAGTCTTGAGGCTAAGGTAAAGGGGCGTTATTCTATTGACTGCTATAATAAGGCAAATGAAGAGGCTTTAGCAAATTTTGCATATAAGAAAAATATGAGTATTAAGGATTTATTTTCTAAATATAGGTTTATTTTACATGTACCTTTTGCACAAATGCCTATAGACTCAATGCATTATGTTTTAAAGAAATATTATAGTGAAGATGAGTCTGAGCGAAATGCTTATTTAGAATCAATAGACTTTTATGATTCTGTTGAGGCTTCTAAAGAAGTGGGGAATTTATATACAGGATCAATATTTTTATCTTTAATGTCTTATTTGAAGCGAGTATTTGCAAAAAAGGATATTAGTGGTGAGAGGATACTTTTTTGTTCCTATGGCTCTGGTAATATTATGGTTATTTATGAGCTTACAGTTGAAGAGAATGCTCATTGTGTTGTTAAGACCTGGAATATTGATAAAATACTTTCAGTAAGACATGATGCAAATTTTGATGAGTATAGAGATTTTTTTGAAAATAGGATTGTTCCAGGTGAATCCCAAGGTTTTTATTTAAAGGAAATTAGAGAGGATGGATACCGGGTTTATGGGTATCGAGCCTAATATATTAAATAATAAAAAACGACAAATTGAAATTTGTTTAAATAAAGAGGATGTTAGTAAAAGTGATAATCTTTTAAATTTTGTTAATTTAAAGCATGATGCACTTAGTGAGCTTGATTTTTGTGAGATAGATACGAGAGAGAGTATATTTGGCTATGATATTGCCATGCCTATTTTTATCTCATCAATGACAGGAGGCGTTAAAGAGGGTAATAAGCTGAATAAGTCTCTTGTTAAGATTGCAAATGATTTAAGAATTCCAATGAGCCTGGGATCCTTTAAGCTTATATTTAAATATCCTGAATATATTAAAGATTTTTCCTTAAAGAATTATGCTCATAATATTCCTTTATTTTCAAATATTGGTGCTACTCAGTTAAGAGAATTTGGGTTTTTTGAAATAATTGAGATGAATAAAAGACTTGAGGTTGATGCTATAATTATACATTTGAATTCAGGTCAAGAATTAATGAATTTAAGGGGTGAGAGAAGCTTTAGAGGAATTAAAGACTCGATTGAGAGGTTTTGCTCTGTATCAAATATTCCAGTTATTGTTAAAGAGACGGGCTTTGGAATTTCTCCCGATTCTGTTATCAGCTTACTAGATCTTGGGGTTTCTTATGTTGATCTTGCTGGTAGTGGTGGAACTAACTGGGTTTTGGTTGAAGGAATTAAAGAGGAAAATTTAGACGTTGCGTCTTGTTTTGCTAACTGGGGCATATCGTCGGTTTTAACATTACTTAGTATTAAAGATTTTTTTAAAGATAGAGTTTTTGCATCAGGAGGGTATGAGACTGGCATGGATATTGCCAAAGGCATTGCGCTTGGGGCTAAGTTGGTAGGTATTGCAGCAGCCATTCTCAGGGTTTTTTATGCGGGGGGTGAGAATGCTTTATATAACCTTTTAAAAGGTTATGAATATGTTTTAAAGATGTCTATGCTTTTAAGTAATAGTAAGGATTTGGCACAGTTTAGGTTAAATAAATATTTTTTAAGTCATCCGTTGCCGTTTAATGTTAAGAGCTTTAAAGATTTTTATGAGACTTAGTGAGAATTTTAGAAGTAAAAGTATTTTAGAGAAAAAACGAGAGATAAAGAGTCTTTTGAAATTGAATCTTTGCGATTTTTTTTATGATTCTATTGATGAAGATTTTCTTTGTCACATGATAGAGAATTATGTTGGTTATTTATCCTTACCTATTGGTATTGTAAAGAATTTAAAGGTAAATGGCAAGTATTATACTGTACCTATTGCTACGGAAGAACCTTCAGTTATTGCTGCATTAAATTTTTCAGCTAAGATTCTTGAGCATGCTAATTTAAGTTATTCTGTGAGTGAGGTGTTAGGCATTGCTCAAGTTTATATAAAGACAGATAAGGACTTAAGTGATATGTTTCTTGGTCTTTTTGAAAAGATTGATCTTTGGTCTAAGCCTCTTTTGCATAATATGGAGCGTAGAGGTGGTGGATTTAGAAAACTTTCAACTAAGTTTATTAAGGAAATTGGTATTCAGAAATTAAATATCTATGTAGATGTTTGTGATGCTATGGGTTCAAATTTGCTAAATTCAGTAGCTGAGAGAGTGGCTCATCATATTACTCTAGAGTTTGGGTATGAGTGTGTTTTAAAAATTTTAAGTAATGATTCGAATGATTTTGCTATAAAAGCTAATTTTAAATTAAATGTTAATGATTTGCTTAAAGATAATGAAGAATCTTTGGTTTTGGCTCAAAATATTTCACTTATTTCTAAGATAGGATTTTTTGAAGAGGAACGTGCTGTTACTAATAACAAAGGTATTATGAATGGCATAACAGGTTTATGTGTTGCTACACTTAATGATACAAGGGCTCTTGAAGCATGCATACATAAATTTGCTTCAAGAAGTGGTATATATTTACCTCTTAGTAAATTTTATATTTCTAATGAAAATTTGATTGGAGAGATTGAATTGCCTTTACAGGTTGGTATTAAAGGAGGTTCGGCTGGTTCTCATGAAGCGGCTATATTGAGCTTTAAGATTATGGGGATTGATTGCAAAAAAGAGTTTATGGGTGTTCTCTCTTGTGTTGGCCTTGCAAGTAATTTTGCGGCTTTAAGAGCACTTGCTTTTGATGGAATTCAGAGAGGACATATGAAGCTGCATGTTAATAAGATTTTATATCTTCTTGAAAGAGATTATAATATTTCTAGTGATGAGAGAGAAAAAATATTATTTAAAATGAATGATAGTGGAATTTATTCCCTTGATTTTGCTCTTAAAATTTTAGAAGATTTGAGAGTGTAGTGTGAAGATTAGATGTAAGGTAAATCCTAGTCTGGCATTAATTAAGTATTGGGGGAAGAGAGATAAATTTTTAAATATTCCAGCTACTTCAAGCATTGCTGTAAGTGTTGATAAATTTTATTCAATAAGTGAACTTGAATTGTCATGTAAGGATGAAATAATTTTAAATTCAAGGGCTGTTGTATTGAGCGATAGAGAAATAAATTTTTTTAACCATGCAAGAAAAATCTTAAATAAACCAAATGTTGGGTTTAGGGTAATTAGTGAGAATAATTTTCCAACAGCCGCAGGACTTGCAAGTTCAAGCTCTGGTTTTGCATCTATTGCTGCTTGTATTTTAAGATATTTTAATCAATATTCTCATCAAAAAGCTTCACAGCTTGCAAGAATAGGTTCAGCATCAGCATCAAGAGCTATTTATGGTGGATTTACCTTTTTAAAGGAAGGTGCAAGGAGTGCATTTCAGCTGGATAGTTTTAATTGTTTTAGTGATTTGTGCATAATATTTGCTATAGTTGATGGCAGAAAAAAAGAGATTTCTTCAAGGGTTGCCATGGAGATTTGCAAGCAAGATAAATTTTATTGGGGTGCTTGGATTGAGTCAAGTCGGAATATCTTTAAAGAAGCTTTATATTTTTTTTTAAAAGGAGATTTTAATGGATTTGGTCTTAAAATTGTAAAGAGTTATCAGTGTATGTTTGCTTTAATGTTATCATCTTCCATTATTTATTTTAAAAGTAATACTATAGAATTAATCAAGTATATTGCCGATCTTAGAAGTAAAGGTATTTCTGTTTTTGAGACGATGGATGCTGGGCCGCAGGTTAAAGTGTTGTGTTTAAAGAAAGATTTGGAATTAATTTTGACTAAACTTACTAGCAATTTTAGAGATGTTAATTTTGTTGTTTCAAAAATTGGAAGTGGTTTAGAATGGATATAATTAGTTTTTCAGTGCCTGGTAATTTACTTTTAATGGGTGAATATTTTATTTTGGAAGAAGATGGTTTTGGACTTGCAGTTGCAATAAAAGAAAGAGCTTATTTTTCTTTTAAACGAAGTGATACTTGGCGTTTTTTTGCTAAAAAAACCAAAATTGATGATTTTACTTTAATAGAAAATAATGATGATTTTGTTTTTAGGATGTTTCGGTATTTAAAACAAAAATATTTTGCTAATTTAGAAGATTTTTCCTTTGATGTTTATATTGATACAAGTAATTTTTTTTTAAATAGTGGTGTAAAAAAAGGATTTGGTTCAAGTGCTGTTGTTGCTGTTGGGCTTGTATGTGGAATTTTTTTGATTTTGAATAATAATAATTATTTTGTTAAAGATAAAATTTTTATGTACTGTCTAGAAGCTTATAGGTATGCTCAAGGAGGTATGGGTAGTGGATATGATATTGCTACTAGTCTTTTTGGTGGAGTTATTAAGTTTAAGGGCGGAATTCTTCCTACGTATGAGCGTTTAGAGAATATATGTTTTAATAATTTTTATTTAATGCGAGGTCCTAGTCCAGTTAAGACTACTAGCTCTATTATTAAATATTATGAACATAAGGATTCTTTAATGAGTTTTGTAAAAGATGTTAATATTGTAATGAAGAAAATTATTCTTAATATTAGCAATTCTTCTGATTATTTATTGTCTAGTTTGAAATTGGCAAAAAATATAGGATTAGACATTGGGGAAAAGATAGGCATTTCTGCTAATTTGCCTTTAAATCTTGCTTATCTTAAAAATGAATGTACTTTAATTAAGGCTTTGGGTGCTGGAAATGAAACTTTTTTAGTCTATGAGCCAAATTTTGAAGTTTTTGAACAATTTAATATTGAACCCATAGATCTAGATTTAGATGGTGTTAAATTTTAGTAAATGTTTATAATAAAAAAGCCTTCTAAAATACTATTTTTAGGAGAACATAGTGCTGTATATGGTTTTCCAGTGATTGGTGCTACGATACCTCTTTATATGTACTTGGTTTATACATTTTCTGATTCTTGGAAATATTTGGGAGTTCCTTCTTTAAAAATAGACGAGGTAATACATTTTATTAGTAAGAGGTTTAATAAAGTTCGACCCATTGAATTTTTAATATTTTCCCAGATTCCAGTTGGATTAGGATTTGGTTCCTCTGCCAGTCTTAGTTTATGTTTTGCTGAATATATTGTAAGTCATGATGAGTATCGTACTTACGATAAAATTTTGTTGGCAAGGAAAATTGAAAATATTTTTCATGGAAGATCTTCTGGGATGGATGTTTTGCTTGTTGAGTTAGATGGAACTTTTTATTTAGAGAGAAAAGATGGGTCTTTCAGTTATCAAAGAATAGCATTTTGTAATTTTTATTTTTTGATTGGAGCAGTCAGAAGGGAATGTACAACAAATAAAATCATATCAGATTTGAATTACAGGTTTTCTCTTGATAATAGTCAATTTGAAATTATTGAAAAACTTGGTTGTATTGTTAAAAATTCTTATGTTGCTTTTAATAAACGCGATATTCTTTTGTTGACGAATAATATGAATATTGCGAATAATTATTTAAATTTTTTGGGGTTATCTTCAAGTACGCTTGATTATGTAATAGAAAAAGGTAGACAATTTAAGGCTCTTTCTGGCAAATTGAGTGGTGCTGGTAGGGGTGGGGCTTTTATTTTGCTTTTCCAAGATAAAAATGATGCTAGCTTGTGCTTGGGGGAATTAAGTAAAGATTTAGATAAGAATAATATCAACTTGCTTTTTCCACTTAGAATATTCAAGTGTTAAATATATTAAAGACATATACAAAAAATGTTTTGAGAATCTAATAAATTACATGTTATGTAGTGTTTTTTAGTAACTTTATAGTAAACATCATGCTTTAAGTCCGCTTGAATAAAATAATTTTGGGTTCAGAGGGATTCGAACCCCCGACATCCTGCTTGTAAGGCAGGCGCTCTGACCATCTGAGCTATGAACCCTTTTGATACTGAAAGACATTATATAAAATAAATTTGATTTATGTCAATTTGTTCAGAATTTTTCTCCGAAAAGAACTACAAATATGTTTTTTTTATCTTTTGTTCGTAGTACATATCCTCCCATTTTACTTGTGTCTTTATTTAAAAGAGCTTCTTTGTGTTTTTTGCTTTTAAGCCAGGCACCAGTTACATCTTGGACATCCATCCCTGCTGCTAAAATTTCTCTTATCCTACAAAAGTATTTATCATATTTTTTGACTCTTTGCATGGGAGTTGTGCCAAATAGTGTATGAGTTAATACTTTATTTTCATTAAGATTTATTGCATATTCTTTTGCCACTATTTCAAGAGTTTTATCTATTTCTAACTTTTCTAAGTGTAGATCATTTCTTAATTGGTGAATTGATGAATAAAGAAATTCTAAGTCTTCATTTATACCTAAGAGTGTCAATTGACTTGTAAAAATTAAAATAATAGAAATAAATTTCTTTTGCATAATAAGCCTACTTATACTAAAATAATATCATTATAACATATATTTAATTATTTTAAGTAGGAGGATGATATGGCAAATCATTTAAATTATTTGAAGACAGAAGACTTAGATAAAATAAATTTAAAACTTCAAGAATTGTTGGCAGGACTCCATGTTTTTTATGCTAATTTGAGAGGTATTCATTGGAACATAAAAGATATTAATTTTTTTGTAATTCATAAAAAAACCGAAAAACTTTATGATTATGTTGCAGAGGTTATCGATATTCTAGCTGAGCGAGCTAGAGCACTTGGGTATGATTCTGAGTTTAGATGTTCTGAATTCATTAAAAAATCATTTATTAATGAAATTAGTTTAGATATCACTTCAAGTCTTGAACCTTCAATTAACAGTATTATTTGTAATCTTAATGACATTCTTAAAAATATGTCTAAGACAAGGTGTTTTGTTGATAGCACATCTGATTATGGGACGGCTAATATTTTAGATGATATTATTGTTTCTTTTGAAAAGTATTTATGGATGTACAGATCTTTGTTAAGTGATTATGAGTGTCCATGTCATAAGAGAGGGTGCTGTAGTGAAAAACATTGATCTTGTGATATGATGTAAAAATACTTTTAATATTTATTTTATATGTCTTAATTAAATATAATTATGATTTAATTGAAGAAAGCTATAGCAAGATCTATAGCTTTTATGGTGTTTGAGGGCTTTATGGAAATTAGAAATATTGGGATTATGGCACATATTGATGCTGGCAAAACTACTACTACAGAAAGAATTATATATTATACTGGTAGAACTCATAAGATAGGCGATGTTGATTCTGGCAATACTATTACTGATTGGATGTCACAAGAACAAGATAGGGGTATTACAATTAGCTCTGCTGCTATTACTTGCTATTGGAAGAATCATCAGATAAATATTATTGATACTCCTGGGCATGTGGATTTTACAGCTGAGGTTGAAAGATCGCTTCGTGTGCTTGATGGAGGGATTGTTGTTTTTAGTGCTGTTGATGGAATTCAGGCACAAACCGAAACGGTTTGGAAACAGGCATCAAAGTATAGTATTCCAAGACTTGCTTACGTTAACAAGATGGATCGTGTAGGAGCGAATTTTTTTAAAGTAGTTGAGGACATAAAAAATAAATTTGGTATAGTTCCGATAGTTTTACAAATTCCAATTGGGAGTGAGAATAACTTTGAAGGAGTCATAGATATTATTCGCAATAAAGAATTGCATTTTGAACTTAGGGATGGCAAACCTATTGTGCTTGAGAGTGTAGTTCGTGAAGAATTTATTGAAAATGTTAAAATTTTTAGGGAAAATTTAATAGATTCTATTAGTAATTTTAGTGACAAAATTACTAAACTTTTTCTTGAAAATTCTGTTATTGATAATTCTCTCATAATTGAAGAGATTAGAAGATGCACTATTAGTGGTTTTATTATTCCTGTTTTGATGGGAACTAGTCTTAAAAATATTGGTATAGAGCCTTTAATAGATGCAGTTGTGGATTATCTTCCAAGCCCTTTTGAAAAACAAATCAGTGCTTATTCTTTAAAAACGGATAGGAGTGTATCCATTGATCCTAAAAATGAAAAAAAGTTATCTGCACTTGTGTTTAAGGTTCAATATTTTAGTACAATTGCAGCACATCTTTATTTTATTAGGGTATATTCAGGAGCACTTAATTCGTCTAAAAGGATTGTTAATATTGCTAAAAATAAACGTGAAAAATTTACAAGGATTTTTAGGGTTTTTTCAAATAAAAATGAGCAAATTGATGAAGTCAAAGCAGGAGATATTGGAGCAGTTATTGGGCTTAAATATTCTATAACGGGAGATACTCTTGTTGAGGAAAATAATGAGGTTGTGCTTGAGCCTTTAGTATTTCCAGAACCAGTTGTTTTAATATCTATTGAGCCAGAGAAAGCATCTGATGATGTTAGGCTTAAAGAAATTCTTGAAATTATTGCTAAAGAAGACCCTACTTTTAGTTATAAAGAAAGCAAAGAAACGGGACAATTATTGGTGTCTGGAATGGGTGAACTACATCTTGAGATTATTATTATGAGAATTAGAGATGATTTTAAACTTAATGTTTATACAGGTAAACCCCAAGTAAGCTATAGAGAGAGTTTAAGTTCGACAGTTAATGATGTATTTGAGTTTGTTAATATATTTGCAGGTAAGGAACTGAATTTAAAAATTGGGATGATTGTTAGTCCTCTGGTGAGAGGTGAAGGAAATAAAATAGAATTTGAGTGCAATGTTGAGTCTTTGTTTAAGGCTGCGATATTAAGGGGTATAACTTCTTCCTTTTCAAGTGGCATTATTGGATATCCGATTATTGATGTGGGAATTAAGATTACTTCATTGGATTATGATAAGTCCAAGGTTAATGAATCTGTCATTGAATCAATAGCGGGTCTTGCTTTTAATGAATTTTTTAAAAGGGCAAATCCTATTAAGCTTGAGCCAATAATGATATTAGAAATTAGAACCCCTATTGAGTATACTGGAGAGGTTATTTCTACATTGAATTTTATTGGTGGAATGATTCATTCTATTAGTAATATTGAGAACTATGAGATAATCAAAGCCGAAGCGGCTTTTGAAAAACTTTTTGGGTATACATCTATTTTAAGAAGCGCTACTAAAGGTAGAGGAGTCTTTACCATGGAATTTTCATACTTTAAAGAAAAAAGTGAGTGATCATTTTTTTTAAATATTTATAAATCAATTTATGCATAAGTTTATGTCTTTAAATTATAAGGTACATGTTTGTTTGATATTTTATTTTCTCTATTCTTTTAAAGTTTTAACAGTTATATCTTTTGGTTATGAGCTTTAAAATTTGTATTTTAATATTTTGTTGGATTATTTCAATTATTAATAAATATAAGATATTTTTTGTTATTAAAAAAGATTTTTTTTGTCTTGTAAGTGCTACTAGAATATTAGGGTGATTTTTTGATATTATGTCTTATTATTAATATTTTTTTATTTTAAAAATAAAGGAGGTTGTGTTATGCAGGGTGAGAACATGGTTTCAATTAGAGGTGGTAATAGAAAAAAGATACTCCTTAGTTTAAAGAATATGCAATACTCAAGGACAGATTTGGCACGTAAATTATCATTGACAAATGCAGCTGTGACGATTCTTACTAATCATATGATCAAGGAGAATATTTTAGTTGAAGTTGGTTCAAAGGAATCAGGTATTAAAAAGCATGGACGAAAAGAAATACTTCTTGATATTAATAAAGATTTTGCATATTCGATGGGAGTAATTATTTCAAGTAATTATTTTCAAATAGGAATTGCAAACCTTAAATGTGAGGTTTTAATAAGTGAGACTTATTCTTTTGAACCACCAGTTAGCGCTTATGAGATCTTGGAAAAAATCAAAGATCATATGATTGAGATTATCTGGAAACATAATTTTTCAAGGGATAAATTTATTGGGTTGGGATTTAGTATTACTGGTATAATTAAGGATAAGGAATCTGGCATTGTTAATGATAGTCATGGTGCATGGATTGAGAAAGATGTGCCTGTTAAGGCTATATTAGAAGAGTATTTTTCACTTACAGTGTATCTTGAGAGTTATGTTAAAAATCTTTCTCTTGCTGAATTTATGGGTAAGAATGTAGATAACATCATGTTTTTCGATTATACAGATACCGCTGAGCTTTCTATTTGGTCTGGTGGTAATGTTTATGCTGGATTTAATAATAAATCGGGTATGGTTAGTCATATGGTAATTGATTATGGAGGAGAGAAAAATTGTCCTACATGTGGAAATAAGGGGTGTGTTAATATGTTGATATCTAATTTTGCACTTCAGCGTTTGATTTCAAAAGAGTTTATGAATGGAGAGATTCCTGAGCTTTATGACAAGTATGAGAGTAGGCTTAAAAAAGTTACGATATATGACATTTTTGCTCTTCATGATAAATATGAGTTTATACATAGAATAATGGAAGATACGGTAAAATACTTGGCAATAGTTATTATTAATATTCAAAGGGTTCTTGATTTTAATTATTTAGTGCTTTATGGACAAAGTTTTAAACTTAAGAGTTTTTTTGATTTATTAAAAAAAGAAATAAAAAGGTTGAATAAAGAGAGCATAATATTAAAGCTTAGTTCTCTAGATACTGAAGTATCTGTTGTTGGACCTGCTTCTAGTGTTATATTCAATAAATTCTATTTGACTGGAGGAGATATTGATTAATATTTCCTTTTTTTGTATTGTATATTTTGTAGGATTTTTTGCAAATGAAGGTGATTTTTAGTGTTTGAGAATTTAGGTGCGGGTTTTAGAGATTTTGTAAAGTATATCTCTGGAAAATCTGTGATAAATGAGAAAAATATTGAAGCAGCCATTGACACTATTAAGAATGCCTTAATTGAAGCCGATGTTAATTTAAGAGTTGTAAGACGTTTTATAAATTCTGTAGTCGAAGAGGCAAAGGGGATTAAAGTTTTAAGAAATATTGATCCTAAGTCTCAGTTTATTAAGATTGTTAATGATAAGCTTATAAATTTTCTGGGCGATAAGCATTCTGAGCTCGTTTTAAATCCCGTTAATAAATTATCATGCATTCTTATGCTTGGCCTTCAGGGTTCTGGGAAAACTACAACATGTACAAAACTTGCGATGCGACTTAAATCAGAGAATCGGAAAGTTCTTCTTGTAGCTGCAGATACTTTTAGAGCGGCAGCGGTTAATCAGTTAAAGATTTTGGGTGTGCAAGTTGGTGTTTCTGTGTTTTCTCTTGAGGGTGAGAGTGATCCTATTAAAGTTGTAAAAAAATCCATTGAATATGCTAAAACAGAGCTTTTTGATACTGTAATAATAGATACTAGAGGGCGTCTTGAGGTTGAAGATTTATTATTAAGAGAGATAATAGAGATAAGGGATATTGTGGTCCCTACGGAGACAATATTAGTTGCAGATGCAATGACGGGTCAGAGTGCTGTAAATATTGCTAAGGAATTTAATGATAGTGTTGGGATTACGGGTGTAATTTTTACAAAATTTGATTCTGATGCTAGAGGTGGTGCCATATTATCACTTAAGACTATTTGTGGAGCGCCTATTAAATTTGTTGGAGTTGGAGAAAAACCTGAGGATCTTGATGTTTTTTATCCAGATAGAGTTGCTTCACGAATTCTTGGTATGGGAGATGTTGTTAGTCTTGTTGAAAAGGCTCAAAGTGTTATAGATAAAGAAGAGGCCTTAAGACTTGAGGAAAAATTTAGGAAAGCCAACTTTAATTTTGAGGATTATTTAAATCAGTTTAAATATATGCGTAATATGGGTGGAATTTCTAGTTTGATGGGAATGCTTCCGGGTGTTTCATTAGAAATGTTAAATCGTGGTGTTGATGAAAGAGAACTTAAAAGGGAAGAAGCAATTATTCTGTCTATGACTAAAAAAGAGAGGTTAAATCCTGTAATTTTAAATAGTTCTTCAAGAAAGAAAAGAATAGCTTTGGGAAGTGGCACAACGGTTTTTGAGGTAAACAAGCTTATGAAAAAATTTAGTCAGGCCGTTTTGATGATGAAGAAAATGAAAAATAAGAGTTTTCAAAATAAGATAGCATCTCTTTTTGGAGATAAAGGAGGAATGGTAAATTGAGTGTTAGGATAAGATTAAAGAGGATGGGGGCAAAAAAGAGGCCTTATTATAGAATTGTAGTCATGGATTCTGCTTCGCCTAGAGATGGACGAGCCATTGAAGAGCTTGGGTATTATCATCCTGTTGAAAAGCAAAATCAAGTCAAAATCAATGAGAATAAATTTAGAGATTGGATAGGCAAAGGAGCTATTCCAAGTGATACTGTTAAAAAAATTTTGAATAAAAATAATTTTAAAGTTGAGAGTTAGGAGGACTTAATGAAAGAGTACGGTAATGAAATTGAGCTTATAGAATTTGTAGTCAAATCTCTTGTAGATAAAAGAGATGAGGTTAAGTTAAATGTAGTTGAAGGTGAGAAATCAACTATTTTGGAATTAAGAGTTTCTGCAAATGATGTTGGCAAAATAATTGGAAGAAGAGGACGCATTGCAAGGGCTATTAGGACACTTCTTAGTGCTTGTGCTGCAAAAACAAATAGGAGAGTTCAACTAGAAATTTTGGACTAATTTATGTTTGTAAAAGGCATAATATTGTCATCTTATGGAATTAATGGATATGCTAAAGTTAAGAGCATATCCAATGGTTTTGATGATTTTTTTGATTTAAAGGGTAATAAATTAGTTTTAAAAAAGGAATGTTGCTCTTCAATTGAAGTTAAAGTTGAAGACGTATCTTTAATGAATCATTCATTGTTATTGAAATTTGAAGAATTCAATACTCCTGAGCCTATCAAGGATTTAATCGGCTTCGAGTTATGGGTAAATGATGAATTTGCATCTAAATTGGAAGAGGGTGAGTATTACTTTGGCGAGCTTATTGGTTATAAACTTGTTAATAATGGAAAAGAATTGGGAGTTGTTGTATCTTTTTTTGAGTGTGTTGCGTCAATTCTTCTTGAAGTTAAAGTTGGAAGTAAATTATTTTTTGTTCCCTTTTTAAATATTTATCTTGGAGATATTGATAGGGAATTTAAAACTATTGAGCTTAAGGTGTTAGATCTCTTAAAATGAAAATTACTATTCTCTCTTTATTTCCTTCAATCATTACTCCATTTTTTGAAAATTCAATAATGAAAAAAGTTATAAATAAAGGCATCATCAGTTGTGAAGTCATATCTATTCGTGATTTTTCTGATGATAAACATAAAAGATGCGATGATATTCCTTATGGTGGGGGTGCGGGTATGGTTTTAAAAGCCCAGCCTATCTCTGCTGCTCTTGATTATGTAAATGCAAGATCAAAAACCACAATATTTGTAAGTCCATCTGGGTTGAAATATAATCAAAAATTGGCTTATGACTTGTCAAAGAAGAATGAACTTGTTATAATTTGTGGAAGATATGAAGGGCTTGATCAACGTATAATTGATTTGTATGTTGATTTTGAAATTTCAGTTGGAGATTATGTATTATCCTCAGGTGAGGTTGCTGCTCTTGTCATAATAGATAGTGTATATAGATTGTTAGAGGGTGTAATAAATCCGAATTCCTTGCTTGAGGAATCTTTCAGTTGTGAGTGTGGCTTGCTTGAGTATCCTCACTATACTAAGCCTTATGAATTTAAGGGATTAGAAGTTCCTAATGTGCTTCTTTCAGGTCATCACGAGGAAATAAGAAAATGGCGATTTATGAAGTCTATTGAAAAAACAAAGAAAAATAGATATGATTTGTACCTTAAATATTTGGAAATGAGAGGAGAAAATGATGGATTTAATAAGAAAAATTGAAGCTAAAGGAAAGAGAACAGAAAGTTTTGATTTTAGGGTAGGAGATACTATACGTGTTAGTTATAAAATAATTGAAGGCACTAATGAGAGAATTCAAAATTTTGAGGGTCTTGTTATATCTATTCAAAATAAAGGTATTGGACAAACTTTTTTAGTTAGAAAAATTTCTTCAGGCATTGGAGTTGAGAAAATTTTTCCTATGCATTCACCTATTATAGAAAAGGTTCAAGTGTTAAAGAGAGGGAAGGTAAGGCGGGCAAAACTTTACTATATGAGAGATAGAATTGGTAAAGCCGCTATGAAGGTAAAAGCGCGTCTTGATATTAAGAAGCTTAAATAATACTCAAGTATCTAAAATTACTTTAAATAAAAAGTTTCCTTTAAATGGAAGATTGCAAGTTATTAAGTCCCTTGGTGTTAATAAGTGGCTTGTATCTTTTTTAGGCAATTATTTTGAAGTAAAGAGTAATTTACCATTAAGAGTTGGTTTTAAGTATTTTGCTAAGATGGTTAGTACTTCAGGTAATTTTTTGATTCATGTTAATTATGCATCTATGTTTAGAGATTTAGATTTATCTGAAACTGATGATAAGGTTGTATTTAAACGAAGAGGTGATTTTTTAGATCAAAACACTAAGAAATTGTTTAGGAATATTTTTGCTAATATAAAAGATGAGTTTGTTTTAAAGTTTCTTTTAACTTTGTATGATCAAATTATAACAGAACAGGATTTTATGCAAATTTATAATTATTTTGGTAGTAAATTAGGAATAAGAGAACAGGATAATAAACTACCAATTTTTATTGAAAACAATAATAATTTTATTATTTCAATTCCCTTTAAATTTATGGAAGGAAGTGGTTTGTTATTTTTATTTTCTTATAAAGATTTAGAAGTGGTTTATAAGTGGAGTTTCGTTTATTTTTTTAATGAACAAGAAAAAATTATTTGTGAGATTAATCATTTCGGAGTTGATTCTAAATTAAGAATATATGCAGATTTTGATTTAAATAATATTGTTAGAGAGCTGAGAAGTTCTCTTTTTTGTTATAATATAACTGATATAAAAATATTAAATTCAATTCAAGAATTTGAAGATTTTGATTGTGAAGTAATAGTAGCTAAGAGTATTGATTATGAGATATGAGATAAGATATGCATGGAGAAAAATTAGCTTTATTGATTAAATATGATACTAAATTTCCAGCGCCTTTTATTTTAGCTAAGGCCAGGGGAGAGAAGGTCTTACGTATAAAAGAACTTGCTAAGCGAGAGAGTATTCCTATTGTGGAGGATAAATATTTAGCTGAGAGCTTGTTTTTGGTTAATGAGGGTGATTTTATTGATTCTAAGTATTTTAAAGTAGTTGCACATATTTTATCTGTTGTTTATAAATTAAAGAGTGATAAATTATGAATGTTAGACAAATTGGAAATCGTGGCGAGGGTTTTGCTTTAAAATATTTGCTTGAGAAGCTTAATAATTTTTATTTTATAGAGATAAAATCTTTAAATGTTACAGTATTAGAATATATCACATTTAGTGATTTGAGGTCATTTATAATGTTTTTTTGATATTGTGTTCAATTTTAAGAGATTACTTATTTGTCTTGTATAGATTAAGGGAGATAGCATTGAAGTCTAATCAAAATAAAGCTTGTGGCAATGATTTTAAAAAGGTAAACAAAGTTCCTTATTGGAAAATGAGAAAAGTAAAATCTGAGCTTAAAAAACAAAATGCTGAGGCTTTAAATACTAATGATAATAAATCTGTGGGTACTAACTCTAATGACCAAAAGAATTATAAGGGTAATAAACAAAAAGGACTTAGTAAAGACCGCAGATTGCGTATAAGGTTTAAAGAATCATGTCCTATTTGTGAGAAACCTATCAGGGATATTATTTCTTGTATGTCTATGAAGTTAAATGGTGAAGATAAACCTATACATTTTGATTGTGCTATTGATAAATTGAAGTCTGAGAATGAGCTTTTTAAGAATGAAAGTTTATTGTATAGGGGTGTTGGTAAATTTTTTGTTATTGATAAGTCTGTTAGAGGAGATAGCTTGGCTTTTAAGATAGTCAGGGAAATTGATTTTGAAAATTTAGAGAGTTGTCCTAGTTGGCGAAAAAAAATTCTTCAAGATATGAATAAAGGATTTAAATTTTATTAATTATGAGAGTAGCATTATTTCCTGGGTCATTTGATCCTATTACTTGGGGACATATTGATTTAGTTAAAAGAGCATCATTAATTTTTGATAAGGTTATTGTTCTTGTTTCTAATAACAGTGCTAAGAGTTATTTGCTTAGTGATATTGAAAGATATGAACTTACTTTTGAGGTTATTGCATCTTTAGGATGGTCAAGAATTTTTGTAGATAGGTATGATGGAATTATTTTGGATTATGCTTTAAAAAATGATATTGGTTTTATTGTTAGGGGTGTTAGGGCTTTTCATGATTTTGAATTTGAATTTGAAAGATATGTTGTTAGTAACAAGCTTAGTCCTTCAATAGACATAGTATTTTTACCAAGTAGTGATAAATATCTGTTTGTAAGGTCAGCTCTTGTTAAAGAATTAATAAAGAATAAGAATTTTGATCTCTCAAGTTTTATTCCGGATTTAGTGCAAAAAAAGTTGAAATCTAAATTTATTGACAAATTATCTTAATAATATATATATTATTAAGATATGTTTGTTTATGTTTAAGGAGACAAAGAAATGGCTGTTCCAAAATTTAAGCCTTCAAAGTCTAGAAGTAGGACGAGGCGCAGTATAAATATGAGGAAAAAAATACCTCAATTTCAAGAGTGTTCAAATTGTGGTAATCTTGCAGTAAGGCACAGAGTATGTGTTAAGTGTGGTTATTATAGAAATAGTCAATATTTAGAATTAGGATTGTAGTTTGAACGAGGAATGTTTGTTTATGGGTCAAAATGAGATTTTTAAAAAGGTTAGGTCTATCATATCCGAGCAGCTTGATAAAAAAGAAGATGAAATTACTATGGAATCTAGGTTTGTTGAGGATCTAGGTGCAGACAGTCTTGATATTTATGAACTTTTATATTTACTTGAGGAAGCATTTGATGATAAGATCCCAGAAAATGAGGCTAGTGAATTTGAGACTATAGGTGATGTTGTTGCCTTTATTGAGAAAAAAAAGGATTAGATATTATGGGTTCTGCTGTAATGAAGTTGGATACAGATCGGAGAAAAAAGTTAGATGAGTTCTTAATGGGTTTGCATATTGATTTTAATGATATTGATTTGCTAAATATGTCTTTAAGTCATTCATCATATGCAAATGAATTTGACCAAAAATATGCTAATAATGAAAGATTAGAGTTTTTAGGAGATTCTGTTCTTAATCTTATTATTACAGATTATTTATATAGATTTTATCCTGAAAAGAGTGAAGGTGAACTTAGTAAGGCCAGATCTTATATTGTTAGTGAAGAATCTCTCTCTAGTATCGCTCGAGAACTTAACCTTGGTAACTATATTTTGCTTGGTAGGGGCGAAGAGAATAATGATGGACGTAATAAGAAAGGTATTCTTGCAGATGCTATTGAGGCTTTTGTTGGTGCACTTTATCTTGATGGTGGTTTTTTAAAAACTTTGGATTTTGTTATAGAGCTTTTTGAAGTTCACATAAGGTTGATGTTTAATCGTGGTGATTTTAAAGACTATAAAAGTCTTTTGCAAGAATATGTTCAAAAAAAATATAAAATTTCTCCCACTTATAAGTTGGCTAAAGAGTTAGGTCCTGATCATAATAAAATTTTTTGTGTTGAACTTTATGTTAATGATAAATTTATATCTAATGGTAAGGGAAAGTCTAAAAAAGAAGCTGAGATGATAGCAGCTGAGATGGCACTTAAGAATATTGCAAATATTGATCTTTAATTTTTTTGATTAGAATCTCTTTTTTGTTTAATTTGGGATTAGTTAGTACTTCTCTTAATAGGTAGTCAAGGATTTTTCCAATATTTTTGTTTTCTGTTAATTTAAGGTTTTTGATATCGTTGCCATTTATTTTTAATTCTTTTAAGGATAAGGGATCTTTTAGTAGTTTTTTGCTTCTTATTTTATTTATTATAAATTTGAGTTTATGATCTTTTCCTTTAAGAGCTTTATATATGTCGAGTATTTCCTTATAGTTTTCTCTGGTAGCTTTACTTAACAAAATTCTTATATCATGTAATTTTTTAATTCTTAGAGTATTGATTTCATTAATAACGGTTTTATATAATAGTATTAATTTAATATCTCTATTTGAAAACCGAAGTGATTTTAAATTTTCTATTAAACATGATATATCTTTTTTTATTGTAAAAATGACCATTGCTTTTAAATAAAATTTATTTTTGTTTAAAAGAGTAATTTTATTTTTTAATTTTTTGTTTATTTCTATGTTGAAAAAGTATTTAAAGAAATTTACTTTTTGTAGATAATTTATTCCTTTTATTGGGTTTTTTCCTTCTAGAAGTTTAATAAATTCATGGTTTATTCTTTCTTTTGATAGAAATAGGATGTTTGTTTTTTTATATTTCATGGAAATTAATGTATTTTTATCGATTGTGAAATCAAGTGTGGATGCAAATCTTGCAGCTCTGAGTATTCTAAGAGCATCTTCTTCAAATCTTTTGTTTGGCTTTCCTATACATCTTATTATTTTTTTGTTAAGGTCTTGTTTTCCGTTATAGCAATCTATTATTTCATAGTTAAGCATATTCATTGCGATTGAGTTTATTGTAAAATCTCTTCTTTGAAGATCTTCATTTAAGTTTTTTGTAAATTTTATGTTTTTAGGGGCTCTTTTGTTTTCATAGTCTATGTCTATTCTGTAAGTTGTGACTTCAAAAATTTTTTTATTAAAAATTATGCTTATTGTACCATGCTTTATTCCTGTTTTCACATTGCTTGGAAATAGTTGCATTATTTCTTCTGGAGTTGCATTTGTTGTGAAGTCAAAATCATAAGGTATCTTTTTAAGAAGTAAATCCCTTAAAGCACCCCCTACTAGGAAGAATTCATAATTATGATTATTAAAGATTTTACTAATTTTCATTATGTCTTTATTGTTAATGCCTAGATTCATATAGGAATATATTATAGTTGAAATATTATTTTTTCTAAGGTTAAAATATGATTTTAGTTTATTCTTAAAATATCATAAAATAATATTTGTTTGATGTATATTTAAACATTTATAAATGGGGTTTTATGAACAAGAGTAATGTTAGTATATATGATTCTATTGATAAGCTTTCAAAGGATTCAAGGGCTAAATTGATAAGAGAGATTAAAAAGAATCTAAGCTTAAATTCTTCAGTATTGTCTGAAAATAATTCTAATTACTTATATTCAAATTTTGCCATGCAAATTGATGATTTTTTGTCTAAAAATTTTATGGAAGAGTCATTTTGGGTAAGAATATGGGTATATATCTTAAAATTTTTTCAAAAAGATAAGACTAAAGAGGATATTTATAAAATGCATCTTCTAAAAAGATTAGAAGATCATGTTAATAATATTTATAAAAATCCTGTCATAGATTTTAAAAAAGGATATCTACGTATAGGGTTTGTAGAAATGTTTTTTGAACTTTATTGCCATTTAGTTAAGCTTAAAGGGTATTTTAAGATGTTAGAAAAAGGGAATATTGTTGAACAAGCAATGTTTGAAGTTATTCACAGTAAAATTCCTAATTCTCAGTGTGAGATAGAAGATTTTTTGGAACCTGAGGAGTATGAACAATTCTTAAAAAAAGATAAAACCCAAGATGAATTAGAAGAGATTATTAAACTAAGAATTAGTAATTATATTGCTTCAATTCCTTTACAAATTTATTCAGTTGTAGAGGAGATGTTTGAATTTTTTTATGTTCTAAATGGTATTGCATTTTTCCCTTATAGATCTTTTTTTTCTTTTTTTAATGTTGAGCTTTTAGACGATATGGGTAATTTTGATGTTGCCGATCTTGATAGGACAGTTAGTACCAGTTTTGAGAGTGTGAGTAAGTATTTTAAGTGTTTCTTTGAGATTTTGCATACATTAAAAGATATTGAAATAAATGAAGAGGTTCTGAAAATTATTGTTAAAAATTATTTTTTAATAATAAAATCAAATGAGAATAATATTTTAAGTGAAGAGAGTCTTTTAGGAATTGATTCTATGTTTAAAGACATTTTGGATATTATGACAAAAATCATTAGCTTATCAAAAACTTTGCCTTATTTAGATGTTTTTAAAATTTATTATGAAAATCCCGTTTTAAAGCCTAAAAATTATGTTCCTTGTTTTGATGTAAAAAGTTTTTATGAAAATGTTTTATTTTTAAATGTTACTGAACAGCTTGTTAAAAACTATGCTAAGTCTTTAGCAATACTTGTGAATAGAGAACTTAAAAATTTAATTAAAAATTATAGTGTTATTATTAATTTAGATAGCATAATTTTTAAGGGAATGGAGCTTGAATATTCAAATTTTAAAAAACTTTACTTTCTTAATGAATTCTTCAAGTATATTTATGACGTAAAGATAATAGAAATATTAAGAACCGTAAATAATGTAGTACTTGTCAATAATACTGACTTAAGAAGTTTGTATATTAAGCTTGAGAGAAATATAAGTGTGCTGAGAAAAAAAGTTTATGATTTGTATTTTGAGCTTAATTATAAAAATGAGGAGTATGAACAATATAACAAAGATTATGATAGTGATGATTCTTATAGGGAGAAAATTTTGGAATGGTGCTTGAGGGAGTTTGAGACTGTTAAAGGTTTGGTTTTTGAGTTTATGGTTTGTTTTGTTGATCTTAAGGAGAAGTATATTGCTCTTTTAGACAATAATAATGCTTTTATACAAAGTACTCTTAATATTTCTCATAAATTGTCTACGGAAGATAATGTGAAGATCAGTTTAGGGTATGTTATTGCTAATGTATTATTTATAATTAAACAATCTCTTTTTATACTTGAAAATTTATAGGTTGTTATGAAAAACTTTAATGCAAAAGATTTAAGGTTATTTTCAATTTTGATTAGAGTTTTAGTAATAATTTTATTTTTTAATTCTGTACTTAGTTTGTTTATGTTTTTAGCAGGTGCTTATAATGTGTTTAAGTATTCTTTTCAAAAAATTTCACTTGAATTTGCGATTATATTAAGTACTATTTCTTTTGGACTTGAGGCTATGAGATTAATTTTTTATTTGTTTAGAAGAAAGAGGATTAAACATTATATCATTTTGGTTTTTAGTTTTATTATTTGTTTTTGTGCTTTTTTTTTAAAAATTTTTCTTTTTCTTGAAATATAATTTGTTTGTTTTAATCTTGCTCTTGACTAATATATTTTATTTTTATAAACTAACCATTAGCTTTATTATGCCGACTTAGCTCAGCTGGCTAGAGCAGCGGTCTTGTAAACCGCAGGTCGTCGGTTCGAGTCCGACAGTCGGCTTTTAGGGGGGCGGTACCGAAGTGGTTAACCGGGGCAGACTGTAAATCTGTTGGCATCGCCTACGTGGGTTCGAATCCCACCCTCCCCAATTTGAAATTGAGATTTAACCAGATATTTTGTGAGGTTTAATTTTTTTTGTTTGATTATTTGAGATATAATTTTAATGTTGTGCTTTTTAAATATTTTCGCATTTATTATAATAAAATTTTAATTAATATTTGTAAGTCATGTTTTTCAGGGATAATGTGCTTTGTTGTTTCTTATTTTAATTGAGAGCATGAAAGCGTGATTTTCTTTTTTTAAAAAGAGATTTTAAGTTTTTATGGCAATAAAAAATTTTTTTATTTCCCTTTTTGTGTTATTTGTTATTTTTTCTCTTTTAGCATTTTTTTTGTATTTTTTAAATTCTTCTCCTTTTAAATCTGATGTAATATATGAGTTTGAAGTGCAAAAAGGATGGGGAGTAAAAAAAATTGCTTGGGAACTTAAGAAAAGAGGGTTAATTAGATCTGACAAATTATTGATAGCTATTTCTTATCTTTTTGGTAGTGATAAAAATTTTAGGGAAGGCAAATATTTAATCAATGGTCATTGTTCAACTTTTGATGTATATAGAGAATTTTTGAAAGGCAGACCTATCCTTCCTATTAATATCACCATCCCTGAGGGGTATACTGGTAGAAGAATAGCTTTGAAGCTTTATGAATCAGGCATTATTAGTGATGCGCAAAGTTTTGTTGATTTAATAAATGATGTTAAATTTATCAGTGAACTTGGACTTAGTTATGGTTCTCTTGAAGGTTTTTTATTTCCAGATACTTATAAATTTTATAAGGGTATGGATATGAAGGAAATAATTCGAATTTTTGTTGGTAATTTTTTTAGCAAACTTGGTTCTATTGGGATAGAGCATAAATCTTATTCTAGTGGAGAGTTTTATAATAAAGTGATCGTTGCTTCTATTGTTGAGCGTGAGTATCGAGTTAAGAGTGAAGCGCCAGTAATGGCATCTGTTTTTTATAATAGGATAAAGTCTAATATGGCATTACAATCTTGTGCTACAATTGAATATATTATTACCGAAGAGCTAAGAGAAACTCATCCTACAAGAATTTATTTTTCAGATTTAGAGATTACTTCTGCATATAATACCTATATTAATAAAGGTTATCCCCCAGGTCCAATTTCTAACGCTGGGATTGTATCTTTAAAGGCCGCATTTTTTCCAGCTAACACAGAGTATTTATTTTTTGTTATAAAAGATCCTAAAGTTGGAACTCATAAATTTTCTTCAGCTTATAATGATCATCTCTTAGCTGTGAATAGTTATATTCGTAATTTTATTACTAAGGATTAAGGAAATATGGAGTATGCTAAGGTTATAGATTTAATTAAACAGAGAGTAGATATTGTAGCTTTAATAAGTGAGCGTGTTAGATTAGTTAAATCAGGATCATCTTATAAGGGGCTTTGTCCTTTTCATGCTGAAAGGACCCCTTCTTTTTCTATCACCCCTGCTCAGGGACTTTTTTATTGTTTTGGATGTAGGAAGGGCGGAGATGCCATCAAATTTTTGATGGATATTGAAAAACTTGATTATCATGGTGCTGTTAAGTCTTTGTGCAGTAGGATAGGTATTGTATATAATGATATTAAGAAAAACACTGTAGTTAAGAATAAGACTCAGGATAAATCAATAATTTCAAAAATATATGATTTAAATGCTAAGTTGATTAAGACTTTTGAATTTTTTTTAAATAATAATCAAAAAGTTTTAAATTATATTTTGCAAACGAGAGGGATATCTAAAGAGGTTATTGATTTATTTAATATTGGTTATTTGCGATTCGATATTCCAGGTAAGTTTAATTTTTATAATTTTTTGGTTTCAAAAGGATATTCTGATGAAATTTTGAGTAAAAGTGGTTTATTCCCAAAAAGGAAGGGAATATTTTCAATTTTATCTGGAAGATTGATTTTTCCAATCAGAGATTTTAAAGGAAATGTAGTAGGATTTGGAGGTAGATATTTAGGTAGAAATAATAGGCCTAAATATATTAATTTAAGTGAAACAGAGGTTTTTAAAAAGAAAGAATTGCTTTATGGATTTTATGAAGGCTTTTCTGTAATTAAGGAAAGTAAATCTGTAATCTTAACAGAAGGGTATATAGATGTTCTCTCCTTTTTTACAGCGGGTGTAAAAATTGCAGTTTCTACACTTGGTACTTCTTTTTCAAGAGAGCATTTTGCTTTAATTAAGAGATATGCAAATAAAATAATCATGTGTTTTGATGATGATACTGCTGGGCTTTTAGCTACATTTAAGGCTTATCAGATTTGTTTACCGTTTGATATTGATGTAAGTGTAATTAGGATGAAGTGTGGAGTTGATCCTGCAGATGTTTTAAAGAATAAAGGTGCTTTTGCTTTAAAGGATATGATTAACGATAGCTGTGATGCTTTTGAGTATCTTTTGGAGAAATATTCAGGTAAATATGATTTAAGTAAAACAACAGATTTAAATAGTATGATTGGTATGTTTATAACTTTGATAAGTTTGTCAAGTACTAATACGCAAAGGGATTTTCTTTTAAAAAAGCTTGAGGGTAAGGTGGGTATTAAGTTAGAAACCTTAAGAGAAGATTATTATAGTATGAGAGAGAGGAGTGCAATTGCGAGTTATAAGAGGAATGCATATTCTTATGAGATAAATACCTATGAGAGATATTTATTAGTTGCCTTATTGAAAGACTTTAATTATTTTACTATAATAAGGCGTAATATTAGTGATAGTGACTTGTATGATGTTGATGTAAAAAAAATTTTTATGTGCTTTGAATACCTATTTGAGAATAATGAAAGTTTTTCATTACTTAATTTAAAAGAATTGTTAAAAGATAATAAGTATAGCGTTAGTGAAGTTTTTTTTGAGAATATGCTACGAGTAGAGTTTGAAGTGGATGATGAGATGGTTAAACAAATTTTGTTTGCAATTAAAAAAAGGAAAGTGGAGAATCGAATTTTAGTATTTAAAGATATGAGCAAGGATAATGTTTCAATAGATGCTAAGGTCCAAATAAGGGAATTGATGTTTTTAAATATGCAGAGAGAAAACTTGAGGATATATTTGAATGAATAGTGTAGAAAATAAAGACTTGCAGGTTTTTAAGAAGAAGAATTCAAAAATAATAAAGGCCATCTTAGGTCATTTGGGAGACAAAAAGACAATTACTTTTGAGGATTTAGCTACTTTTTTATCAGGGGATATGTTGGAACCTGACAATATTGATTATATTTATGGAGTCCTTGAGAATGAGGGGATAAGCTTAGTTAATGAAAAGATGGAGTCAGATATTTGTGATATTGATGAATTTGATGAAGCAGATAAACTTGATAGTCAGTGTATGATGTTAGACGATTCTATTCAGAGTGATGATGAAATTGATGATAAATTGGATGAATTTGATGATGAGGTTTTAGACAAAGAAGATTTTAGTTCAGGATATATTAAGAGTGGTTTATTAAAAGATAGTAATTCTGAAGATCCTATAAGGCTTTACTTAAAGGAAATAGGAAAAGAATTTTTGTTAACTGGGAATCAAGAGGTTGAGCTTGCAAAACAGATGGATTCTGGTGAGAGCATAATTGAGAATATTCTTAAAAATGAAGGACTGGTCATAGAGAATTATTATAATTTAGTTAATGCTATTTATTCAAGAGTAGATAAAGAAGAGTTTTTTAAGAAAGAAAAGGAAAGAGAAAAAGATAATAATTTCGATTATTATAACAAAAAAAAAAGGATCACTTCTTTTTATAAAGCTTCATTAAAACCATTTCAGGATCGTTTAATAAAATATATTGAAAGAAAACATAGCTTATATGAGCTTGGGGAAGATATTTTTGAAGAGAGTATTACTAGTGAGAGACTTCATATAAAAGAAATGCTTAAGTCGGTGCCTTTATATCAAGAAGAGTTGCGTATTTTTTCAGATGATTACATTGATTCTGCTAGCAAAATAAAGGATTTAAAGAGGCAACAAAAGTCCATATTGGATAGATTGAAGATAGATAAGGTACGCAATTTGAGAATTTTGGGAAGAGACTTAGCTATTCCTGAGAGAAGGGAGAGGATAGAAAAATCTTTAAATATTCGAGAAGATTTAATTAAAGAGCAAATTACAGAAGCTCAACTTGCTCAAAAAGAGCTTGAGAGAATTGAGATGTATTATGAATATCCAATGGATAAGATAATAAGCATGTCAGAGGAAATCCTTAAGGGCAAGCAGATGATGCAGCATGCAAAAGATCAGTTAATTAAGGCTAACTTAAGACTTGTGGTAAGTATTGCTAAAAAGTATGCTAATAGAGGGTTACATTTCTTTGATCTTGTTCAAGAGGGCAATATTGGTTTAATTAAGGCGGTTGAAAAATTTGAGTATAAGCGAGGCTTTAAGTTTTCTACTTATGCTACATGGTGGATTCGTCAAGCAATAACAAGATCAATCTCAGATCAGGCGCGTACCATTCGTGTTCCTGTTCATATGATTGAGCAGATAAATAGGTTGAATAGAGAAACAAGATATTTGGTTCAAGTGTTAGGTAAAGATCCAACAGATGAAGAGTTATCAGCTAGACTTGGGTGGGATCTTAAAAAAGTAAAGACTGTAAAAAATGTTTCAAGAGAGCCCGTTTCACTTGAGACACCAATTGGAGAAGAAGAAGATTCTGTTCTTAGTGATTTTATTGAAGATAAGGCTATAAAAAATCCAGCAAAACACACGTCTTTTGTGGTATTGCAAGATCAAATAAGAGCTGTTCTTGGAACTCTTCCAGAAAGAGAGCAGGAAGTTGTTAAGATGAGATTTGGTCTTGAAGATGGATATTCTTTAACTCTGGAAGAAGTTGGACTGCATTTTAATGTTACAAGAGAGAGAATTAGACAGATTGAGTCTAAGGCTTTAAGGCGACTTAAAAATCCTAAGAAAACCCAAAAACTTAAAGATTATTTAGAAGATTTAAATTGAATAGGAGGCTTTATGGAAAGTAATATTGATGTATTAAAGAATCTTGAAGGCATATATAAAGCTAAGTTTGAGCTTGAGGAAAGGCAAAAAAATATTCCTAAATATTTGCAAACCAAGAAGGCTCAAATTGATGGACTTATTGAAGCTCTTGCTGAATTACAGTTCAAATTTAAAGAATATCAAAAAGAAGATTCATCTTTGAAATTAGATATTCAAGATATTAATGTAAGAAAGGGCAAGGCAGAAGAGAAAATTGATAGCATTAAAACTCAGAGGGAATATGAGGCTCTTGAGAAAGAATTGCAGACTATTATAGATGATGAAGTTGCTATTAGAAAAAAAATGACACATATTACTGGACTTAAGACAAAAGTAGATAGGGAAATAGCAGATGTTAAGACTAAGCTTGAAGTTGAGCAGGATATGTATGCTACTGAGAGTAATGATCTTGAAAATGAGCTTTTAGAGATTATAAAAAAGCTTGATTCTATAAAAGGTGAAGAGGAAAGGTATGCTTTTCGAATGGATGAGGACTTTTTGTTTAAATTTCAAAGAATTATTAGAAATAAATCCAATGGAGTTGTGCCTTTGATTGAAAATGTTTGTAAAGGTTGTCATATGATACTTCCTGTTGAGTTTGCAAATAAGGTGAGGCGTGAACCTGATGATGTTAAATTTTGTCCTTATTGTAGTAGAATACTCTATTATCAAGATAAATTTGAAGTTGGTTTAGAGATGGTTCCTGGTGGTTTAGCAGATCTTATAGAATAAGGTTTTTAATTTTGTATTTTATTTTAATAAGTTGATATCCAGTCATCGCTTAATATGCTATGTTGAAGTATGTTAAGAGGAAAGTCCGAGCTCCCATAAGAGCATGATGCTAGGTAATGCCTAGGAGTTTGAAACTTAAGAAAGTGTCACAGAAAATTACCGCCTTAGGGTAAGGGTGAAAAGGTGAGGTAAGAGCTCACCGCTTATTTAGTGATAAATAAGGTCAAGATAAACCTCATTAGGAGCAAAATCAAGTAAGCAAGCTTCCTTAGCTCTTGAGGGTATGCTTGTGGGTAGATTGCATGATTTTTCCAGTGATGGAAAAGCAAGATAGATGATGACATAATACAGAACTCGGCTTATGGATGTCAACTTCTATTTTTTGTAGAGAGTTTTTATGGGAATCAATTATCTAAAATGTACTTTTTATTTGATTATAAGTTTATCACTTTTATTCTTTATTTTTTATGTTTTATCTTATTTTAAGACTTTTTCCAATTCTTATTTAAAGGCAGGTCCTACTGAGGTAAATTTACTTGTTCTTTGGGATAATAGAGAATATAAAGAAATAATAGATTATGCTGAAAATGGTCTTAAAGAAAATAAATTTGATTTTAATCTAAATTTGCTTCTTGGGTTTTCATATTTTTATTATTCATTAATGTTGAATGATAGTTACTTAAAAAATCAATTTTTAGACAATGCAATAGAAAGATTACGGTTTTTAATGTCAATTAATGATGATGTCCCTATGAGTTCGCTTTATTATATTTTGGGTAAAGCTTATTCTCATAAGGGTGAGTATTATAGTGATCTTTCTGTTAAGTATTTAAGTAAAGCTTTATATTCAAGTAGTTTTGACTTTATGAGTGTAAAGGAGGATATTTTTGAATATCTGGGATATTCTTATCAGATTTTAAAAGACTATAATTCTAGCTTAAAGTTTTTTGAAAAAGCTTATAAAGAGAATAAATCTGATCTTGTGCTTTGGAGTTTGGCATATGTGAATTATAAGACAGGCAATATTGATAAGAGTATCGAATATATAAATAAATTTTTACAGGAAGAGAATGAATCATTCAAAAATGAAAAAAGTGATGATAATTTAATGCAAAAGGTATATCTATTGTATGGAGATATTTATTTGGAGAGAGAGGCCTATGAGGATGCTTTAAATTGCTATGATAAAGTCTTGAAAATTAATAGTTTAAATCCTAATGTTTATGTTAAAATAGGAGACATATATAGAAAAAGAGATAAAGATTATCCTAAGGCTAGAAAATATTGGAGAGAAGCGTTAAGCATTAATCCTTATTTAGAAGAAGCAAGGGAGAGACTTAAAATTAGCTTAGAGGATTTTTAGGGGGAGCTTGATTTGAATTTTTTTAAATCTTTTTTGATAGATATTGGTATTGATCTTGGTACATGCAACACTTTAGTTTACATTAAAGATTATGGTGTGGTGATGAGTGAGCCTTCGGTAGTTGCTATTGACGTTAATAAGAATAATAGGGTTGTAGCTGTTGGGCGCAATGCAAAGAAGATGCTTTGGAAAACACCAGAAAATATTAAGGCCGTAAGACCTCTTCGTGATGGTGTTATTGCTGACATTGAAAATACAGAGAAAATGATTAAATACTTTATAAGCCAAATTTTTTCTCGGAAAAAATTGTTTTTTAAACCTAGAATGGTAATAGGAGTACCAACTTGTATTACAGAAGTTGAGAGAAGAGCTGTAAAAGAGAGTGCAATGAATGCTGGTGCTCGTGAAGTTAAGGTTATTGAAGAATCTCTTGCAGCTGCTATTGGCTCTGATATTCCCATTTTTGAACCAACAGGTCATATGGTGTGTGATATTGGAGGGGGAACTACTGAAATATCGGTGATTTCTCTTGGTGGTATGGTTGTAAGTAGAGCTATTAGAACGGGTGGGGATGAGTTTGATGAGAGTATCATCAAGTATATGAGAAATTCTCATAACATTATTATTGGGCAACAAACAGCAGAAAAATTGAAAATTAAGATAGGTAATGTTTATCCAGATACTCATAATTTGAAGGTAGAGACAATAGATATTAAAGGAACAGATGCTGTTACGGGTCTTCCTAGAAAGCAAATTATTGATTCTATGGAAGTCCGAGAGTCTTTGCAAGAGCCTATAGGTATTGTTGTTGATGAGGTTAAAAGAACGCTTGGAGCAACTCCCCCAGAGCTTGCAACAGATATTGTTGAGCGTGGAATCATATTGACGGGAGGTGGAGCTCTTCTTAAAGGACTCAGTAGGCTTTTATCAAAAGAGACGGGAGTTCCAGTGTATGTTGCAGATAATCCCCTCTTATCTGTAGCTGTTGGAGCTGGTTTATTTTATGATTATGCTAATAGAATAGATATTAGTAAAAATATATATAGTTTTATCAATGAATAGATATGAAGTTTCTTGTTAATTTCAAGAATTTTATTAAGGTACTTAGTGTATTAATATTTGCTATCATTCTTATGCTCTATGATTCAAGTGCTTCTAAGATCAATAAAAGAGACGATTTTTTTATTTTTACTTTAAGTTCGTATATTCAACGCAATGTGCATGAGTTTTTTAATTTTATTTCTAGTATTTTTAAGGCGATAAATGAATATAAAGATTATGGTGAGACAATAGAAGCTTATAAGAAAAGAATACAGCAACTTGAGATAGTAATTCAGAATGTACAAGTGTTAAGACAGGAAAATGCCCGGCTTAAAGAACAGCTTGGATTTTATTCGGTACATTCTAATGATTTTATTTCAGCTGAAATAATTTACTTAAACTATGCAAATGTCTCATCTTTAATGGCTATTAATAAAGGCTATAATGATGGTGTTCAAAAAGATATGATAGCTGTTGCTTATCAAGATGGGTTTAGTGGTCTTGTTGGCAAAGTTGTTAAGGTTTATGCGGATACTGCGAGAGTTTTACCTTTAACCAGTTATGAAAATTTTGTCTCTGCAAGAATTCAAAATAGCAAATTCATTGGTCTAGTTGAGGGTAAGGGATATGGTGAAGTTCTTGAGATGAATTATGTTAATAAATTAGCCGAAAATACTTTAAAGATTGGAGACTCGGTTGTTACTGCTGGATTTAGTGATTATCCTAGTGGAATTTATATAGGAAAAGTTACTCATTTTGATGTTCTTGAATATAACTCTCTTTTAAGTATTAAAATAGAACCTATCATAGTTTTAGATAAGTTAGAATATGTTTTTTTAATTAAGGGTAATCAGAGGATAGAAAAGTGATATCTTTTATACTCTATTATATTGTTAGTATATTTTTGGGACAAGTTTTTCAATATTATTGTGATATTAATTTTTCTTTTTCAATAGATATATTTTTAATTATTTTAATTTTTAATTCTCTAAACTTTGTTTTTAATATAGGTTTAATTTCAAGTATTTTACATGGTTTTATTATGGAATATTTCAATGGTTTGCCACTTGGCTTTTTTGTTTTTAGTTATGTTTTGATATTTTATCTTCTTGAAAAAGTTAAGTTGATTGTTCCAAAGAGCATGTTTAGTATAACAATATTTTTTATTTTTTCAAAATTTGTTATTTGGTTTGTAGCAATGACTTTTGCAGATTTTATTGATCTTAAAGGATTCAATTATTCGATATTTGATTTTAATATTGTTATAAATATAGTTTTTTTAAATTTTTTGTATCCAATTTTAAATTATTGTACGAGAAATATTTATACTATTAAAGAGGAATATTAAAATGAAAGTTATTTTGAAGGGCCGATATATGTTTGGCCTGTTGCTTTTATTTTTTGTTTTTTTTTCTTATCTTTTTACTTTATTTAAAATGCAGATTGGAAAACACTTGTTTTATGATAGAGAAGCAACAGTTCTTTTATCTAGAGTTGAAAAAATTAAGGCTTCACGGGGTGAAATTTTAGATTCAAACTTTAATGTTCTTGCAAATAATCTTACAGCATTTGTTTTAAAGATTAGTTTGGAACAATATTATGGCATGTCTCTTGAGGATAGGGACGAGATGTTAGATTTTTTATCAAGTATTTTAGGTATTGAAAGAGAACTTATTCTCTCTAAAATTGAGGCTCCTAGAGGATATTTGAAGGATGTAGAAATAGTTGAACTTAGTCCAGAAATGTTGTTTAGAGTTGCTGAGAAGAGAATTTATTATCCTGCATTTTTATGGACATATTCTTTTAAAAGGAATTATTTGGTAGATGATTCTTTTTCTCATCCTATTGGGTATGTTGGTAGGATTAATCAAAGGGAACTTCGTTCTTTTTATAATGTTAAAGGGTATGATAATAATTCTACAATAGGAAAATTAGGCATTGAACACATTTATGATAGTTATATCAGAGGGAAGGAAGGTTTAATTAAATATAGGGTAGATTCTAGAGAAAGAAAAATAGATAGTGGTTCTATTATAGAGCATATGACCCCTGGTAATAATATTGTTTTAAATATTAATAAGGATATTCAACTGCTTGCTAAGCACACTTTAGGTAAAAGGTATGGAACTGTGGTAGTGTTAAAACCCTCAACAGGTGGTGTTTTAGCACTGCATAATTATCCTTACTATTCCATGAATGATGTTTATAATAAGCATTCTAAAGAAGATTATTCTTTTCTAAATAGGGCAATACAATCAGTTTATCCCCCTGCATCTGTTTTTAAATTGGTTTTGACCACAGCGTTATTAGAAGAAAAGGTCCTTGACAGGGCTAGAAAAATTTATTGTCCGGGATATTTTAGAGTAGGCAATAGAGTGTTTCATTGTTGGCAACGAGGTGGTCATGGTTATGTCGATTTGGAACATGCTGTTGCTCATTCATGTAATGTTTATTTTTATGTATTGGGACTTAAGTATCTTGGTGTTGAGAAAATTTTTAAGTATGCAAAAGAGTATGGATTTGGTGAAAAAACCGGGATTGATTTGCCAAATGAGGTTTCAGGACTTCTTCCAAGTTCTGAGTGGAAGGAAAAAATTTTTAATCAACCTTGGGTAGGTGGCGATACTGTCAATTTTTCAATAGGCCAAGGGTTTTTAAATGCTACCCCTATGCAGATTGCCAATATGATAGCTATGATTGCAAATGAAGGTGTTATTTATAAACCAAGAATTGTTAATAGGATTTTAAATGGTAGTACTAATGAAGTTATTATTGAAAATGTTCCTGAAGTCCTTAAGAAAACAGATATTATTAGTCGAAATACTTTTAAGTTTTTGAAAAAATATATGAGAAATGTTATAACTTATGGTACTGCTAGAAATTCAGTTCTTACAAAAGCTGTTGCGGTTTTAGGAAAGACTGGTACAGGTCAAACTGGTGTTACTGGACTTGAAAATAGTTCTTTTGTTGCTCTTGCTCCTTATAATGCTGCACCTAGTGAACAAGTTGTTATTTTTAGTTTGGTTGAAGGAAGAAGTAATACAGATAATATGTGGTCTGCTAAATCTGTAGATTTAATGATGCAAGGGATTTTTGCTAATCAGAGTTATGAGGATATTCTTAAAGAGTATAGACCATGGTATATTAGGTAAAGTAAATGGCTGTTTTTAGAAAAAGTTATGATAGTTTAACATTATTTAGTTTGGTAATGATATCTTTTATTGGAGTTTTGCTTATATATTCTAGTGATTATACTTCTAATGGTTCTTTGATGAAGATTGAATATATCAAACAAATTGTATGGGTTCTTGGTGGATTTTGTGTAATTTTTATAATAGGAAAATATGATCTTAAGATTATACATGGCATGATCTATCCTTTGTATTTTTTATTGGTTGCTTCTTTGGTTTTTACTGCGCTTTTTGGTGTTACTGTTAATGGAGCTAGATCTTGGATTGGAATTTGGAAATTAGGTGGACAACCTTCAGAGTTTGGTAAGATTATTAGTATTTTGACCCTTGCTAAGTTCTATAGTAGTAGGAATGAATATCATAATTTTTTTGTTTTTATTTTTGCTTTTATTTTAATTGTGCCTGTTATTTTATTTGTATTTTTACAGCCTGATTTTGGTACTGCTGTAGTTTATTTGAATATGTTTATATTTATTTCCTTTTTTGCTGGTATAGATATACACTATATTTTGTATTTTGCGTTAACGGGATTTTTTTCATTTCTTTTTGTGGTATTGCCTGTTTGGTATGAATACAAGGCAAATATGGGAAATGTATTATATTTGATTTTTTCTAATAATTTTTATTTTCAATTAGCTTTTTTAGTATTAATTTTGGTGTTTTTATCTTCTGTTATAGGATTTTTTGTTTCAAAGTATAATTTCAGTATTAGACTTATTTATTTTTATATATTATTTATGAGTTCAATTTTACTAATTGCGGCTTTTTTTTCTAAATTTTTGTCAAAGTTCATGAAACCTTACCAAATTAAAAGATTTTTGGTTTTCTTAGATCCAAATATCGATCTTAAAGGGGCTGGTTGGAATTTAAATCAAGTAAAAATTGCTATTGGTTCTGGAGGTATATTCGGTAAGGGATTTTTAAAAGGTCCTTACACTCATGCAAATTATGTTCCATCTCAGAGTACAGATTTTATTTTTTCAATTCTTGCTGAAGAATTTGGCTTTTTGGGAGTTAGTGTAGTTTTGATATTATTTTTTCTTATTTTTTTTAGGATTTTAATAATAATGAATAAAAGTAAAGATAAATATATGTCTTTGGTACTTGCTGGTGTATTGGGTCTTTTGTTTTTTCATACTTCTTTTAATATTGGTATGTCTTTAGGGCTCTTGCCAATTACAGGTATCCCTTTGCCTTTTTTATCTTATGGTGGTTCATCTACTATTACTTTCTTTTTGGCTATGGCTCTTTATTTTAATATTGAGTCTATAGTCACTATGGATTAGAAAATTTTATTACATTTTTTGTTTTGTCTGTTTTTTTACTAAATTTTTTTGTATATTGTATTGAGAAGATTTATTGTTTATCTATAACTGTGGTTAGTTCTTAAGTTTATTATGATATTCTAATTTAGAATCTTAGAGTTTGTAAGGTGTTATTATGAGTGAGAAATTAGATAAAGAGGACGTTCTTTATAAAAAAAGACATTCAATTGCGCATGTTATGGCCGAAGCTGTAATTGAATTATTTCCAAATACTAAGATTGCTATAGGCCCCCCGATTAAAGATGGGTTTTATTATGATTTTGATTTTGAAAAACATATTATAGAAGATGATCTTTTGTTAATAGAACAAAAGATGAGAGAGATTCTAAAGACAGGGAGTTCTTTTGTAAAGGAAGTGATAACTAAAGAACAGGCTTTAATTCTTTTCAAAGATGAACCTTATAAGATTGATTTAATTCATGAGCTTGATATTGCAGATGAGATTTCAATATATAAAAGTCATAATTTTACTGACCTTTGTAAAGGCCCCCATATTGATAATATGGGAAAAATTGATCCAAAGGCATTTAAGTTAATTAGTATTGCAGGTGCTTATTGGCGTGGCGATGAGAAAAATAAGATGCTTACTCGTATTTATGGGACTTTATGGAACAATGAAAAGGACTTAAAAGCATATCTTAAGTTGCGAGAAGAGATAAAAAGGCGAGATCATAGAAAACTTGGTCGAGAACTTGATTTATTTTCTGTTCATGAAGAAATAGGACCTGGTCTTATATTTTTTCATCCAAATGGTGCTAGAATAAGAGCTTTAATAGAAGATTTTTGGAGAGAAGAGCATTTTAAGAATGGTTATGACATACTTTTTACGCCTCATATTGGCAAATCTTGGCTTTGGGAAACTTCTGGGCATTTAGATTTTTATAAAGAAAACATGTTTGAGAAAATGGAGATGGATAAGAGTAATTATTATGTTAAGCCTATGAATTGTCCATTTCATATTGCGATTTATAATACCGGTAGGCATTCTTATAGAGATTTGCCGTTTAGGTGGGCTGAACTTGGTACGGTTTATCGTTATGAAAAGATAGGTGCGCTTCATGGTACTATGCGTGTTAGAGGATTTACTCAAGATGATGCACACATTATATGTACTTATGATCAAGTTAAGTTTGAGGTCCAAGAGGTTTTAAGATTTGCTCTTTATATGTGGAATAAATTTGGATTTACGGCTTTAAAAGCATATCTCTCTACAAAGCCGGAAAAATCTGTAGGGGATGAGGATGATTGGATAATGTCTGTGAAAGTCTTAGAGGAAGCTTTGATTAATTTAGGTATTGATTATGATATTGATGAGGGAGGTGGAGCTTTTTATGGACCTAAGATTGATCTTAAAATAATAGATTCTCTTGGGAGAGAATGGCAGATGAGTACAATTCAATTTGATTTTAATCTTCCTGAGAGATTTAAAATGACTTATACAGCAGAAGATGGTAAGGAGAGGCAACCTTTTATGATTCATAGAGCTCTTCTTGGTTCTATTGAAAGATTTTTTGGAATTTTGGTAGAACATTATGGTGGTGCATTTCCTGTGTGGTTGGCACCTCTTCAAGTTGTAATTATTCCTGTAAACAATATTGTAGAAGAGTATGCATTGGAGGTATTGTCTCGTTTTAAAAATGAAGGAATTAGAATAAAACTTGATAATGATTGTAATATGAGAATGAATGCAAAGATTAGACAATATCAATCCCAAAAAGTTCCTTATATGTTTATTGTGGGAGAAAAAGAGGTAGTAGAGGGAAAAATTTCGATTAGAACCAGGACAAATGAGCAGATTAATGGACTTGAGCTGAAAGAAGCACTTGAATTTGTGAAATTAAAGGTATCTAATAAGGAGATTTTATAGTTTGAATAGTGAAAGTATAATGAGTCCGAATAAAATAACTTTTTTTAGAATTATATTATCTTTTGTTATCTTATTTATATTATGTCTTGAAGATCTTTGGAATTCTTATTTATTTTTAATTCTGATTTGGTTTTTAATTATTTTTAATGAAATAACAGATGTTATTGATGGATATATTGCTAGAAAATATAATTTAGTTAGTAATGTAGGTAAGATTTTAGATCCTTATGCAGATGTGTTGCAACATTTAACATATTTTGCCTTTTTCTTTTATAAAGGGATTACACCATATTATTTTTTTATGATATTTATATACCGTGAACTTTCTGTTGGTGTTGTTAGGAATTTAATTATTCAGTTTGATATAGTCCAACAAGCTAAATTTTTGGGTAAAATAAAGTCGTTATTCTATGCTATTGCAACATTTGCTAGTCTTTTTTTTTATAGTTTAAACAAGTTGAGAATTACTACATTGATTGAGAATTTTATTAGTTCAATTTTAAATCTAGATTTTAATTTTTCTTTTATTGTTGGAATGATATATGCTATGTCTGCCTTTCTAACTGTCATATCATTAATTGATTATGTTGTGATATTTTTGTATCTTAGCAAATATGAGAAGTAATGTATTATTAATATTTATTTGGTTACTAATTGGTTTTTATTCTCATGCTCAGTTAAAGCAAATGTTAACGGAAGTTAAGCCTTTAAGTATTTCAAGTGAAAGTGGAAAGGGAAGTGTTTATCTAAAGGTTAGCAAGTCTTCTAACTATATCTTAACTTTTGATGTTTCTTCAGGTTCAGATTTTGTCTATATGGTATATGATATTTTTAATAAAAAATATATAACAGATAAGATAAGAAAAAAAGATGTCAAGCTTAAATTGAATAAAGATATTCTTTATGCTGTGATCTATGTCACATCTGAGGATGTAAATATTAATTTTGTCCTTACTGATTTAGATTTGTCGATAATAAGTGATAGCTCTTTAAGAGCTAAAATATCTGGTATAAAGAAAAAAGATAAAACTTTTTTATTAAAAGATTTGCCAAATTTTCAATTAGGCTCGAAGCTTAAAAGATATATTTTAAGGACTTATAATCGCAGTATTTATCTTGCTTATCAGCTAGAAGGTGATGATGATATTAAGGTTTCTTCATTTATTGAGAATATTGGTTGGTTTGATATAAGTACTGCTGTTAATGATAATATTACTGATATTGCATATTTTGATTTTGCAATTAATTCTAAAGGAGAATTATATGTTGTATTTACGACTAAGAATACCAGTGATTTTTCTAGCGAACTTATAGTCAAGAAATTTAATAGTCGAAAGTGGATTGATATTAGTCCTAAATTTAGGGATAATATTGGATTTTTGGTAAATATTGGCATCGATAAGAGAGATAATTTGTATGTAGCTTACTTAAGGAAAATTGGCAATGAATATAAAGTAAACTTTGTTGCAAATAAAGGATATAGTAATATTTGGAATAGTGTCATGGATTCTTATGTGTCTAAAGGCAATGCTGATGTTGATGATGTTTCAAGTATTGGTATTATTTCTGAGCCTTTTCTGGGGATTTTTTATAATTATAAAGTAAATGATTATGTTAATTCTGAGTTTATTATTGATAGTGGTAAAACTTGGGGAAATGCAAATATTCAGTCTGCAAATGTAGCAAATTCTGTCAAAATTCTTTCTAATTCTAAATCTGACCAAGTTGTTTTAAGTTATATAACAAAGGATAGACCTGTTGTTAGTGTATTTACATTGCAATATGATAAGTGGCAAAATATAAGTCCAAATATTAAGATTGATGGAGTAACTAGTGATATTTTAAGTTATAGGAATGATTTGTTTTTAACTTTTGAAGATGGTAATGATATCAGGCTTATTTATTTTGATGATGATACTTGGTATTTTTTTAATGAATCTGAAATTTTTCAAAAATCTGTTTGTAAGCCCCAGTTTTCAAAATATGAAGATAAAGGGTTTATATTGTCATATCTGAGCTTAGATTTTAAGGTTTTATACTTTAGATTGATTAGCTAGTATTAGTTCAAAATAGGGTTTTTTTTCAATATTGTTTTGTAATTTGAATTCTTTGATTGTTTCGTAAATTTCTGTCTTGGCAAGACTTAATTCATTCTTATCATAAATTATTTTTTCTATTTCTAAAAAAAAACCAAGATTTTCAATTTCATTAATTTCTATGTTTAAATTTTCTTTTTTATAAATTAGACTTTTTTTGATTTTTTTGTATAAAAATTTAAAATTTATTTCTTCTAGAAAAGATATAAAATTGTTGATTTGGTCTACTTTAAATTCGATTTCCTTGTTTATTTCTATGTCATTTTCTAAAGATTTAATTTTAAAGGTTACAATCTCTTCTGAAGTGTTAAATTTTCTTATTCTAATTATTTTTTCTGTGTTACAGTAATAAGTATCATCTTTGATTTCTTCTTTGATAAATTTGAATTTTTGATTAGCCAATTTTAAAATTTCTTTAAGTTCATTTTTGGGAATAAAAGCTTTCAATTCAATTTCAAACATGTATTAAAAATAATAAAATTATGGTAATATTTCAATGACCTGTAAGTTTGATGATGATATCTTATATGTTTTGTTATATTTTATTTGTTTATGTTGAAATTTGAGTTTAGTGATAGGTTTTTTCTTTTCAGTTATTTTATTTTGATTATGTTCCTAGGCTCTCTATTGTTGTCATTGCCTATTTCTTGGAATGGTGAGAAAAAGTTAGAGTACATAGATGTTTTGTTTACATCTGTATCTGCTGTTAGTATTACAGGCCTTGTTACCGTTAAGATGGAAAATTTTTCTACTTTTGGTTTTATCATCATAATGTTATTGATTCAGTTTGGGGGTCTTGGTTTTATAACGATTGCTACTTTTTATTTGCTTATTCCTAAGCGTAAGTTGAATTTAACCGATGCTCGGATAATTAAACAATATTCTCTTTCAAATATTGAGTATAATCCCATCAAGATTTTGAAAAGTATACTTTTTGTAACTTTTTTAATTGAATTAATTGGAGTATTGTTAATATTAGTGTGTTTTAGACTTCGAGGTGTTAATATTTCACTACTTGAAGCTTTATTTACAACAATTTCAGCTTTTTGTAATGCAGGATTTTCTATGCATTCTGAGAGTATTTATGCTTGGCGTGATGTTCCTGAGGCAATAGTTGTTATTGCTATTTTGATTATTTGTGGAGGACTTGGGTTTATGGTATATCGTGATATTACGAATACGATTAAATATCGGAAAAAGTTGTCTCTTCATGCTAAAATTGTTTTTTTACTGAGTTTCTTTTTGATTATTTTAGGTACAATTTTATTTTTTTTCTCAGAAATGCATAAACTTAAGGAAGGTTATTCACTTGGAACTCTCATATTTAATTCAATATTTTATTCAATAAGCACAAGGACCGCTGGTTTTAATTATCTTGACAATTCTCTTATCACAAGTAGAACCCAAATGCTTTCGTTGCCATTTATGTTCATTGGTGGTGCTCCAGGTTCAACTGCTGGGGGGATTAAGATTACTACCTTTTTTTTAATTATTCTTGCGGTAATAAAATCGCAAGATGGTAATGGTTATATTATTGGTTCTTATAAAGTTTCAATTGATAGCATAAGATTTGCACTTTTATTTTTTGTAAGGGCTGTTTTTATTTTGTGTTTTTCATTTTTTGTTCTTCTTGCTGCTGAGAGTGGTGGAAAGTGGAGAGTTATTGATTTGGGATATGAAGTTTTTTCTGCCTTTGGTACTGTTGGTTTGTCAGTTGGTGTTACACAGGATTTGTCATTTTTAGGTAAAGTAATTATAATTTTTACTATGTTTGCAGGTCGGATAGGACTTTTTTCTATGGCAATTTTTGTTTCACGAAGATCTCGTTTTGAAGAATTTACAAGGCCAAGACAAGACATTTTAGTGGGTTAGGAAAGAGTGAAAACGTTTGTTATTATTGGTCTTAGCAATTTAGGGATTCATGTTCTTGAAAATTTGAGTAAACTTGATTGCCAAATTATTATTGTTGACACTTCAAAGGAATTGGTTGAGGAATATGATGTTATTTCTACAGAAAGCTTTATTTTAGACCAATTTACTAAAAATACTTTAAAAAAAGTTATACCTGTAGATACTGATGCTGTTATTATTGATTTTGATAATGATCTTGGGAAGAGTGCTCTTGTTACTCATTATTGTAATCTTTTAGGTGTTAAAGAGATATGTGTTAAAACTGAAGATAGGGATGATGCTGAGATATTAAAAACACTTGGTGCTACAAAAATTATATTTCCAAGTAAGGATGCTGCAAGAAGGTTAACCCCACTATTAGTATCGCCTAATCTTTCAACTTACAGTATTGTTGGTCATGATATCATTGTTGCTGAGACTATTATTCCTAAAGAGTATGTAGGAAAAACTCTTCTTGAGGCTGACTTGAGAAGGGAGAAGGGCATTACTGTTATTGCTGTTAGAAATTTAAGCAATTCTAGGTATGAGTTTGTAGATGGTGATTATTTTTTCTTAAAGGATGATAAAATTGTAATTTGTGGGAAGCCTGATAAAATTGAGAATTTTACAAATAATAAGGATTTGATTAAAGACTTAATATCAGTTTCTAAATCAGAGGATGCTTCTTACATGGAAAATTCCAAGAAATTAGGATTTTTAAGGTTTTTTAATTTCATGAAAAAGTTTAGTAAAGATAGGAAAAACGATTAATAGGATTTTTAGATGACTAAGATTATTCCTGTTGCAAGTGGAAAGGGAGGTGTTGGAAAAACATCTTTTGTTGCTAATATTGGTTATAAACTTGCATGTTTAGGTAAAACTGTAATACTTGTTGATCTTGACCTTGGTGGGTCTAATCTGCATACATGTTTAGGTGTTAAGAATACTGGTGTTGGAATAGGTTCCTTTATTAATAAGCGTGAAAAAGATTTTTCAAGTTTAATTATTAAAACACCTTATAAGAAGCTTTATCTGATTCCAGGAGATGCTCTTTATACGGGAACAGCCAATATTCCTTTTTCTATTAAAAAAAGAATAATAGACTCGATTCAAAGAGATCTTGTTGCTGATTTTGTTTTTATAGATTTAGGTTCAGGTACATCTTATAATACAGTGGATTTTTATTTATCAGCTTACAGTGGTATAATCGTTACTGTTCCAGAAACTCCTTCCATACTTAACGCTTATTCTTTTTTGAAAAATGCACTGTATCGGCTTCTATATCTGGGGTTTCCCCCAAAGAGCGCTGAACGTGAATATATTAGTAATTTTTTTAAAAATAAAATAGAAGGTACAAACGTTAAGTTTAAAGATTTAGTTACAGGAATTGAAGTCATATCTTTAAGTTCATCACTTAAGATAAAAAAGATGATGAACAGTTTTTATCCTAGAGTTATACTAAATAGGATAGAATCTAGTGAAGAAATAGCTATGTGTGAAAATTTAATCAATGTTGTTAAAAATAATATTAATATACCAGTAGAATTTATTGGTTTTATTCCGTTTGCAAAGAGTTTTAGAGAATCTGTTAATAATAGAATTCCATTTATTGATTTTGATAAAAAATCAAAGCTCAATAAGTATTTTGAGTTTATTGCAGGTAATTTAATTAAGTCTCCTGTTGAAGGTTCACCTTATATTTATGATGATATATACGATATGATTAAGGATCAAAGTCAATTTATTAGGAATTAATTGAATTATAATGATACTTATTATGGAGGAGCAACTTAATGCATAGACATAGGAATAAGAATTTAGATTTTACAATAGAAAATTTAGGAGAATGTAAACAAGATAATCCTTTAATTAATTTTTATGCTGATGAGAGTCATATTCATTTTACTGGTGAGGCTAATAAGATTAGATTTAATGTTTATAAAAATGACGAGGCGTGGGATCAATATGAGAATATTTTTTTAGAAAAAGCCGGACCTAGACATAAAATTTATTTTATTCCAAAGAATGTTAAAGCGGCAATTACTACTTGTGGAGGTCTTTGTCCAGGTTTTAATGATGTTATTCGTTCAATTGTTAGAACTTTATGGAAAGTATATGGAGTGCATAATATTTATGGAGTTAAATTCGGATATCAGGGACTTTTGTCAGAGTCTAATTTAAGTTTTGTTGAGCTAAATCCTGATGTAGTAGATGATATTAATCAACTTGGTGGTACAATACTTGGTTCATCAAGAGGAGGAATTAAACCTGTTGAAATAGTTGATACTTTAGAGAGAGTGGGCGTTAATATGCTCTTTAATATCGGTGGAGATGGAACACAAAAAGGTTCTGTTCTAATTGCTGAGGAAATAGAGAGGAGAAATTTGAAGATTGCTGTTGTAGGTATTCCAAAGACAATAGATAATGATTTTATGTTTGTTCAAAAATCTTTTGGATTTGAAACAGCTGTGGAGCAATCAGTTGCTGCAGTTGCTGGTGCTCACTTTGAGGCAAATAGTGCTTATAATGGAATTGGTCTTGTTAAAGTTATGGGTAGAGATTCTGGGTTTATTGCTGCTCATACTGCTTTATCTTCTAATAATGTTAATTTTTGTCTGATTCCAGAACTAGATTTTGATATTGAGGGGCCTAATGGGCTTCTTGAACATCTTGAAAGACGACTTTTGGCAAAAGAGAATTTGGATGAGATGCCCCATGCAGTAATATTAATAGCAGAGGGCGCAGGACAAAAGTATTTTGATCCTAGTAGTCGTAAAAAAGACGATTCTGGTAACTTGCTTTATGAAGATATTGGACTTTATATTAAAGATAAGATTAATATGTATTTTAAGTCCAAAAATATTTCAATTAATCTTAAGTATATTGATCCTAGTTATCTTGTGAGAAGTTCTCCAGCTAATGCTAGTGATTCTCTTTATTGTGCTCGTCTTGGTTCCAATGCTGTTCATGCTGCTATGGCAGGTAAGACAAAATTATTAATTAGCTTGTGGAGTACAAAATTTGTACATATTCCAATAAAAATGGCAGTAATTGCCAGAAATAAAGTCAATATAAATGGTTCTTTTTGGAGGGATGTTCTTGCAAGTACTGGTCAGCCATTTAGTATGAAGAACAAGAAATAAAAGTATTCTTATTATTTATTTTGCTGCATTGCCTGCAACATTTAATGCATCCCAAGTTTTTGAGAATGGTGGAGAATATGCAAAATCCATCATTCCAATTTCATTTGTTGTAAGTTTTGAATAGATCGCTAAGGATAATGCATGCATTCTTATTGCCGCTCCATTTTTACCAATTGTTTGTGCCCCAATGATTTCTTTTGTTTCTTCATTGTATATCAGTTTAATATACAAATCTTCTTGATTTGGGTAATAATTTGTATGGTTTTTATCTTTTATAAATACTGTTTTATATTTAATTCCAAGTTTTAAAGCAGTTTCTTCTGTAAGACCAGCCCTAGCTGCTTCAAGCGATAAGACTTTAATTGATGCAGATCCTAGTGTTCCTTTAAAAGCAACGTGTCTTCCCGCTAGATTTTCACCAATTACTTTTCCTAATTTGTTAGCTGTTGTTGCAAGGGGGATATAATCATTTTTTTTACTTACAAGATTATAAATTGTGGCGCAATCCCCAGCAGAAAAAATGTTTTTTACGCTGGTTTCTCCATATTCGTTGACAATAATTGCACCATTTTTTAGGGTTTCAAGTTGATCTTCTAAGAATTCAGTAGCAGGTTTGATACCGGTGGAAAGAATTACAAGATCCGCCTTATATTCGGATTTATTTGTAATGATTCCCTCAACTTTTTCTTTTCCTATTAAGCTTTTTGCAAATTCATCTGTGTGGAGTAGAACATTGTTTTTTATTAATTCTTCTTCCATTATATTAGTAATTTCTCTGTCAAACGATTCGGTTAGTATTCGTTTATCTAGTTGAATTATTCTTACATTTTTTTCTAAAGCTTTAGCAGCTTCTACCATTTCAATTCCAATATATCCAGCTCCAATTATTACTATGTTTTTTATATCTTTCTTCTTAAAAAGTTCTCTTATTTCTTTTCCATCTTGCATGTTTCTTAGAGTATAAAAGTTTGTTAGTTGGATATTGCTAATTGGTGGAATGATAGGATTGCCTCCAGTTGCAATCATTAATTTATCATAAGTATCATTGAATATCTGTTTTGTTTTAAGGTTTTTTACTTGAAGGGTATGATTTTTGATATCTACTCTCATAACTTCATGTTCAGTGAATACTGATATTCCATTTTGTTCAAATTCATCAGGTGTTCTAGCTATCATATTGTTTGGTTCATCAAAGAAGCCTCCGATGAAATATGGTAATCCACAAGCCCCAAAAGATGTAGTATTTGTTTTCTCATAAATGGTGATATTTAATTCTTTATTTGTTCGTTTTGCTTTGGCAGCAGCACTAGTTCCTGCAGCAGTTCCCCCAATAATTATTATTTTCATAAAAATGCCTTATTTTTCTATTTCATTTTGATTATTATAAATATTTCTGTCTAATTGATTAAGGTTTTTAGCGGTTATTATTCCTGCAACCATTGAGCCGCTCACATTGACAGATGTTCTACCCATGTCAATTAAAGGTTCAATAGATATTACAAGTCCAACAAGTTCAACGGGTAGGTTCATTGATGAGAGAACCATTAAAGAAGCTATTGTTGCGCCTCCTCCAGCTCCAGCTGCTCCAAATGAGGTTATTATTATTATTCCTATAAGTTGGAGTAAGAATAAAGGATCTGTTGGGTTTATTCCTTGGGTAGGAGCAATCATTATTGCTAACATTGCAGGATGGAGTGCTGCACAACCATTTTGTCCAATGGATACCCCAAATGCACTTGCAAGGTTTGCAGTTCCCTCACTGACTCCTAATTGTTTAGTTTGTACTTCTACATTAACAGGTATTGTTGCTGCGCTAGAACGAGATATGAATGCAAATGTCAGAACCGGCCATGCTTTTTTAATGAAGATAATTGGATTTAGCCTATTAAGTGCAATTAGTGTCATGTGCATTAAAATTGTAATGCCAATGGCAATATAGGAAGCAAGTGCAAATTTTCCAAGTTTCATTATGCTTGAAATATCACTTGTTGCCGATATTTTTGTAATCATTGCTAATATGGCATAAGGTGTTGATTTTAAGATTAAAATTATCATTCCAGAGGTCAAATCTTGTGCTGTGGATATTATTTGTTTAAAAAATTCTATTGATTCTGGTTTTTTTTTGGCAACTTTAAGAGCAACGATTCCTACTAAGGCAGCAAATATTACTATTCCAATTGTTGAGTTTGATCTTGTGCCTGCCATATCTGCAAATATATTTTCAGGGATCAGTTCTGATAATTTTTGTGTAATTGGGGTTTTTTGTAGGCGTTCAAGACCTTGATTTAGTTTTTTCCCTTGTGTAATTTCATCTACTCCAGATTGAAGTCCTTCTGCTGTTAAATTAAAGAAGAGAGAGGTACCAATTCCAATTATTGCAGCAATTCCTGCTGTAAATATAAGCATAAGTATTACAGATAAGCTCATTTTCCAAATATCTTGGCTATTTGTTAGTTTTACTATTGCAGATATTATTGAAACAAGTATAAGTGGTATTACCATCATTTTAATGAGTCTTATATATCCTATGCCTAAGATATTAATCCATTTAATAGTTTCTTTTAGTATTATTGATTCTGATTCATAATAATATTTCATAGTTATACCAAAGGCTATTCCTAATCCTAAGGCTACTAGTAGTCTTTTTGTAAATGAGATGTGTTTTTTGTGTAGAAAATATAGAAGTCCTATTAATGTAAGCATGATTGTGATATTTAGGAGTGTGTATATTATTGTTGTGTTCATCCTTTTTGCCTCTTATTTATAAATTTTAATGTAATGAGCATGATTGTAATCATAAATTCTTGAATTAGCTTTGTTACTTTTTTATTATTGAAGTAGTCTATCATAAGATTTTATTATTTTATCTTTTAAGTTATTTTCCTTTAAAATCTTAGTCGCAATGACTTTTCCAAGTTGAACTCCCTCTTGGTCGAATGAATTTATATTTAGTAAGAATCCTTCAAACATTACCTTGTTCTCATAGTGGGATAGTATTGCACCTACTGTATAAGGTGTAAGTTCTTTTGAATATATTAATGCAGAAGGTCTCTCACCTTCAAAGTTTTTATTTTTGTTTGTATCTTCTTTTCCATAAGAGAATGCAATTATTTGGGCTATTAGATTTGCTTTTAACTTATCATTGTTTGATGTTCCCTCTAGGGTGCTATCCTGCTTTAGTTGAGATTCACTAAAACCTATTAGATCCATTGGAACTATATCTGTTCCTTGATGAAGCATTTGAAAGAATGAATGTTGAACGTCCGTTCCAATTCCTCCCCAAATTATTCTTACTGTTTTATAATCAATTTTTTCTCCAAATCTGTTTACACTTTTCCCATTGCTTTCCATTTCAAGTTGCTGCAGATGAAGATAAAAGTTTTCCATTGCTTTTGAATATGCAATAATGCAGTTGCTACTGTAGTTAAGAATGTTACTCTCATATACACTAATTAGTGCTGCTAAGAGAGGCGCATTTTCTTTTACGTTTTTATTTAATGCTTTTTTATCAACCTCACAAGCTCCTTTTAATATTTCTTTTGTAACGTTTTCTGTGAAGCAAAGAGTAATTAAGGTAAGTCCAACAGCTGATGTTGGTGAAAATCTTCCACCAATTGAATCGTGCATAAAGAAGTATTCAAGATATCCCTTTTCAAGTGCTAGCATACTTCCCTTTGATGTAATGATTATGATTTGTTTTTGGTATTCTTTGATACCATTATTTTCTAATTTTTTAATTAAAAATTGCATATTAGCTGCTGTCTCTAGTGTGTTTCCGCTTTTTGATACTATAATAAATAAGGTTTCTTGAAGGTCTATTTCACTTAATACTTCTTCTGTTTCATCTGGATCAACATTTGAAATAAAATAGGCTTTCATCAGGTGTAAATTTTTCTGCTTAGCGTAGTTTTTGATCGCGGTATATAGTGCTTTTGGACCAAGACTTGAACCACCAATTCCGATTTGTACCACATTTTTAAAGACTTTTTCACTTATGCTCTTAATCGATCCGTTTTGAACTTGTTTTGCAAATTCAAAAATCCTTTTAAGTTCTCTTTCAAAAAATTCCCTCATATTTTCATTATTCTCTATGACTTCTGTTCCAAGTTGTTCTCTTGTCAAATGGTGCAGAACTTTTCTATTTTCGCTGATATTAATATGTTTTCCATCGATGATTTCTTTATATTTTTCTATTAGATTTGCTTCATCGCTTAAATTTTGAAATATGTTTAAGTGAGTTTCGTTAATTTGTTTTGTAGCATAGTTATAATGTACTTGATGTCCTTCTATTTTGATGTCATATTTTTTTATTCTATCCTCACTTAGAGTCTTTTTTAGTTCTTCGGGATTGGTTTGTCTTAATTCTTGAAAATTTTTAAGTTTATTAAGGTTGATATACTTGAGCATGAAGCCTCCTCCAATAGTTCTTATATATTTAAGTTTTATTTTGTTTTTTTCTTTTTAGTATTTTTTTTATTTTAAGTATTATTAATTTTAAAAACCTGATTATTATGTTTTTTTCTGAATAATATTTTAATTGTTCTTCCCCTGTCTCTGATTCACTTTTTGTAAATGATTTTCTGGCATTATTCTCATCAAGTTCAATTTCAAGTAAAATTTTTTTATCTTCTGTGGGGATTACCTTGACATCGACTTCTTTATATCCAAGTTCTTTTAATACCTGATATCTTCTAAAACCTGCTACTAGATTTTTGTTTTTATCTATTATTATTGGGTAGATTAAACCATGTTTTTTGATGCTTTCTTTAAGAGTTGAGGTGTCTCCTATATTTTGTCTGATTCGTTTTTTTATTTTTATTTGTTCTAAATCTATTAACATTTTTCTTAATCCAATTGAATATTTTCTCCATTTACATCTTTGTGCCCATTTTCATCAATTTGTTCATTTTCATCAATTTGTTCATTTTCATCAATTTGTTCATTTTCATCAATTTGTTCATTTTCATCAATTTGTTCATTTTCATCAATTTGTTCATTTTCATCAATGAGAGAATTTGCTTTAATTTCTGCATTATTTTCTTTGTCTTTGTTGTCTATATTAGTATCATCTATATTAATGTTGTCATCATTATCATCTATCCTTGTGTTGTTGATGTTATTATCTAGATTTATATCTGGTATGTCATGATTCACGTTTTCTTGATTATGTTCATTTTCTAAACTATTATCCAAACTACTATTATTAGTTTCATTGATATCATTTTCAAATTCTTTTTTGTTGTCTATTTTATTTAATGAATTAAAATCATCTATAAGATATTCAAATTCATTAACCTCAATGTTTAACTCATTATTGTCATCGATTCTATCGATTCCATAAACATTAAATTCCATTTTATTTAAAAATTCAGATTTATTTTCATAGTATTTTGACTTTTCAAATGGCTGAGTCCCTGCAATGAATATTTCATTTATTGTTATTTCGTTAGGTACTCCTTCTGGTAATAGTCCTGTTTCTGATTGTACTTGTACATTAATTATGCCTTTAGGTCTTATGAAAACTTTTCTAGGTAAATTTTTATGGTATTCTGCCATAAATTTTCCCCAACTAGGACCAGCAAGTCCTGTGCCTGTTCCAGCAATTCCTAATGAATATCCCTTTTTATCAAAACCAACCCATAAAGCCGTTGTTATATAGGGTGAGTATCCTATTGCCCATCCATCAGCCCAGTTTTGAGTAGTTCCTGATTTTCCCGCAATGTCAGATTTAAAGTCTTTAAGATTTGTATGTCTTTGATTTGCTAAGGTTCCATATTGAATTGTTGATTTCATCATGTCTGTCATAATATAGGCAGTTTGAGGAGATACTATTTGTGCATTGGCTCCTTTGTTTTTAATTGCTGTTAGTGTTTCGGATTCTACATTTGCTATTACTTTTCCATTCCTATCTTCAATATATTTAATTCCATATGGTTCCACTTCTTTGCCATTATTGCCCAAAATTGCGAATGCTCTTGCCATTTGTATTGGAGATGTTGATATAACACCGAGTGCAAGAGGATATACTTTAGGAAATGTTTTGTTTATTTCATTTTGATCTTTTATTCCTAATAATTTAGCAGAATATTTAATTGCGTTTTCAAATCCTAATGTATCGAGTATTCTAAGAGAAGGAATATTTAGTGATAAAGCTAGTACTTTACGTGTTAATACATTACCTCTCCATTTTCCTCCGTAGTTCTCAGGTGCATAGACTTCTCCTTCTTGATTAAAAAATGCTACTGGAGAGTCTGAAAACATTGTTGCAGCTGTGATTTTTTTAAGATCAATAGCTGCTGAAAAGTATAAGGCTTTAAATGCACTTCCAGGTTGTATTTTTGCTTGGGTTGCTCTATTAAATTCGCTTCCCTTTCTATATCCGCTTCCCCCAACCATTGCTTTTATTGCTCCTGTTGTGGTATCTAGTGCTATGAATGCGCCTTCTGGTTGTACAATGAAGTTTGGATTTGTTTTATTGTTTATTGTGTATTCTCTTGTTGCTTTGTCTATTTTATCAATGCCTAATATTGCTGCGAAACTTGCAATTAAATCAATATTGTCTTCATAAAATTTTCTTGTTCTTAATTTTTTGTATTGTCTTCCATTTACTCTAGTGCTTTTTATTCCAAACAGATCAGATATTGTATCAATTATGGGAACTATTTCTGAGTTAATTACTAGTGTCTCAGATGATTTAGTAGAATTATACATTTTTCTTGTTTTTATGATCATTTCTTGTGTAATTTCATCTGCATACTTTTGTGCATCAAGATCAAGTGTTGTGTATATTGAGTACCCGTCTTTGTATATGTTTGCTCCGGATGGAAGATGTTTAATTATTCTTTGCCTTATGTATTCTGAGAAATAAGGTGCATGATCTTCTTTATCAGAGATAGCTGATGTGTCTGCCATACGAGTCCAATCGTAGTTTTCCCAGTATTCATTAAATTCTCTCTCAGCTAGTTCAGTACTTATAATTCCATTAGATACTACTTGATGCAATACTGCCTTTTGTATTTTTTTAGCGAATTCTGGATTGTAAAATGGTGAATAGAGTTTGGCATTTGGTAGTTGTATAATCATTAAAACCGCTTCTGCAGTGTTAATATCTTTTACACTTTTATTGAAAAAGAATTTTGAGGCTGCTACTACTCCGTAATTTCCGTTTCCAAAATACACTTTATTTAAATATTTTTCAAGGATTTCATATTTTGATAGTTTCTTTTCAAGTTGTATGGCCCACCAAATTTCATTTAGCTTTCTTAAGATTGATCGTCTTGCTTGATTGGTGTAAAGGAGTTTTGCCAATTGTTGTGTTAAAGTACTTCCCCCTGAAAAGTATCTTCCAATAGCAATATTAAAAGCAGCTCTGAGAATTCCCATTAGTGAGAAGCCTCTGTGAAAGAAAAAACTAAGATCTTCGCGTATTAAAAGCGTACTTATTAAGTTATTAGGTATTTCTCTTAAAGAGAGTAATTCTCTATTCTCGTCGGATATAAATTGTGTTATTATCCTGCCATTTGTATCAAAAAGCTTTGAAGGTATGGCAGGATTTACGTCCCCAAAATTTTTGTCTCTTTGAATGTTTACAGTCTCAACTATTGCAATTGATAGTAAGATAATAGAGAAACTAATAGTAAAATATGTTAGATAAATGAGTAAGTTAGCTTTTTTACTAAAGTTAAGATTTTTCAAATTATACCCTTCCAATATAATTATACTATAAATATGTTAGAATTAACATATTTTCATGAGTTGTTATTAATGTGAAAATATTGTTATAATTCCTTCTTATATATACTATGTGGATTCTGTAATGCAAATTGGCAAGAAATGAGAATATGGATTTAAAGTAAGTTCAAGTAAGGGCTTCTCTTTTGTTAAGGCTTTTTTTTGTGTTTTTTTTTATACAATTGATTTTACATTTTGATTTTTATTTGGGGTATTAATGTGTTTTTCGTAGATATGTTGAATAAGTTATTAACTATTGGTTGTATCTAATATTTTGGGATAAAATTATTTTAAAGTGTATGCATAACTTAAAATTTTTTGAATGTTATTACTTTAAAGTTCCTGAATGTCGATTTTAACATGTTTGTTAGATTTTAAAGGAGAGGTTTATGTTTTTGTCTAGGAAAATAAAAGATTATGAAGCTAAATATAGAGGTAAAGAAATTAAGATGAGTACTGAAATCAACAGTTTCCTTAATATTAAAAATTCTGTTGAAATTAGAGTTGGTAATTATGAGGCCTATGGTGTAATTTATTCTATTTCTATGAATGCTATTAAGGTTATTTTGCAAGAAGATAAAGTTTTACCTGTTTTAGCACAAAATGGAAATTCAGGCAATATTCAGCTTAAGAGTTTTGATAATATTGGAGATGATTCTTTTTTTATTCCCTCTTTAGTTGTGAAGTTGGTCAATACATCTTCTTGTTCTGTACAAGAGAAAGAGTATAATTTGCTGACTCTAGATTTTTTATCTCCTATGCCAGAAGAGGTTGCAGTTAAGATTGGCAAACTGCTTGATTTAAAGCTTGGACAGAATCAAAGAATACATGAGCGTATTATTATTGATAAAGATTCGCTTAGAAAGCTTAATCTTAGTTCTGATAAAGCTTTTATTGAAGTTCAGGGTGTTAAGCATAAATGCTTGATTAAAGACCTTTCTTATGGAGGTGCACTTTTAATATCTTATTTTGATTATGAGGAAATGGATGAAAGTAATGCTGATTTAACTTTAAGTTTTGATATTGCAGACAAGGAAGTATCTATTGTGGGCAAGGCAAAAAATTTGAGTGTTATTCAAACTCCTAATGGAAAAGTTTTAGCTTTAGGCATTGCATTCTGCGAGGAAAAGATTCCCCTTGACTATACCATGTTAATTCATGATTATTTTAATTAGAGGATTTATGCTTAAAAATATTGTTTATATTTCTCTTCCAGAAGATTTTACAAGTCAAATTAAAGATTTTATATTTGATCCTAAGGTACTCTTACCCGTTGAGGTTGATGATGTTGAGCATTTTTCTCAAGATGAACTTAATTTTGAGGCTATTATGTCCGCGATTCTTAAGATTTCGGCTTATGATCAAGGTAATGTGAATTTTGCTTATTATAAAAAGCTTCTTTTAGCTTTAAATCCTAATATTGTCAATACGCTTATTCATGTTGGACTTACTAAAGTTGATGAGGGAGATTATAATTTGGCTCTTGAAATTTTTTTGGCATTAAAAGGTATTGATAATGAAAATGAAGTTCTTCTTTTTAATTTGGCATTATTGTATGAGAAGATGGCTGAAAACTTCTTAAGGGTTGATCAAAACATGCATGCTATGACTAGTAATCAAAATGCTTTAGAGATTTATGAAAAACTTTTAGAATTTGAGAGTCCCAATGAAAATGTGTTTGCAAATGCTGGCTTTTTTTTTGTTAAGCAATATAAATTGGACAGGGCTCAAGAGTTGCTTAAGCATTATTTAAAAATTTCTAATAATTTAAGATTAAAAAATAAGGTAAGTGAAGTATTAAATGCTATAGGAGTTCATAAAAGTTTAGCTTTAAATCTTGAGAGAATATATGATCTGATAATTTTATCGAGGGAAGATGAGGCTATTTCTAAACTTGTTAAACTTTTAGAATATCATAAAGATTCTTGGAATGCTTGGTTCTTGCTTGGATGGGGATATAGAAGAAAGGGTTTTTACTCTGAGGCAAAAGACGCTTTTCTTAAGGTATTATCTCTTGATTCTAAGAATGCCGATGCTATGAACGAACTTGCAATCTGTTTTATGGAACTACTTGAGTTTGATGATGGTCTTAAATATTTACTTAGGGCTTTGAAGCTTGAACCTGATAATATCAAAATTGTTTCAAATCTTGGAATTCTTTATCTAAAGATGGGACGCAAGAAAGAGGCTAGAGAGTATTTTGAGATAGTTCTTGAATATGATTCGAGTGATCCTATTGCCCTTAAATATTTAGAACTATTGAGTAGTGAATTTTAATTATATGTTGTATTGCTTTTAAGGAATAAATTTATTAAGACTTGCTTTCTTAAGTCTATTATTAATTGAGTATCCAAGTTGACTGTTATCTACAAATTCAGCAAGTATTTGTTTGTATGTTTTCTCAGATTCTACAAATACTTTGTAGATGTTTTTTGCATATTCTTCTAATGTATTAAAAACGCAGATATTATTCATATTCCAAGATTTGTTAAACCAATATGAATTAAGAGTAGCTTTCATGATGAGCACTTTTGTATCTTGTCTTGATGCATACTGTCTTATATTATCTTTTTGCTTAAATAGATAAACAGGTATGCGTGGTTTGTAATGTTCTAGTAAATTTCCAGGTGATTTAGATAGCATTTCTTTTCCTACTGAGTATTCTACTCTAAATTTTCCTTTAAGTTCTTTTTCTATCATCTCTTTCGTGATTGAACCTGGTCTTAGTATTGATATATTTCCTTTAGAGTCAAATCCTATAACGGTTGATTCTATACCAATTTTTGATTCTTCATTTTTTTTGATAATTCCCTTAACTAGACCATCAAGTTCCCTGATTGCCATTTCAAAATTAGTGGCACTGGGACGTCTTGATAAGTTTGCTGATGGGGCTGCTATTGGAACTCCGCTCATCTTTATTAACTTGAGAGCTACAGGTTCTGATGGTATTCTTACTGCTATGCTGTCAAGTCCTCCGCTTATGAAGTTAGATATTTTACCCGCATTTTTAAGTATAAATGTTAGAGGGCCTGGAGTGAATTTTTGCATTAGAATCAGTGCACTTTTTGGTATATATTCTACAAGTTCTTTTATTTTTTCTATTGATTCAACGTGTACTATTAAAGGGTTTGTGATAGGACGCCTCTTTACTAGAAAGATCATTCGTATTGCATCGTCATTGTATGCATTAGCTCCGATGCCATATACTGTTTCTGTAGGAAATACTACTAATTCTCCTGCTCTTATAAGTTTTGCTGCTTTTTTTATCTCGAGTTGTTCTATGATCTCTGTTTTCATTAATGTCATTTCCTATTAAGTTTACTTACTTATTTATTAAAGCAAAAAAATTGTAAATAAACAATTTAGGTTAACTTAACTTATTGATTTTATGTTATAAGTCTTAAGCTTTATATTGTAATATGCAATATGATATAATACATGTCATGGTAAATTTATTTAATCTTATAGATATTAGATTTGGGTTCTTGTTTTTGTTTTTTGCTTTTACTCAATTAAACAGTGCTACTGTTGGACTTGCCTCATGGTATGGCGAGGCTTTTCATGGCAAATCTACTGCTAATGGTGAAAAATTTGATATGACAGCTCTTACGGCTGCTCACAAGGAACTTCCATTTAATACTATTGTAAGAGTTACTAATTTACTTAATAATAGGACAGTTGTTGTAAGAATTAATGATAGGGGTCCTTTTAGGAAGGATAGAATAATTGATTTGTCAAAATCTGCTGCTGAAAAGTTAGATTTTCTAGGAATAGGTGTTGCTCCTGTAAAAATTGAGATATTGGAACAATCGGATGAAAATAAAGTTGTGACGCAGGAATCTAAAAAAACTGTTAATACTGAAGATTTTTCTAAGGATGATTCAGTTGTTTCGGGTTCAAAATTAAACAGTAATGCTGCCTTAGATAACGATCACTCTGAAGTTGCAGAAAAGATTTTAGATAATTCGACTAAAGAACCAGATTTTTATATACAAGTTGGTTCTTATAAGACTAAAGATTATGCTCAAAGAGCTTATAGAATACTTCAAAAAGCTGGACTTAATGTTTTAGTGAATTCTCATGGACCTTTTTTTACAGTGTTCATTCCTACTTATGCTGATGATATTCATAAAAATGTTGAACTTATTAAATCTACAGGATATAGGGATATTTTGGTAAGAAAGACTAAAATTCCAGGAGATAGTATTTCTATGGATTAGTATTTTGATCTATCTTTTTAAAGAATGTGTCTATTATGTGTTTGATATTTTCAAAGTTTGAGTAATAAGTTTTAATATTAGGTAAGGATTGTAGGAATAATGTACCGTAATTTTTTTCAACAAGTCTTTTATCAAAACATACTATGATCCCATAGTCTTTTGGATCTCTAATTAATCTTCCAAATCCTTGTTTGAATTTCATTATTGCTTGTGGCAGTGTTTCTTGTGTGAAAAAATTTTTATTCAATTTTGTAGCCAATTCGTTTTTTGCTATTAAAATTGGATCAGAAGGAGTTTGAAATGGCAGTTTGGGAATTATTACCATTGTTAATTTGTCTCCTTTAATATCAATTCCTTCCCAAAAATTTTTTATTCCTATGAGTACGCTTTTTTTTTGTGATTTTTTGAAAGAATTTATTAATTCATTTTTTGGCAATTTTCCTTGTATGAAGAGGTTTATATTATTTGTAAATAAAAAGTCTTTAATGTTTTTGCTTATATATTCTAAGCTTTTAAGTGAGGTTAAAAGAATTAAGGTACCGCCTTTGTTTAACATTACAAGTTCTTTAATATACTGTGTTGATTGATTTAAAAATTTTTCTTCTTTATTAGGGTATTCAATATCTGATATAACGGTGAGTATTGATCTTTGCCTGTAAGGAAAAGAATATGACAACTTTTCCATTTTGATATTTTGATCATTTAAGTTCAATCCTGTTTGATTGAAAAAATATGAAAATGATTGATTTGTCATTAGAGTAGCTGAGGTGAAAATTATCCTTTTTACTCTTTTATACATAATTTTATTTAGACTAGGGCCTAAATAAATCTCTGATATTTTAAATATAAGCACATTTGTTTTATTTTCTATCCAAAAACAAAGATTGTCATATTGATTTTCAGAGATTAAAATTTTAATTAATGATTCTTTATATTCTATATTTTTAATTAGTCTGTTTAGTTCTATTTTTGCTGTTTTATTTTCTATCTCTTGTGTTAAAGATGTTATGGTTGCTTTGTAATTTTCTAAGTTATATATGACATTTTGTAAATGTGTTTTAATTCTTATATAAAAATCTGTTTTATGTGTATCATTAGTAACTCTATAGATTGATGGAAAATCTTTTTGTGTTTGTATTATATATTCAATATTTTCAAAGCATTGAATTGTTGAATTTTCAAAATTTTTCTTGTATTTATTATTTATGTTTTGTCTTTTTATTATTTTATCTATTTTAGTAAAAATTTTTTTTATTCCAATTCTTGAAAAACTTCTGCTAAATAATGTCCTTGCAGCTTCTTCTAGATAATGAGCTTCATCAATTATTATATTTTTTGTATTAGGCAATATTAAATTAATCTCATCATCATTGTTTTCAGAGTCGTTTTCATAATTTTCTTTTTCTGTTAATATTTCATTTTTTATGTAGAGATCATTTAGGAGTAAATGATGATTGGTTATGATAATATCACATTCTAATATTTGTTTTCTTGCCTTTTTAAAAAAACATTTATTGTCATCAGGACAGGTAATACCTGAACATGTCTCAGGGCTTGCCGATACTTCTTCCCAGATTTGCTCATCAATAAAATTAAGTTCGTCTTTATCACCTGTTTGTGTATTTTGTGACCAGTAGATTAATGCTTGTAAATTTTTTTTATTAAATGTATATGTTAAAAGATTTCTTTCAAATTCTTTAAGCCGGCGAAGGCAGAGATAGTTTTTCATTCCTTTAATTATTCCAAACTTCATTTTAAAAGGAATGATTTTTTCTAGAGATTCGATATCTTTTTTTATTAATTGTTCTTGAAGGTTAATAGATGCTGTTGAGATTATTATTTTTTCTTGTGTTTTTTGAATGAAGTCAATAGCAGCAATTAAGTAGGCAAAACTTTTTCCAGTTCCTGTTGGTGCTTCAATAACTAAAAAATTTTCATTTTCAAGGGCTTTGCTTATTTTTTCGATCATCTTTAATTGTGTATTTCTTTTTACAAAGCCTTTGATGTTTAACTCTGCTTTTTTGAATATATATTCAATTAAGTTCAATTTTATTAAGTATCCTTTTTATTGATTCTTTAAAAATATTTTTATAAATATTATTTGTGAAATTATTTAATTTTGAGTTGCTATAAATTGAGCTCATTTCTTGCAATATTGCTCCAAATTATCATTATTATCTCTAATCAAGGGATTTTTCCATAAAGTTTATATGATTGTTTATTGCAATTTGAATATTTTTATAATAATGAAAATTGATATAAAGAAGAATTATTATGTTTTTGTTAATTTTTAATATGCTCTTAAATCCATCTGTAGTTGATATTGAGAATTTTTTTATTCTTTTGAAAGGTATATTAGTTTCTTTAAAATTCATTTTGTGCACTTCTTTACCATGGTGTTGTCTTATTATATATTTATTTTATGAATTTTTTAAGCAATATGAGTCGTCCAATTATGATTTTGGCTCCAATGGAAGATGTTACAGATACTGTTTTTAGAAATTTGATTCATTTGATAGGCAATGGAAAGGATGGTCCTGATATTTATTTTACCGAATTTATTTCTGTAAAAGGTCTTTTAAATAAATCAAAGCAGTCAATACAACATATTTTGACAAAAAATGATGAACTGAATCGACCTTTGATTGCTCAAATTTGGGGCAATGATCCTGATGAATTTTTTAAAGCAATAGAAATCTTAAGTAATTTGGGATTTTGGGGCATTGATCTTAATATGGGCTGTCCTAAGAAGAAAATAGTTAAAAAGGGAGTTTGTTCCGCTTTGATTAATAATAAATCTTTGGCTTGTGAGATAATTATGGCAAGTAAAGAGGCGTGTTTAAAATTTGGATTGTCTCTTAGTGTTAAAACAAGACATGGATTTTTTTATTCTGAGGTTGAAGATTGGTTAGGATTTTTACTTAAGTTAGGTATTGATATGTTAACCGTGCATCCCAGGCTTGCTATTAATCAAAGTGAAGGTTCGATAGATGTTTCTGTATTTGATAAACTTGTTAATCTTAGGGATCAAATCAATCCTTCTGCATTAATTATTGGTAATGGAGATATTTTGAGTTTAGAGCAAGCTCATCAAATTGTAGAGAAACATTCTATTGATGGAGTAATGTTTGGTCGTGGAATTTTTAGAAATTTAAACTTATTTAGAAAAGGTTTGCCTAACTTTTTGAGTAATAATTTAAATTTTAGATTAAATATATTAAAATTGCATATAACAGATTTTCATTCTACTTGGAGTCTTACTAAGGATTTTAATAAACTTAAGAAGTACTTTAAAATTTATTTTAATGAAGATGAAAGATGTAGCGAGTATTTTCATAATATTATGAATTCAAGTAATTATGAGGAGCTTTTTAAAAATCTAAGTCGAATGGATATTATAGGAGATAATCTTAAGTAATGAGTGATGAACTTTCAAAAAATTATAATCCTAAGATTTTTGAAGATAGAATTTATAAAAAATGGCTAGATAATGGGGTATTTATTCCTAATGATGGGATTGAGCCTAAATTTAGTATAGTAGCACCACCTCCAAATGTTACAGGCATTCTTCATATGGGACATGCCCTTAATTTTACTTTGCAAGATATTCTTGTTCGTTACAAGAGAATGCAGGGAGCTAATACTCTTTGGCTTTTTGGGACAGATCATGCTGGAATTGCAACCCAAGTAGTTTTTGAAAAACAACTTAGAGATCTTGGGAAAAGTAAGGATGATTTTAGTCGTGAAGAATTTGTTGAAGAAATTTTTAAATTAAAGGATAAACATAGAGAAATAATTGTTAATCAAATAGAAAGGCTAGGGGCTTCCTATGATCATTCCAGAGAGAGATTTACTCTTGATTCTGGGCTTTGTCAGGCTGTTAATAAGGTTTTTATTGATTTATATAATAAGGGATTTATTTATAAGGGAGAATATCTTGTCAACCTTGATCCTGGGTCTGGCAGTGTTGTTAGTGATGAAGAGGTTGAGTACAGAGAGGTTATTGGAAAGATTTATTTTATTAAGTATTTATTAGATGATGGTAACTTTATTGAAGTTGCAACCACTCGACCTGAGACAATATTTGGAGATATGGCTGTTGCTGTTAATCCTAGTGATGATCGGTATAAATCTTTGATTGGTAGAGACGTTATAATTCCTATTGCAAATAGAAAGGTTAAAATAATAGCAGATAGTTATGTTGATATGGAATTTGGTAGTGGTGCTTTAAAGATAACACCTGCCCATGATCCTAATGACTTTGAAATTGCAAAAAGGCATGATCTTGCTAAGATAAATATTTTAACTAAGGATGCAAAACTTAATGAAAGTGTTCCAATTGAGTATCAAGGTTTAAGTGTTAGTGTTGCAAGAGACAAGATAGAGAGAGATTTAAGAGACAGAGGATTTTTAATAGATGTTAAGAATCATAAACATCAGGTTGGGCATTGTCATAGATCTGGAGAGATCATTGAGCCTTATTTATCAAAGCAATGGTTTGTGAGGATGAAACCATTAGCTGCTGCTGCTTTACAAGCTTTAATAAACGGTGAGATTAGGTTTTATCCTAAAAAGTGGGAAAATACGTATAAACATTGGTTATTAAATATTAGAGATTGGTGTATATCTAGACAGTTGGTTTGGGGACACAGAATTCCTGCCTGGTATGATGTTAAAACAGGAGAGATTATTGTTAGTGAATTTGATCCTTCTCTAAGTGAAGAGTATAAGGGCAGAAGATTCTTTAGAGATCCAGATGTGCTTGATACTTGGTTTTCTTCTTGGTTATGGCCATTTTCTTCTCTTGGCTGGCCAAAAGTTACTCTTGATTTTAAAAATTATTATCCTACAGATACTTTGGTTACCGCTTATGACATAATATTTTTCTGGGTAGCAAGAATGGTAATGGCAGGACTTGAGTTTACAGGACAAGTTCCTTTTAAAGATATATATATAACACCCCTTTTAAGAGATAAAAAGGGTAGAAAAATGTCAAAATCTTTAGGTAATGGCATAGATCCTCTTGAAATTATCGATCAGTATGGAAGTGATGCTTTACGTTTTACTCTTGCATTTTTATCTGTGCAAGGTCAGGATTTGAATATTGGCACTAAAGATTTTATGTTTGGAGCTAAGTTTTTAAATAAAGTATTTAATGCGTCTAAATTTATTTTATCAAATTTAGAAGGTAGGCTAGTATTAGACAATTTTGAGTTAGATGATATCGATAAATGGTTACTTACGAGTTTAAATTCAACTGTTGCCGTTATAGATTGGGCTTTTAAAAATTATAAGTATAATGAGGCTACTAAAGCAGTATATGAATTTTTTTGGAATGATTTTTGTGATTGGTACATTGAAATTAGTAAAATTAATTTAAATAGTAATGATATTAATCTTCAAAATATGACTATTTCTAAACTGATATTTTTCTTGAAAGAATCTTTGCTCATTATGCATCCCTTTATACCTTTTATTACCGAAGAGATTTATTCTAAGCTTACGTCTTTGCAAGATGTATTAGCTTTGGAAAAGTATCCTGAGTGTGTTAGTCAAAGAGATTTTAAGGAAGAGTATCATCGGTTTAATTTATTGAAAGAATTTATTGTGTCAATTAGGACTCTTAGGAGTGAATTTAGTATAGTTCCTAATATTAAGATTAATGTTGCTTTGCGATTTGGTGATACTTTTAAATACGAGAGATATTTTAAGGATCATGAGCATATTGCAAAGAAGCTTATTAATTTTAATTGTATCTTTTACAATGAGAATTATGTTGGTATGATAGGGGTTCCTAATGTTGATTTTGAGAGTTTTGCAGATATTAAGAGTCTAATAGATATTGATAAAGAGCTTGTAAAGCTTGGTAAACAACTAGAGAAATATGAGAGACTTAAGCATTTAGTTTTGGCAAAGCTTCAAAATCAAGATTTCTTGTCAAATGCTCCTGGAGAGATTATTGATCTTGAGAAGTCAAAATTAGAAGAATTTGATTCTTTCATTGCAAAAATTAACAATTATATTCATAATTTAAAAAAATAGTGGAAACCTTTTAAATTGTGATGTTACTTGTAATTACATTGCGTTGACGGTCAGTATTTTTAGTATTTCGTTTATTGAAACAGTTTTTGTGTATAATCATTAAGATATGTTTTTAAAATTCATATTTTGCCTTCTTATTGTTTCTTTTGTGCTTTTATCATATGTTTTTTATTGTTAAATCCTTTTATTCTAGAGTAATTGAAATTAGCGAGTTTTAATCCATCTTTTACAATTCTTGCTGCAGAAAATGTTGAAAGTTTTGCTCCAATTTTGCTCTTTTTTGCAATTATGGTGAATATTTCCTTATTCCACATTTTGGGATTTTTACTTGGACTAAACCCATCTAAAAACCAGTAGTCTATATATTTTGGTAGCTCTTTAAGCTTTTCTCTAGCCTCTCCAACTAAGATTTTTAAATTAATATTGTTTGTTATTTTGTACTTTATGTTCTTTGTTGGGGTGTTAGGATATTTTTTAAGCAATGTCTTAAAATAACTTATATCTTTGCTAAAAAATTGTGATACTTTTTTGATTTGTTCCTTTTTCAGTGGAAATTTTTCAATTGAGTAATAATTAATTTTTGTTTTGAGGTTATTTTCTTTTAAATATTTTAAAAGTGCTATGAAATTAAGACCAGTTCCAAATCCTAATTCTGCAATTGTTGCACTTTGTAGCTCTGCTAAATCTATATCTAGTTCACAGCCTTTGATGAATACATAAATACTCTCTTCAAGTCCATATTGTGGATTATAATAAATATCTTCAAATTTACTTGAATATATAGTTTTATCTTTAAATATTAATTTGTTCATGAGTAAAATAACAAATGAGTAAATCACAGAGTGATTTACTCATTGATAAAAATTCACTTTAAAAAAAAGTTACTACTTTTAAAAGTGATATTATTATTGTCATATATCAACCTGAATTTGATTTGTTTGACTAGGATAATAGGATGTAAACCGCTCATCTTAAGGTTTTGCCTTTTTAAGAGAAACTAAAGCTTAAGTTTAGTTTCTCTGTTATTTTATTCTTCTATAATAGCTATTATCTCTTTTGCTTTTAGAATTAAGTGTTCCTTTTCCTCAATCTTGACAGCAGCTCCAGCGTACTTTTCATAAAGCACTGTATCTCCGACTTTAACAGTAATGTCTTCCTTGCTAGAGCCAATAGCTATAACTGTTCCAATGTTTGTTTTTTCTTTTGCATTTTCTGGTATATATAGTCCTGAAATTGTTTTACTTTCGGCTTCTTTTATTTTTATTAAAACTCTATCGGCTAAAGGTTTAATATTTTTCATTTTCAAACATCTCCTTAATTTGATAATATAAATATACGAAAAATTTAAGTATTAAGTCAATATATTTAGATAATACTTGAAACTTCATCTAATTTTAAAGATAATTCTTTTAATAAAATGTCAAATTTAGGTGGAAAAATAGTTTGATAACAGTAAGTAATTTAGAAGTTGCATTTGGGGAGAGAATTTTATTTAAAGATGTTAATATTAAGTTTTCTTCTGGAAATTGTTATGGGATAATTGGAGCTAATGGTGCAGGTAAGAGTACGTTTTTAAAAGTTTTAGGTGGAACGATTGAACCTAGCAAGGGTGACGTGTCAATTGCAAAAAATCAAAGAATGGCTGTGCTTGAGCAAAATCAGTTTGCTTATGATGATTTTAGGGTTATTGACACTGTGATCATGGGTCACAAAAAGCTTTATGCTGTTCAAAGGGAAAAAGATGAAATTTATGAAAAGCCTGACTTTAGCGATGAAGATGGAATTAGGGCTGGAGAACTTGAAGCTGAATTTGCCGAACTTGGAGGTTATGAGGCTGAGTCTAATGCTGCGGTACTTCTTAAAGGGCTAGGCATAGATGAGTCGGTTCATTCTAATTTGATGAGAGATATTGAGGGGGCTTTAAAAGTAAGGGTACTCTTAGCGCAAGCTCTGTTTGGAGAGCCTGATATATTACTTCTTGATGAACCTACTAATAACCTTGATATTCAATCGATTAAGTGGCTAGAAGAATTTTTGATTAATTTTGAAAATACAGTTATTGTTGTGTCACATGATAGGCACTTTTTAAATCAAGTTTGTACTCATATTGTTGATATTGATTATGGAAAAATACAAGTTTATCTTGGTAACTATGATTTTTGGTATGAAACCAGTCAAATTCTTAATAAGCAACTAAAAGATGCTAAGAAAAGATCTGAAGAGAAAATAGCAGAACTTAAGACGTTTATTCAAAGGTTTTCAAGTAATGCATCAAAATCTAGACAAGCAACTTCAAGAAAGAAGTTAATTGATAAGATTAAAGTTGAAGATCTTAAACCATCTTCAAGGAAATTTCCTTATGTTAACTTTAAGAGTGAGAGAGATCTTGGAAAAAATGTTATTACAATTAAAAATCTGACTAAGGAATTTGAAGGACAATATATTTTAAACAAGTTTAGCATTGTTGTAGAACCTGGGCAAAAGGTTGTTTTTTTAGGCAGTCCAATCTCAGCAAGTTTTCTTTTTGATGTAATTACCAATGAAGATAGAGATTATAAGGGGCATTATGAATGGGGTAGTACTGTTAATTTTGCGTATTTTAAGAAGGATAATGAAAAATATTTTAGTGTGGATTTAAGTTTGGTAGATTGGCTAAGGCAGTATTCAAAGGATCAGGATGAAACTTATATTAGAGGATTTTTGGGACGAATGCTTTTTAGTCAAGATGAGGCTTTAAAAAAAGTTAATATCCTCTCAGGGGGTGAAAAGGTAAGGTGTATGCTTTCAAAGATAATGCTTAGTGGAGCTAATGTATTGTTATTAGATCAACCGACCAATCATTTAGACCTTGAAGCAATTACATCTTTAAATACCGGTCTTCGAGATTTTAAAGGAGTTGTATTATTTACGTCTCATGACCATCAATTTATTGATACCGTTGCTAATAGGATTATTGAATTTACACCTAATGGTATAATTGATCGTTTTATGACTTTTTCAGAGTATATTGATGACCCTAAAGTTAAGGAATTAAGGGATAAGTTTTATGAAGGACATGCCAGCTTGAAACTTTAGTTATATGTTTAACCATTACAGGATGTTTATTGTTTTGAAGTTAAATATTTGTATTTTTATATTTTTAGGTGTTTGTTTTTCACTTTCAGCAAATGTTAACCTTTATTTCCAGAAAGCTTTAACAGGACAGATTTTAGGAAGTCCTATTCTTGATGAGCTACGTAATACTATTACAGTGTTAACAAAGGATAGGTGGTTGATAACTTATACTATGTCTTTAGATAAAAAATATTCTTATAGATTAGATCGAGTACCGTATCCCTTCCTATTAAAGGATTTTGGTAGTGGATATTATGTTATTACAGGACGTAATGAAGTTCAAAAGATTAGAAGAGGAAAGCTTATATGGAGATATAGTTTAGATGCTTCTCCTATAAAAGCTCCTTCAATGGGGAATGGTTATATTTTAATTCCTCAGGCTGATGAGAGAGTTATTGCTTTAAGACTTGGTGATGGTCAGAAAATTTTTGAGGTGAATATAGAAGGAAAGGCAGTGACTTCTTCTGTTGTTCTTGAAAATGGTAATTTTTATATTGCAAATGAACATTATAGAATGTTTGCTTTTAATCCTGAGGGAGAGAAAATATGGAGTGCTTCTCTTATGTCTTTTCCCAATGTATTAATGATAAGTACTAATAATGAGATAATTGTTGGATATCAATCTGGAGATATCGTTGTGTATGATAGTGATTTTGGTGATATGTTAAATTTTATTAGTTTGAACTATCCTATTAATTTTTTATTTGAAAAGTTTAATGGAGAATATGTTGCAGTGTCTGATAATGGGGTTTTTTTTAATTTAAGTAAAAACTTTGAACTTATGTTTTCTAAAAATTTATCTTTAAAGCTTAAGGAAGCTGTGCTTTATGATAACAAAAATCTTTTTATTGTTATTAAATCAAATGGTGTTTTAGCTCTTGATGAATATTTCAACCTGGTTGATAGATATGATGGTATGAAGGAAATATCGGGGCTTGTGGCTAATGTTGGAATAATTGCTACTGGCGGGCTTAATTGGATATTAACTGCTTATTATTATGAATATAAAGATGAGCTTGATGTTATTGTTTGGAATCATACATTAGGTAATAGGTATCATCAAAATAGGATAGATTTTATCGAAAAATATTTAATAGATCATGAGGATATTTATTTGGCTCTTGATGAAATGTTGAATTCTCCCTATAATAGGAGGGTTTATGATACTTTTTTAGGTACTCTAGATTCTCTGGTAATTCAATATGGTAGTTTTCCTAAAAAATATTTGAATTTATATAAAAAAGCTATTAATAATTGGCTTGCTCCAAAAAATGGAATTGATAGAATAGCTCAAAGGGGGCAACTTTATAAGTATTTCATATATGTTGATGATGCAGCTTCAGTTAAGAATTTTATTAATATGGCGATTGAAGAAAAGGATATTAGCAATGTAATTCAATTGGTTGAAAGTATTGCTAAGTTTGAATATTATTATGGGCAAGATGAACTTGTGTATAATTATATTCAGTATATAATATTGAATTATCAGGGCAGTTTAGAGATAGCTTATGCTGTTCTTCTAAGCTTGCGCAAGATAATTTTGAATTCTACAGAGGATAATCTTAAAAAGTATAGAAATAAATATTTAACTCTTTTGAAATTTATAAAGCGACAAAATTTTTCTGACAAAATTAATCAGTGTGTTAATGAAATTATTATAGCGCTTTGATTCATTTTGTTGTTAGTTTTATGTTATGATTTGTTAAATACATCTTATTATAGTGTGTTAGAATTGATGTTTAATTTATGCTGATTTAGTTAATAATAGGGTTTATAATTGACTATGGGAGAATTTTATTATGAAAAGAATACGGGTACTTTTTATTTTTTTATTCATCTTTTTAAATGTTTTTACTTTTCATGCTAGAGAAGTTGATAAGAAAAAGTTGAAAGATTTTGTTAATATGGATCTTGAATTTGTTAATTATCGGGGTCCTTATGATTCTACAGATACTTATCAGCAAATAGTAGGTATTGGTGAATTTTTAGCTAGGAATTTAATCAATAACAAATCTAATTATTACAATAAATATTATGTTAATAGGTATATTGACAGTGAGGATGAAAAGAGTAGTTCAGATGTTTTTATTATTGGTGAGAGATCTTCTCTTGATAGTATTTTAAATCTTAGAAAAATACTAATAGGGTATTTAATGGAAGGTTTTAGTTACAATAAAGAGAGTGCAGAATTACTTGCTAAAGCTATTACAATATATAATGCTACTTATCGAGGTGATTTGGAGTATTATAGTGATTCCTATATTCAACCTGCCCTTAAAGATTTAAGTAAGCATAATGTAGGACTCTCAAGAGTTTATAGCCAATGGGCTGGGAAGACTCATATTTTTATTCCTCTTAAGAGAAATATTTTATCAGGCAACATTGAATCAGATGTTGATCTTGACAAAATAGTTACAGAAAAGGTGGTAATATCTCTTTTAAGTGAAAATGAAGAAGTTGGTACGGACTTTGCAAGAGATCTAACCGATGTACAGGATGAAATTCGTGATGTTGATCAGGAAAAAATTGATATTGAGTCTGTTACTTTGAGAAGCATTGATGATGAATTAACCGAGACTATTGATAATTTAAGGGAGCAACTTGAGAAGGCTACTGATGATGTTGAAAAGACAGGTATTAAGAAGCAAATTGATGATAAAATAGTCGAGAGGAATATTTTAAAGGATAAGACAAAAGGGCTTAAGAAGTCACAAAAAAAATTAGATAGTTCTCAGGAAAGATTGGATAGGCAAAGGGATATAGTTAAAGATAAAATACAAGAAAGTATTGATAAGGAGAACAAAGATAAGAATTTGCCAAAGCCTGGGGACATAATTTCGCCAAAAGTAGATGAAAAATTGCAATTAACTGAAACTATTGAAGATTTGAAAGAACAACTTGAGAAGGTTACTGATGATGCTGAGAAGGAAGAAATTAAGAGGCAGATTGATGATAAGATAATTGAAAGGGAGGCAGTTAAAGATAAGAATTTGCCAAAACCTGGGGAAGTAAGTTCATCAAAAAAAGATGAAAAAATAAAGTCGGCTAAAGAGTTGAAAAAGCAACTTGAGAAGGCTACTGATGATGTTGAAAAGACAGATATTAAAAAGCAAATTAATGATGATAAGATAGTCGAGAAGAATGTTTTAAAGGATAAGACAGGAAGTCTTAAGAAGTCACAGAAAAAATTAGATAAACAAAAAAATATAGTTAAAAAAGATAGAAATTTGCCAAAAACCGGGGAAGTAAGCTCATCAGCAAAAGATACAAAATTGAAGTCAGCTGAAGAGTTGAAAAAACAACTTAAGAGAGCTACTGCTGATACTCCTAAGAGCACTTCTAGTGTTTCAAATAATCGATCTAATAAGCCCTTGTCCAGTAAGCCTTTAAATTCTAAAGATCAGTTGGGTCAACAAGAAGCTGTAGATAAATTATCTCTTGAAAATGAAAATCATAAACCTGTGTTTTTAGAGGTTTTAAATCCCAATACGAATTTAGGAGTTCTTAGGTTAATTGACTCAGATAAAGACCAATTGGATAAGAAAACTTCTCAGTATGGTATTAGAAGGTATGGAATTTATGAGAGAGAAGATGATTTTGTAGCTATCAAACTTTGTTCAGGTGTTGCAAAGCTTCAGTTGCTTAATAAAACAAAAAATTTAAAAGTTGAATCTGAAGCAAACTTTGAGTTAAGTAGAGATTCTTCTCTTTTTGTTGATTCAAAAATGATTTTGGTAGTTGTTAAGGATAAAAATGTTTGGAAATTAGCAAAATTTTCTTCAAGAGACTTGAGTGAGTTTATTTTATCAGAGGATGAAGTTTTGCCATTTACAAGTTTTACTGTTAATGCAGGTCATGTTTATTTGCAAGATGCATCTAAAAAGATTATTATTTTGGATCTAAATACTTTAAAAAAAGTATCTTAAATTATTTTTTTGATTAAACATTGTTTAAGTAATTGAAAAAGGAAGAACAAAATTTTGTTCTTCCTTTATATTATTATAGAAACAGTCGGGACAGTGAGATTCGAACTCACGATCCCCTGCTCCCAAAGCAGGTGCCTTAGCCGCTAGGCCATGTCCCGAAAAAGTTACGCGCCAATTAGGACTCGAACCTAAAACCTACAGATTAGAAGTCTGTTGCTCTGTCCAGTTGAGCTATTAGCGCTTTTGAGCCTAAAATTGAGTATATCATGTTGAAAACCCCTTGTCAATAAAAATATTATTACTTTGTATTTTGTTAAAATTGTGTATGTTTTATAATTATTTTATGCTTGATATTGATTTAATTGTAGATGAGACTCTATCCAGATATCCAGATGTTAAACCTTTTTTAACTTTCAGAAATAGTTACGAGCTTTTGATAATGGTAATTTTGAGCGCAAGGACGACTGATAATATGGTCAATAAGGTTGCACCTGAGCTTTTTAAAAGATATGGGGATTTTGAGAGTTTGGCGAATGCTGATTTGATAAATGTTGAAAACTTAATTTATAAGTTAGGATTTTATTCAAATAAATCTAAGAATATTATAAACTGTGCACGAATGGTTTTAAAAAGTTTTAAAGGTATTATTCCAAATAATATTTTTGATCTTGTGTCTTTGCCAGGAGTAGGTAGGAAAACCGCTAATGTTATTCTTGGAGTTGTTTATGATAAGCCAGCTATAATTGTAGATACTCATTTTAGTAGGGTTGTTATCAGACATGGAATTACATTTGAAAGAACACCTTTAAAAATTGAATTAGATTTAAAGAGTAAAATACCTTATGATAAGCAATATAAATTTTCTATGGCTATTAATAAGCATGGAAGAGCTATTTGTACTTCACGTAGTAAGACTTGCAAGAATTGTTTTTTAGAGAAATTTGCACCAAGACTTGTTTAATTGTAGTTTTATGATGAAATGAAAGATTTCATATGTTTTTTAAGTTTTAAACTTATTGATGTTAGTATAATGTTAATGATTAGTAATATGATTAGGGGTTTTGCCCATATCCAAAAGTATTCTCTTCCCATTTCTATATATCCTAAAAGTTCTCCAAGACTTGGATAGGAGCTTTTATCTTCTTGTTGTAAAAAATTTATTACTTCAAAGGTAGTTAGACTTTTTGAGATTTGGAGGGGAAGTATTGATGATATTGATGCTAAAACTTCCGGAAATATGTGATATATGATTATTCTAAATTGACTTGCACCCATAATCTTGCTTGCATACACATAATCAAGGTTTTTAATTAGTAGTGTGTTATTTCTTGTTATGAATGAAAATTTGATCCATCCGTGTATTAAGGCTAAAGTGAATGAAACTTCTAATATGTTATAATTTTTTTGTTTTGCAAAGTAGTAAAAAATTAGCATTAATATGTAAGAAAATGGTATTGTTTGTAGTGCTTCTATTGGTTTTGAAATTATCAAACAAGTTTTAAATTTTAAGTTTCCTATTATTATTCCTATAAAAATTCCAATTATTGCAGAAATTGCTGCATAACTAAAAGCAAGTAAAATAGAGTTTCTAGTGGCAAGTATTAGTCTTGCCAATATATCTCTGCCCATTTTATCCGTTCCTAGAGGATGTGAGGCTGTTGGTGTTTGAGGTAGTTTGTTTATTGTATGAATGTATGTTTTATTTGGATCTTTTTTGTATATTGCAAATTTTGAACCTTCATTAATTAACTTAGGAGTTATCATTAAAAATGAGATGAAGATTCCTAATACTATAACATATAGTTTTTTGAATTTATACATTATTCTAATACGTCCTTATAAGGATTAATATTATATGTTACAATATCTGTTATTAAATTTGGTATGAGCATAATAAATACACCGACGAATAACAAATCTCTGTAGACAATATAATCATTATTTTTTATTGCATTAATTGTTAGAGTTCCAATTCCATCAATTCCAAACATTATTTCAATGAAAGATGAACCAAAGAAAGCTGTTGCGAGAGTAGGTCTAAGATTGGTAATTAATGGAACTAAGGAGGGAATTAATGCATGAACTGTTATTATTTTAAAATTTTTTATTCCCCTTGATTTTGCAGATATTATATAAAATTCGGATAAATTTTTGTCTAGTGATTGTTTAAAAATGACAGCATTAAATATGAAAAATGAAAAAAACCATGCAAATCCACCTATTATTAAATTTTTTGGATTTACTTTTAGATAGTATAGTAGAGAAACGATTAATATTACAGTCAGATTTCTTGGTAGTGAATGTAAGAATAACATTATGTATTCTAAAATATTATTTAAAATTTTATTTTTTATAAATAAAGTCCAAATGATAATAAAAAAAATGGATATTACATAAGACAGTACGATACCTGGTATTGATATTTTTAATGTGTTTTTCATTTTGCTAAAAATTGTGCTCATTGACGATTTGCCGTTTGTAAGAGGGGAATTGTGAGGTTTTCCCCATATTACTCCTTTATACTTTGTTTCATAAACTATGTATAAGTTATTTACAATATGTTTAACAAAATGATCTTTGCTTAGGGGGATGTTTGGATCAAAGTCGTATATTAATTTATAGCTTTCGATGCTCTTAAGTATTCCAATGTATTCTAAATAATCTTTAAATATATTCTTTTGTATAAATGGGATATTTGAATTATTATTGTTCGAAAATATGTTTAGCAATGATATGCAAAAAAACGTTGATATAATAGCATTAAGCAACATATATAATATATTTTTTAGAATAAATGCAGCTGTAACTCTATCTCCTTTTATTTTACTTTATTTAAGAATTTTATTTTGTCTAGATAACTTAATAAAAAGTAAAATATCAGTGAAATTACTATTGATATTAAGTAAAAATTTTTGCCTATATTTTTGTTTTCTGATGTGTGTTTTATATTTAAAAAATTGCCTTGGTAGTAATTTTCATCTTCATCAAGATTCTTTATGATTATGGAATTTTTTGGATAATATCCTAATTTACTAGCTTCTTTTAGAATTGTTGGTTTAGATATTTGCAAGTTAATATACTTTGTTGTTAAATCTTTTTGTATTTCTTTTAATTTTTCAGTATGGTTTTTCATTAAAATTAGATTACTATTTAATTTGTTGTAATTAATAATCCCTGTTTCTCCAAAGATTGGTGTAATTATGAAATAACTTATTATTCCTGTATAAATAGATAGCATAATTTTTTTTGTTAAAGACATATTACCTTGTAATTATATCTTTAATATATTATATTTACAAGTGTATAGTTGTTGACTATACACTTGTAATAATTTTTGTTTAATAGATTTGGAGAAGAACTTTTTAATATGACAAATCATAAAAATTCTTTTTTTATCAAGGAGGGTCCTAGAGAAGTTGATTTTGATATAGATGGTGTGTTTTTACAGCATTCAGTTAATGGTAAAATTATTTCTCTGCGTTCTGAGGAGATTAAAGATCTTTTAGATGAAAAATTATTACAACTTGATTGTTCTTTAAAACAAAGACATGGTGAGTTAGTTGATTATTTAAAAAAAGTTGAAGGTCGTATTTCAAGGGTTGAAGGCGAAATACTTGGGCGTAGTTTGAGTTCTCTTGAGGAACTTGATAATTCTAATTTGAAAACAATGAATCTTATGAATTTTCAGAATGATACTAATGTTAAAGATAATGAGTTTGGTGAATTAGTAAGAAAAGAAAATAATTTACCAAATGTTTCACTTGATCAAGAAGAGCTAGATGCTCTACTTGAAGGACTTAATGAAATTTCAAGGGATAACAAAAAAAGTTTTAGTAGTAGCAATAAATCGGATAATGATGCAGATATAGGTATTTCTTTTGACAAAACTCTTGAAGATGAATCTAGTAGTGTGAATATCGATCATACTTTGTCTTCAAATGCAGAGAGTAATACTCGTAATGTTGTTGATTCGTTATCTAATAAAAAAGATAAAGAAGATATAGAGCCTGTGGGTATTAATTTTACTACATCCCAGGATAATGATTTGTTTAGTGAGTCTTCTTCTCTTGGTTTAGCTAATGTTGTTAATGGAGATGATAGTAAGGTTCAGGATTTGGTGACAAACTTAGATGGAGATGATAAAATTTTAAGAGAACCTATAGTTGATCAAAGTTCTGTTAATGTTGCCTTAGAGGTAAAAAATAGTGCTCATTTAGGTAATTTTGTCCTTGATGAAGAATTCTCCAATGTAGAAAGTGTAGAGGAAGAGAATGTTTCATCTTATGAGCAAGATAATTTGAGAGATCATAATTATTCTTTGGGTGATAGTTTAAATAAAATTGAATATTTAGACAAAAGCTTAGAAGATTTAAATAGCGAACAATTTAAGGAAGAAGATGAAGATTTAAGTAATTTTAATGATATTGCTATTCATGAAATTGATAGTGTGGATATAAATTTGAGTGATGATGCATCTTTGCGTAAAAGAGATGTTGTTGTTGATAATGGTTCTTTGAGACAAAATCAAGAAATTGATAATATTTCTTCTGGTTTAAAAAAGCTTGATAATTTTGAAGATGTGTTAAAGGCAGATTTAAATTGTGTAGACTTGCAATGTTGTATTGAAGATTTTGAAGAAGACAATCTTTATGATTCTGAGGTAAGTGATTTGGAAGAAAAGTTGGAGCAGGATGAAGAATTGAATTCATATTCTTTAAAGGGGCAAGAGATCAGAGATGATAATTATGCTTCCGATTTTAGTTTTTCTGATGTTGAGACTATAATAAATAAGTTTAATGACAATGATTATTTGAGTAAGATTAAGTTGAGTGATAAAGAACGGGTTGCATTAATTAGTTTTATTAGTAAATTGGAAAGCGATCTTGCGTCTAGTCCTAAGGGTAATAGTTTTAAAATTAAAAAAGAATATGAGATTTTACAAAAAATTAAGCGTTTACTAGTAAGAGAGTAGGGCTATTTATTTAATTAGATATTATTTTTTGTTTTTTGTTGCTTCGGTTTTATTTTTATTTTTAACTTTTTTTTATTTCATTAATAAATTTTTAAATCAGATTGATTTTGATTTTGATGATTTAATAGATGATGTAAAGTCATATAATATAAAATTTTTTAAGGATTTAGATTTAGAAAATTATTTCGATAAAACTTTATTTGATAATGATTTGGTTAATTCTTATTATTTACTCTCATCGGTTAGTGGAATGTTGATTTATAAATCAAAAGATGATTCAATTTATAAACTGAGTGATAAATTAGAACCGACTTTTCTTAAAAATAGTGTTTTTATAAAAAAAATTAAAGTCAATTTTGAATTGAATAATAATGCCCTTGTTAGTTTAGTTGTATATTATAATATCCTGCCAAAGAGCAGGATACTATACATTTTACATTTTTATCTCTTTGTAATATCTCTTGCCTATTTTTGTTTTTCTGTTTTTGTTTTATATTGCATATATCGAGATATTAATGGTGGGGATCATGATGCTCGTTGTTATCTTTTAGATTAGCTTCATTAGGATCATTATCTTTGATTTTTATCTTTTTCTCTAAGTTGAATATGTCGAAGAAAGTCCACTTGTTAGTGATATGGTAATATACATCATTATCTCTCTTTAGTAGGATGTCTTTGTTTTTTTCATCTTTATTGAAATAAACATCAATATTATTGACACCTTTGTTATTCCATTGTATTTCGATATTATATTGGAGATCATAGTCGTTAATTTTTGTTTTATCTATTTCAAGACCATCTGTTGTAAATTCTTGGATCATTTGTAAGAGCCTTTCTTTGCGTAATACTTCTTTATTGAAGAAGTAAAGACCGTCTTGAATAGATATATTATAATCATTGTGTATTGTATCTTCTTCAGTTTTTTTTGGCTTATTTAATACTTTGAGAGATAGACGTTCTATTTTTGTGTTTTGTTCATCAAAAAGTTTAGTATTTGAGAATGTATTGTAAGAGTTACCTTTGTAAGGTAAGAAGATATTGTTTGTTAAATATACGTTTGAATCACTGCTTTTTATGTAAGATAATCTTGAATCTCCTTCATCTGAATTTCCAATAAATATTTCTGTTAGCAAATTATTTTTATCGTCGAAGAATTTAAAATCTGGCTTTTCTTTTATTCCTAGTTCTTTATGTTTTTTTGGATCTCTACTTACAAGTTGATTTTTTTGAAGTTTTTCTAGATCTTGGATCATAGAGTTGACTTTTTTGTTATCAATTGGAAGTTTTATGTCGTTATATTGAAGTTCCCAACCTTTTCCCGATTTTGTAATTATTCCGTCAAGTTCTGTCTCGATTTTTGCAGTTTGATTGAAATCGACTGCAAAAAATTTTTCTTCTAGAAGCCTTGCAACTTGATTTTGATTGGAGAATATTATTCCTAACAAAAATGTGGATATTAATATTATAATTATTACTATTTTTATGTTTTCTTTCATTCCTAGCAACATTTTTTTATTTTCCATAAACTCTCCTTGATTAGTTGATTCTTCTTTTTTTGGTAAATCTAATAAGTCCAAATATTATTATTGCTATAGGCAATATAATTAAATTTATGATTATTAATGAAAATTTTGCATTTAACATTTCTTTTGATGAATTTATAAAATTTAGTTTTGAACGTACTTCTCTTGATTTAATGCTAAAAAACGCTTCCTTTTGCATCAAGTAATCAGAAATTCTTCCGGCAAGTTCAAAGTTTGAGGGCGAACCATTATACATATAATCACTAAATATCATGCTTGAGCCTAATAAAATTATTTTTGAATTTTCAGATTTTTTATCTTTATAGAAACTTTTAATTTGTCCTTCAACCGAATATCCAAGAATTTTTTGCTTATCTTCTTTGTTAAAGGTTTTTGGAACGTTAAATGAATGCATAGCTATGCTTGCAACTTCTTCATCATTAACTTGCCAAGATTCTTTAGAGCTTGCAAATAGGGGTAAATATTTTATATCGCTATTGTCTTTAGCTTCTATCAGATCTATTGAATTACTCCAAGGAATTATGGCATCATAGAAATTTTTAAGTAAGGGATTACCGAGATCTATGATATTACTTTTATCAATCAAGATCCATGGGTAGTAAGTTTGAAAATTGCCCCCTAAAAAAAGACTTGGTGCTCTTTTATCAAGGATAATATTATCATTATATTTGATGCCGTAGCTTTCAATTAGATTAAAAAGTTCGGATTTGATTGAAGTTGTGGTATATGGGCTTTGAGGATTATAATCAATTTTACTTGTAGTAAGTAAGACTTTTCCGTTATTGACAATAAATTCGTCAATTTTTCTCAAAGTCTCCCCATTTATTTCTTTAGAGCCAATTATAAATAATCCATTTATGTCTTTTAATTCTTCATTATTGGGGTTTATTTCTTTAACTTCGGTTTTGAAAGCTTTCTGCATTATTTCTATGAAATTTTTGTGTGTTGCTTTTAATTTGGCATCTCCAAACACAAGTCCTAATACTTTTTTTGTATTATTTATTAGCTTATCCAGGCTGCTTGCAAGATCATATTCTAAGTTGCTAATTTCTGTTACTATTGGGAGTACCTCACGTTTGCCTTCATAAATTATTTCAATTCCTGAATATATTTTGAGTATTGAAAGTTGATTGATTTCTCTTAGATCTATTTGTTGTGATGAAATTCCAATTTGTTCTAAAGGAGTGGTTAATTTGTCTGCATCTATTTCCCTATAAATTACTTTTCCGCTTGAAGAATCGGCAAAGCTTGTTAGAAAGTTTTTTATTTGTTCTGGAAATGCAAAATAATTTCCGAGACTTGCAGAATTATAGTAAGTAATATATATGTTTTCATTTGCATTTGAAATCAAATCTTTTGTAACTTTAGAAATTGTAAAAGCTCTGTTTTTAGTAAAATCTATTTTAAAAATAAAAATAGATATGTTGCAAAAGAGCAAAAATATTATTGTAAGATTTAAAGTTAAATTTAGAATCTCTTTATGTTTATTTTTCATAAAATAATTATCTCCATTTTTTTAATCTTATGCTATATGAACTTAACATCAAAAATGTAACTGAAAATGTAATAAAATAGATAAAGTCTGATAAGTTTAATATTCCCATATTAAAGTAACTAAAATGATTAGTAATTGAGATAAAGTTGAGTATTTGTCCAAATATATTGTCTTTTCCAAATATCATTACTAACTTTCCTGAAAAGACTATTATGATTAAGATAAACACACTTAGTATGTAAGATACTATTTGACTTCTAGTAATAGATGATATAAATACTCCCATGCTAAGCACTGAGTAAGAATAAAGGATTATTCCTAAATATTGAAGAAATATTATACCAAGGTCAAATTCGCCCATAAAAATTGTCATTATTGTTAGTGGTAGTGTGAGAGCAAAAAGTATTAATGTAAATATCTTAAGTGTGATAAATTTGCCAAGTACTATCTCTTGTGGACTTATTGGTAGTGCATAAAGTAATTCAATGCTTCCTGTTTTATGCTCTTCTGAGAATACCCCCATACTAAGAGCTGGAAGCACTAACATTAAAATGATAGGCATTGATGAGAAATAAGACATTAATGATGCATTGTCTTTAATAAAAAATCCTGATAAGAAAATAAAAGAAAAATTTACAAATATTAGGAAAAATAACATTACAACATATGCAGTTAGTGTGCCAAATAAAACTTTTAATTCTTTTTTTGACAAAGCTAAGGATTGTCTTAGATCTATTTTCATTATTTTTTCTCCTTTGTTAGTTTACTAAATATTTTTTCTAAACTTTCATGTTTTGGAATCATTGCTTTTATTATCATTCCTTTACTTACAACATAATTAAAAAGTTCTTTTTCAGTTTTATCAGGTGCAAGTCTTAATGAAACATTTATTTCTGTCTCATACTCTTCTATTTTAATTGAGGTAAATATGTCATTATTACTGAAATGTTCTTTTGTTGTTCCAGAATCTTTATAAATAATTAGATCTAGCTCAGTTTCTTTAAGTCTGTTTTTAACTATATTTTCCTTAGTATCATCAGCAATAATTTCTCCATTATTAATAATAATTATTCTTTTACAAATTGATTCAACTTCGCTTAAAATGTGAGAAGAAAACAGTATTGTACTACTTTTTGTAAGTTCTTTTAAAAATTCTTTAAATTCTATAATTTGGTTTGGATCAAGCCCATTTGTAGGTTCATCAAGTATTACAAGTTTGGGATTATTGATTATAGCACCAGCTATGCCTACTCTTTGCTTAAATCCTTTTGATAGTGCAGATATTAGTTTATTTTGGACACCTTCAAGCTTAAAAATACCTATTGCCTTATCTATTTCTTTTTTTGGATTTTTAACACCTTTAATTTCTGATATAAAATTTAAATACTCTTTAACAGATAATTCGGGATAAAGAGCCAGTTTTTCAGGTATGTATCCTACATTTTGCAATATTTCTTTTGAATTTTCTGTAATATCTTTGCCAAAGATTTTTACATTGCCCTTATTTGGATAATGAAATGATGTTAGAATTTTGATTAATGTCGATTTTCCTGCTCCATTTGGACCAAGTATTCCAAGAACCTCTCCTTCGTTAACTTTGAAGCTAACATTAAAGAGAGCTGTAAATGAGCCATATGTTTTAGTGATATTCTTTACATTTATCATATGATATCTCCTTAAGTACTATTATTTTATAATAAATTTATCTTTATTTGCTTTAAGTCTCATTCCATCTTTTGTTAAAAATATCTCTCCATTTGGATATTCTTGTTTTGCTTCGTCTAGTAACTCGAATAGATCTTTATTTAGTGTATATCTTTCACTAAAATGGATCAGTCCTGTTTGATGTACCTTTGCTTCTTTTGTAATTTTTGCTGCTAATTTTGCTGTTAAGTGCAATTTTTTTTTAGCCTCCTCTTTTAATTCGTTTTTGAATGTACTCTCAATAATTACTAGATTAAAGTTTTTGATATGTGTGCTTAGTTCTTCAAAGTAAGCCGTGTCTGTAATATATGCAAATTTTAGGCCTTTTTGCGGCTCTCCTAGTATATCAGAAGGTAATATTTTTTTTTCATTAAGTATTACCTCATGTCCTTCCTGTAAGTTTTTTCTAATAGGTCCTTTTGGTATGTTTAAACTTTCTGCCTTTTGGGTATCAAATTTTCCAGGCTTATTTTTTTCTATAAATAGATATCCAATACAGTCTATTGAATGTTTAAGTTTTATATATTCTATTCTTTTCTTTTTATCTTCATATAAAATTGATTCTGTTTTATTAATTATTATTTCTTTGTATATTATGTCATAATTTTTATGTACTCGTAAAAGTTCTATGTTTGTTTCTAGATATTTTTTGATGCCAGTAGGTCCAATGATGGTTAAAGGTTCTTTCCTTGTATTGCCACTTTGTGCCATCAACATTACTATTCCAAGTAAACCTGTGATGTGATCGGCATGTAAGTGTGTAATACAAATCATTTTGATTTTTTGCCATGATATTTTTTGTTTTCTAAGAGACATTTGAGTAGCTTCTCCGCAGTCAAAGAGAAAGCTTTCACCATGGTATTCTATTAAAACAGAAGTTAAATATCTGTTGTGTAGTGGTCTTGTTCCTCCTGTGCCAAGAATATTGATATTAAAGTTCAAAAATAATCTCCCAAAATTTTTTTGTTAGCAATGTGCAAAGATACGTTCCAAAACTGGTTTTGAAAGTGAGCATGGCATTTATATTGGTATCTTTTATTATTTTAAAATTATTTTTTAATTTAATAATACATGCTCCTTGATATTTTATGTAGAATCTCTATCTTGATAAAGGGTAGGTAAATATTATTTTGATTATTAGATTTTAATTTTTTGTACACTTGGATATTATATTATTTTTTTGTAAATTTAGAAATATTTCAAGTGAAAATTATTTATTGAAATAAAAATTTAAAGAAGATGAAGTTGTAGGATATTTTGTCTATTTTAAGAAATTATATAAATTTTCATATCTTTTAATATCATAATAAGTTGGAATATTAGACTTATTTTCAATATAATCTAAAATCTTTTTGGATAAATATGCTGACATTGATATTCCTCTTGTTCCAAATCCATTTAATATAAATATGTTTTTGTATTTTGGATGTTCACCAAGAAAGGGTTCTCGGTCAAGTGTAGAGGGTCTAATGTGCGCTTTGTGTTGTATTACTTTGTAATTTAGGTTTGTAATCTTTTTAAGCTTGTTTAATAATTCTTTTTTTGCCCATTCATTTGTGCTTGTATCTAACGTTTGCCATTCGTAAGTTCCGCCAAGGTAGAACTTGTTATCTTGTAAAGGTATTAAGGATACATGTCTATTATAAATTTCTTTAAGATTTAATCCTTGTATTTCTATTATCAGTATTTCTCCTTTTGCTAGTTTGAATGGAAGATATGAAAAAAGCCTTGCATTTTTTTCTTTGTATCCTCTTGTCAATATTAATTTTTTGAATTTAAATTCATTAATTATAAAAGATTTGTCATTTATTTTAATTTCATCTTCATTAATTTCTGCTTCTATGTATGCGTTATACTTTATAAAGTACTTTTTAAGGGTTTGTATATATAAATTTGTGTTCATTATTGCACCCTTTATTAGTATGCCTCCATCATTGTCATTGGAAAAATCGTGTACTTTTCCATTTTTTATTTCCGTGATGAAGTCTTTTATATTTTCATTATTTTTGATTTTTGAAATCAGTTCATCTTTTTGTGTTTTTGTGGTAAATGGTCTAAAAATAAGATTTTCTTTTAAGAAATCACAGTTAATATTTTTTTCCATTTCTTTGTAGTATTGAATTGCAAATGTGAAAATTTCAGGTTCTCTCCAAGCAATGTTCATTTTTCTTCCCATAATAGGGTTGATAAGCCCTCCTGCTACGGTTGTTGCTTTCTCAGCTCCATTGTCAAATAGAATCACACTTTTTTTTCTTTGAAGTATTTCATAAGTTAAAGTACTCCCAGCAATGCCACCACCAATGATTGCAAATTCATATTCCATTTAAATATTCCTTTTTTTAAGTTCTGTTTTCTTTGTAATTTTAAAGAATTACTTTTGAGTAAGCAATTTATTTGTAATTTATTCTCAAATCTTTCATTATTAGAATTGTTAGCTTGTTTTTTTTCAAATATTGATCGATCTTTAAGTGATATGTCTGTCATATGTTGATGGGGACATTTAAAAACCTTTTGTTTTTAATTATAATATGTATCACATTATATTTGTTGAAAAGGTAAGTTTATGGATTTTAAAGATATGAAGATGCAAACAGAAATACAGCAATCATTGGAGTTTGCATTAAAGAGTAGATCAATAGTTATTACAGGAGAGATTAATAAAGATACTTCTAAGCTATTTCAGGAAAGAATATTATTTTTAGAAGCATCGGACTGCAATAAACCGATATTTGTTTACATTGACTCGGAGGGTGGTGATATTGATGCTGGGTTTGCTATTTTTAACATGATACGTTTTGTAAAGCCTAAGGTTTTTACAATTGGAGTTGGACTTGTGGCAAGTGCTGGTGCTTTAATTTTTTTGGCTGCAGATTCAAAGAGTAGGTTTTCTTTGCCTCATGCGAGATATTTATTACATCAACCTTTAAGTGGTTTTAAAGGAGTTGCTACAGATATTGAAATTTATACAAATGAACTTAATAAAGTTAAGAGTGAACTTAATGATATTATTGCAAAAGAGACGGGACAGGAACTTGATAAGGTTGAAAAAGATACCGATAGAGATTTTTGGTTAGGTAGTGAATCTGCAATGAAATATGGTCTTGTCTTTAAAATTGTTACAACTAGACTTGAGCTTGAAGAATTTATTTCTTAGTCTTTTAGTATTATCTTGTAGCTTTCCAAGGAGGAATTTTAGCATTTTGGAATTTGGTATTACTAGTTTTCCAAAGAATTTTACTTCTTTGGATACATTAGTAGATGTTGCTTATAATATGTTTTTGTCAGGTTTTGATTTAGTCATTATTAAAAATTTAGGTAATAAAGAGGAATTGGATCTAGTTAATAACAGAGTTTCATTTGGAAGTTTTAAAAATACCTATTTTATTAGGCAAAATAATAGATCTTCTATTAGTATTCTTGCTAAAGAAAAGATTAAGATTCAAATTTTAGATTTTATCGAAGGGCTTTATGAGTTCAGGTTAGGTGTGGTTATTGATTTTATGTTTAAAGATCATCATTATGGGATTGTTGTTTTTAATTTTGATGAAGAAATAGCTAATAATTTAGATATTTTTATTCTTAATGATCAAATAACATATTTAAATTATAGGTATAAAAATTTACTTTTTATTTTGGGTAAGCATGAGCTTGGTATGTTAGATATCATTATTAGGAATGGTTATTTTAGTTTGATTTATGATTCAATTAATCCTTTGCATATAATTAATACCATTGATGATCGAGTTTATTCTAATTTTTCAGCTCAAATATCCCTTCATTCTTTGATTTATGTTATTTTAAGTTATTTATATGATGATTTTTATATAAATAGCTTTCCAAAAAGTATTTTGATTAAATAAATTTTGTAAATATTTAGTTCTTGACATCCTTATTGCATTATTATATCATTACTAGCGATGCCGAAATGGTGGAAATGGTAGACACACAGGACTTAAAATCCTGAGGAGGAAGCTCCGTACCGGTTCAAGTCCGGTTTTCGGTATTTAAAGTTTTCAGATTGCTTAATCTATCTTCAAGTAGTTTATTTATATAGATTCCTGTAATAAATAGACTACTTAAAGATAGATTAAATATTAAATTAGGTTGTACGTTGAGTTTTGTTATAACGAATAGCATATTTATGATTGATCCCAAGATTAAACCTGTAGATAAGTAGAGGAATTTTATAATATGCTTGTCTATTGTTTTTTTGATTATTAGTATTGTAATTCCTGTTCCTATTATTGTGGATATTCCAAATGTTATGCATAGTTTTATATTGAGTTGTGAAATGATGTTGATAATTTCTTTATAAGTTCCAAGACTTAATAATATGAGTGAACCTGAAATGCCCGGTAGAATCATTGCACTGCCACCTATTATTCCTGAACTAGCAATGAGTGAGTAATATTTAATTGAGCTTTTATCTTGATATGCTGATATGTTTAGTGATATATCGTAAGTTCTTAGTATCAATAAACATAGTATAGTGAGCAATCCAATTAAAAATAATAAATAGTTTGTACTTTCTTTATGCTTGTTAATTTTTGTTTTTGTATCTATTTCTTTTTTTAATGTGAATATGCTTCCTGTGGTTAATCCTATAAAAAATACATTTAAGTATGTTTCTCTTATTTCTCCATCTAAAATATAGCTTTTAAATATTTTAGCAAGGATGGTTGTTGAAGTTAATATGCCAAGTGATAATATTCCAAGAAAAATTGTGTTTTCTTTTACCTTTTTTAATTTTATTAAATTTGCAGATGAATTTATTATATTGTAGTAGATCCCTAGCATGAAGGCTAGAGTGCCCCCTGAAACTCCTGGTATTATGCTTGCAATACCAATTAGTAAACCTTTTATATAAATGCTTATCATTATTTCTTATATACTTAAACGTAGAACTTAATGTATTTTATCTTTCATCGCCTTCGCCATTAATTGTGCCGTTTTCATGTCTTTTTTTTAATTTTTCTAAATTTGTAATAGCAACATCTTCAAGTGTTATTCCAAGATTATTACTTAAATTTGAAATGTACCATAACACATCACCAAGTTCTTTCTTAATTGCCAATAAATATTCATCATCAAGGATATATTCTTTATCACGACCTAGTTTTTTTATTTTCTCTACAACTTCACCTGTCTCACCAGCAAGCCCAAGGGTTGTTAAGATTAGTTCTTCTTTTTTATTTTTATATTTAGCAGTTTGTTTAGCCTTTATTTGATATTCATTTAATTTCATAATTAAGATTAGTTTAATATAGTTTTTATTTATTTACAAGTTTATTTATTATTTCCTTTTTTTTAAATTTTTATTATATTAACCCCATATATTAATTGGAGTTTATCTGTGAGTAAATTTGCTCTTTTATTAGAATTTGTCTTCTTCTTTTTGCAGTTTGATTTTGCCTATTCTTATCCTGTGATAAAGAATTTTTCAAATAAAGATCCTATTTTTTATGATCTTAAGTCAAAAATTGCTAAATATAATAAAAGAGTACAAATTCCTTTATTTATTTATTCATATAAAGTTAAAGAAGGTGATACTTTTTTTAAGATTGCAAATAAGGTAAATGGTTGGCAAACTAGCATTTCAACAATTAATTTATTAGATTCTCCTTTTTTAAAGGCAGGAAAAGAGATCTTAATTCCTAGTAAAAAAGGCATTTTTATTATTGATAATAAGGAACATAGATTTAATAGTTTACTTTTAGCAACAAGGGATTTAACAAAAGCAGAAAAGATAAAAGTTAGACAAAATAATAAGATTTATGAGTTTTATTTTTTTGATTCTTTGATACAACCAGAGTTAAGTTACCTCTCAAGCACAGAAATGATTTTCTTTTTAAATTCTGATTTTATTTTGCCTTTAAAGGGCTTTATTATTAGCTCTGATTTTGGATTTAGAGCAGATCCGTTTACTGGTATTAAAAATTTTCATAAAGGTATAGATCTTGCAGCTCCAATGAATTCTTTGGTTTTTTGCTCATCTTATGGTGTTGTAGTTGTAGTTGACTATAATGATATTTATGGCAATTTTGTTGTGGTTGAACATAAAAACAATATTAAATCCCTTTATGGCCATCTTAGTTCTTATATTGTAAGGAAAGGAGATGTTTTAAAAACAGGGGATATTATTGGTAGGGTAGGTCGAACTGGTCGTTCAACAGGTCCCCATTTGCATTTTGAAATATTGAAAAAAGATGCACCTGTTAATCCTATTAAGATTTTGAAGTAGATAGATACTTATTTTATCAGTATGTGATAGGTCGATTTTAAATATAAGGATATAGTTTTTTTCCATACTTTGTATATATATTTTTGTACTAATTATTAATTAATTGTGCTTTATTGAAGATATATCATACTCTGTTATTTTATTGTGCAAGGTTTTTCTTCCTATTTTAAGTATTTTGGCACATTTGCTTTTATTGTTCTTAGAATGTAAAAGTGTTTGCTTAATGATTTCTTTTTCTGCTTCTTTTAAGCTTATACCTATTGGTAGGGTAATTTTAACTATTTGGTTTGTGTTATTTCTAATTTTGGGAGGTAAATCATCTTTTACAATTTGCTTTCCCTTAGATAATATTAAGGCGCTCTCTAGTACATTTTTGAGCTCTCTAATATTTCCTGGCCAATCATATGCATAAAGGGCTTTTAGTGCATCATTGGAGAGATTTTTCTCTTCTCTATTATTTTCACTTGCAACACCTTTAATTAGTATTTTTGTTAGCTTTGGTATGTCGTCTTTTCTCTCTCTTAAGGGAGGAATATTGATATTTATTATGTTAAGCCTATAAAATAAGTCTTCTCTAAACCTTCCTTTTTTAATTTCTTCTTCAATATTTTTATTTGTTGCTGTTAATAATCTAATATCAACTTGCATAGTAGTTTCTCCACCTACTCGTTCGAATGTTCTATTTTGAAGCACTCTTAGTAGTTTGACTTGAACCTCAGGTGATGTTTCTACTATTTCGTCTAAAAATATCGTTCCTTTATCTGCTAATTCGAATCTTCCTTTTTTTTGAGATATTGCACCTGTGAATGCTCCTTTTTCATGTCCAAAGAGTTCACTCTCAAGTGTGCTCTCAGAGAGTGCAGCGCAATTGACTTTAATGAAGGGTTTATCATTTCTATTTGATAAGTCAAATATGGCATCTGCTATTACTTCTTTTCCAACTCCGCTCTCTCCAGTTATTAAGACAGATGCTTTTGATTTTGCGATTTTTTTTACAAGTTCTAAAGTTTTTTGCATTATAAGTGATTTTCCAAATATACGTTCATAATAATTTAAATCTTTTCGAATTATGACATTATCTTGGGATATGTTTTCATGTCTTTTGTCATTTTTACCATTTAAGGCTCGCTTTATTATGAGTAACAGTCTTTCAAGATCAACAGGTTTGGTTAAAAAATCATAAGCACCTTCTCGCATAGCATCTACTGCTGAATCGACAGTTCCATGAGCTGTAAGGATAATGAAGGGAATATTTGGGGTTTTATCTTTTACGATTCTGAGTAGTTCTTCTCCTGATATTTGGGGCATTCTAAGGTCAGATATTATAGCATCAATCTTTTCATTTTTAATTGTTTCAAGTGCTTCCTTTCCATCACTAGCAGTAAATACAAAATAACCTTCCTCTTCAAGATAAGTTGCTATTCCTTCTCGTATATTTTTTTCATCATCTGCTACCAGTAGTTTACTCATTCTCTAAACATCCTTCAATTAGAATTTTGCCCGTATTTAATTTTGGAAGTGTAATTGTAAAAGATGTTCCCTTCATCTCTTTACTTTCCACAAAAATTTCACCTCCATGTTCTTTAATTATTTTATAAGAAATAGTTAGTCCTATGCCACTTCCACTTTCTTTTGTGCTAAATTGAGGCTTGAATATATCATCTTTTGTTTCATTTTTTATTCCATTTCCATTATCTTTAATACTAATGTATATTTTTTCTGTGTTTTCGTGAATAGAAATTTCTATTTTTTTTGTCTTTTTATTTGATTCAAGTAGTGCTTCTTCTGCATTTTTTACTATGTTGATTATTACTTGCCGGATGAGTTTTTCGTCAATTAATGCAGGACTTACTTTTTTTAGATTGAGTAGGAATTTAATATCTTTATTGTTTAATTTTGGATTTAATAGGTTATAGACACTTTTTATAACATCAGTAATATTTCTTTTTTCTGGTACTATTTTTATTGGTCTTACTGTTAATAAAAAATCTGTTACAGTTTTATCCATTCTATTTATTTCTTCTTTTATTATTTTGAAGTAATTATTTGCTTTTGTGCTTTTGATACTTTGTCTATCTATTTCTTTTTTGAGTAGTTGTAAGTTTATATCAATTGCTCCTAGCGGATTTTTAATCTCATGAGCAATATTTCTTGCATGTCTTGTAAAAGCAGCTAAAGCCTCAGCTCTTCTAAAAAGTTCTTCTTTATGTTTTTTATCTTTAATATCTTCAATTAAAATAATATTTCCTTCAAGTTTTTGATCTCTGACGTATGGCATAAATGATATTTTAATGTATATGTTTGTTGAAATTTGTACCTCAAATCCTATTATTTTATCTTCGTTTGTTACTAGTTCTTCTATTAAGTTTGTTAGAGTTGGAATTTGAATATCTTTAAGGGTTTCTAGTTTGTATTTAGGACTTATAACTAAAATTTGAAATAGCATTTTGTTTAGGTAAATTATGTTATTAAGTTTATCAAGAACTAGGATCCCTTCATTAATGGATGCAAAAATACCATCGTATATTTCTATTTTTTTATAGATATCTTGAATAAATTTAAGTTTTTGATCACTTGATAATTTATTTAATTTGGTCAAGGTTTTTTTTAAAAATTTGCTCATTAATTAATCCTCGTAATTTAGCATTAAATTTTCGATTATTAATTTTTTATTCTGGTTGTATGGACTGTATTTTGAGATGTATTTTAGATATTCTAATCTTTTTAGATATGTATTAGTGTCTAAATTTTGGCTTAAAAATTCATGTCTAAGCTGGTTTGTAAGTTCTTGTAAGAATAATTTAAATATATTTTCATCTTTTAGGAAATTAAATGTGTCAAGATTAGATATACCCTGTTTTTCTTTTATTATATTTAAAATTCGCTTGACTTCTTCTTTTAATTTTGTGTGTTCTTCACTATAAAATGAGTCGAAATATTCTTCTGTTGTTAATTCATCATTTTTATTAAAGATTTCTTTGAATTTTTTGATCTCAAAATCTCTATTTTCCTTTCTGAATTTGTATAGTCTTAGTCTTGAAAGGATTGTTTTTGGAATCTTGTTTTTGTTTCTTGTAGCTAAAATAAAATAAATGTTTAAAGGTGGTTCTTCTAGTATTTTTAATAGTGCATTATAGACATTAAAATTTAGATTTTCAATTTCATTAATGTAAATTACCTTTATCTTATGTTTCTCTGATAATACCCAGGATTTAATTTTTCTAACATCGCTAATGGTAATGTTAAAATTTATGTTTTTAATTATTTCCTCAATTTTTTTAATAAGTTCTTTTGTGATTGTCTCATTATATTCGTTTTTGTAATAGGTATTATTAATAAAATTGACGTCTGTTTCTATTTTTTTAAGGTTTTTATCACTGCTGAAATTGTATTTAGTAAAAATGATATTCTTAACATATTCTAGATATTTATTTATAACTTTCTTTGAGTTTACATTAAGATATGCCTTTGCCTCTATTATGTTAAGACTTGAGAAAATTATTAAATTTGGGTTTGTTAAAGTTTTTGTATTTAAGATTCTTTTTGCAAGTTCAATTGCAGTTATTTTTTTAGAAGAAAATCTCTCTCCCCAAAAAAGTATTGCATTTGGTAGGCTTCCTTTTTCATGCTCATTAATTATTTCGTAAGTTATTTCGGATAAGCTTTCCATGTGATTCTCTTTACTGTGTTTTTGATATTTTAAACAAATAGTTTATGCTAGGATTTAGATATTTAAGCAATTTGCTTTCTTCTAAGAAGTAGCTGGGATTAAAGATTTGTTGAGAGTATATTATATATACTACAATTGCAATTATTCCAAAGGCTTCAAATAAACCAAGTATTAGTCCAAGTAACCTGTTAAAAAATAATAACTTAAGATGATTTATTATTGATTCGATTAGTGCTTGTAAGATTAAGAATCCTATGTGTATTATTAAAAAAAATACTAGTAGTGCTTGAACATATGATAAATCGAGAATAGGTGATATTAATATTTTAAAATCATTGGTTTTATTATAAAGTAAAAATATTAAAGTAAAAATTTCAACAAATCCAGCAATTTCTTTGATGAAACCCCGTAAAAATCCTCTAAATCCTAGTGATATAAAAATTATTATTATTAGTATGTCGACTATACCAGTTATTTTGAAAGGATCGTTAACCAGCATTTATTTCCCCAAAATCTTTTAACAATAGATTAGCTATTAGGCTTGATGAGTCTTGATTGTGAAATTCTTTTATATTATTTCTTAGTATATTGGACTTTTCTTTATTTTCTAGAATCTCTTTTATCATATTTATGATTTTGCTTTCACTTAAATTCTCTTCATCTATTTTGAAACATGCATTTTGTTTTTCTAATAGTTTTGCATTTCTGACTTGATCTCCTCTTGAGCCTTTTACAAATGGAATAAATATTACGCATGCACCAGCATTGGCAAATTCTTTAATAGCACCTGAGCCTGCTCTGCTTATTATTATATTTGAAAATTTTATTATGCTTGCCATTTCTTCTGCATTAAAAAATTGACTTCTTAAATAATTATTCTCTCTAGTTGCATCTAGATTTCTTCCACATTGATGGATAAAATACGCATTAATTTTGTTTTTGATATTGAGTGTTAATTTATTTAGAATTTCTGCTCCAAGAGAGCCTCCAAGTATGCTAATTATGGGTTTTTTTGTATCTTGAGTTAAATTTTTTATTATATTTGGATTTGGATTTGAGAATTCTTTTCTGATTGGTGAGCCTGTATATAAGACATTTTTGTTCTTAAAATATTTTGTGCTTTCTTTAAAGCTGATATGTATTTTGTTTGCAAATTTTGAATTGATTTTTGTTGCAAGCCCAGGATCAAGATCCATTTCGTGGGTTATGCTTTTTACCTTAAGTAGACTTGCTGCAATAATTGGTGGACTTGATACAAAACCGCCAGTTGCGTATATAATTTGGGGTCTATACTTTTTTATTATGAAAAAGCTTTTGATTATTCCAAATATGACCTTAAAAAAGTCAGTAAAATTTTGTAATGAAAAATATCTTCTAAGTTTTCCCGATGGAATTGCGATAAATTTGATATATGCGTGCTCTTTTATGATCTTGTCTTCCATTGAGTCTTTTTGTCCTAACCAAAAAAATTCGATATTTGTATCAAGTTCTCTTAATTTTGAAATTATTGCTATTCCTGGGAAAACATGACCCCCTGTCCCTCCTCCTGTAAAAAATATTCTTTTTTTAGCTTTCATATACCTCTTTTATATACATTGTAATTTAACAATGCATTTTAATGCAAATATTATATATTTTTTTACTTTTACAGTGACTATTCTAAATTTTATTGAATTTAAAAAAATGTTACAAATTCATTTATATCAAATTATGTTTTTCTTTAAAATCACGGTTTGACTGTGCTAATAGAGAATCTTATATTGAAATAGGTTAGAAAATATTTTTTAAAAATTGCTCAATTTGAATACCTTTATTTTTAAGAGTATTATTTTCAGTAGAATATTTGATTATTGAATGAATTACTTTCGTTGCTTTTTCTAAAGCATATTCTATCTCCGATTTTTCCAGATATCCTATTAGTAGACTTGCAAATAAATCTCCTGTTCCACCGAAGTTTTGTTCTAGTTTTTCTAAAAAGATTTCTGAATATTCTTTTGTTTTCGTGTTATAAACAACATTCCCTATAAGATTTTCTTTTTCTACACTTGTAACTACGATTATTCCATTTATTTCAAGATTTAATATTGCTTTTATTATTTCATCTTTATTGTTTATCTTTTCATTTTTAGCTAACATTTTCAATTCTGTGATATTAGGTGTTATGATATTTGCATGTTTTATTAGGCTTCTAAATCCATTAACTATTTTTTCATCAAAAGTAGGGTAGAGTACACCATTGTCTGCAAATACAGGATCAATTATTATTTTTTCAAAATTGAGTAGTTTGAACATATTTTCTATTATTTTTTGCTGGGTGTTGCTTCCAAGGAATCCACTATAGAATATATCAAAGTTTTCATTTTGATTTTTCCAAGATAAAATAAACTTTTTTAAGTTATTTGTTAAATCTATTATTTCAAATTCTTTGTAATCTGTTGTTGCTGAGAGAACTGCAGTTACAAATGGACAAACTTGCATATTAAATGATGATATGACTGGTATGCATATTGTAAGTGATGCTCTACCTATAGTCGAAATGTCATGCATTGCTAATACTCGTTTCATAATGTCTTTCCTTTTGTATGTTTATAGTTTTCTATTCTTGAATTTGCATCAATTTCAATTGGACTTGCCCCGTATTTTAAATACATAAGGTAACCAATTCCTGCAATCATTGCTCCGTTGTCTGTGCAAAGGTCGATTGGGGGATAGTATGTTTCTATTTCAAGTTTTTTGATCTTTTCTCTTAAATAAAGATTGCTTGCAACCCCTCCAGATATTATTAATTTTTTTATATTAGTATCCTTTATTGCTCTTTTAATTGGAATAATTAAATTTTCAAAAGCTACTCTTTGGAAGCTTGCAGCAATATTATTTTTTGTTATGTTTTCATTTTTGTCTTTAAACTTTTCAAGTTGATGTATACATGCTGTTTTGAGGCCTGAATATGAAAAATTATACCTATTTTCTTTTTTGTCAAAAATTGTAATTGGAAAATTAAACGCATATTGGTTACCGTTTTTTGCTAATTTTTCTATGTTTGGCCCACCTGGGAATCCCATTTTATAGTATTTTGCTACCTTGTCAAATGCTTCTCCACAAGCATCGTCAAGCGTTCGTCCAAGTATTTCAATATCATCGAAGTTATTTTGTTTTGCAAGTATTGTGTGTCCTCCACTTAATATTAGAGATAGAAATGGATATTCTATCTTTTTAATCATTAGAGGAGCATAAAGATGTCCTAAAATATGATCAATGCAAATTAGAGGCTTTTTCAGTGCAATGGATAAACCTTTAGCAAAGTTTACCCCAACAATTAAGGAGCCAATAAGACCAGGTTTAGATGTGACTGCTATTAAATCAATTTCTGATGCATGTATTTGAGCATTTGTTATCGCCTGTTGACAAACAGACATGATAAATTCTGTGTGTAGTCTTGAGGCAATTTCTGGCACTACACCATAATATTTTTTGTGTTCTTTTTGACTAAGCTTGATATTACTTAAAATCTTAATACCATCTTCTACTATAGCTGCACAGCAATCATCGCATGAAGTCTCTATTCCAAGCACTCTCATTGTTTTCCTCTTTTTGATAAAGGTTGATTAAATTTTTAAATTCAAATTCTTTATTTAGGTTTACTGCTTCTTGTTTGAGTATTTTAAGAGTATTTTTTGACCAAATATGTCCTATTACTTTAACAATTCCTTTTGTTCTAGCTATTTGTTTTGCTCTCTCAAGTGCTTTCATTACGGATTTTTCATTATCTTTGTTATCAAGAAATATGTCTCTTTGCTCTACTATAATCCCAATTTTTTTACCAATTTTTGCGGATATGCTTTTTTGTGTAGTTAGACTATCGAAAAAGTATTTATTTTCTTCTTTAAGTTTGATTAAAATGATTTGCATTATATTCTCATTTGCAGTAATAAGACTCCCCATATGATTATTCATAATCTTTGCATTGGAGTATGTTTGAAATATCTTTTCAATTTTTGTTCGTATTGCAAATTCATTATCGTTGATGTTTATGTGAAATTTTTCTATTGAATGTTTATATTTTGATTGCATTGGTAAATGAATCATTATAATTTTATTTTTACTTGCTAGTTTGTTATAAAAATCCATTGATTTTGGTAAAAAGGGAATAATTGAAAAATTGATGTTTAGGTCAATTTTTATAAATTCGTCTAACATAAATTCGTCATAGCCAACATCATCAATTATGAGATAAAATGCAGGTTTTGAATTATTGAGTTTTAAATTTTTTTGTACTTTTATTAAATTTTCTTTTTTAAGTTTTGCTAATTTGTTCTTAAAGTTTAGATTGAATTTTTTTTCATTTGATTTTATATATACAAGGCTAGAAAATATCATAATTATTGAGACAAAAGATGTAATAATAACAAATAATATTGTGATTTTTAATTTATGTTTCTTTAGAAAAATAGAAACATTGTGAATACTCATGTCCAGTAGCTTCCATTATATCAAAATCTGGTATTAAGTGAACGTTTATTGATAAAGTTCTTCTTTGAGTTTTTTAAGTACCCTTTTTTCAATTTGTCTAACGGTTTCTGAGGAGATTCCAAGTTCATTGGAAATGTCTTTTAAGGTGCTTTTTTTATCACTGTTGTCTAAGTTATATCTTTTTATTATGATGTATCTTTCCTTTTCATTTAGTTTGGTCTCTAGTATGTGATTGAGATGTTTTAATGTTGAATTTTGTTCAAGAGTACTCTCAGGATTAAAAGAATTGTCTTCATAGAGGTTTAGTAGTGTAGAATTTTCTGAACCTTCGATCTTTTTATCAAGGGAATATTCTTTTTCAAGATAGGGAATGATTTTTATATATTGAGCAGTTGTTAAGTTAAATCTTTCCATTATGTCTTCTTTTTTTGGTGATTTTTCTTCTTCCATGAGATATTTATTTATTTGGAGTATTAAATTTTCTTTTCTGTATGGCACCTTTACAAGTCTTGTTTTGGTATTTAATGCTCTTTGAAGCGATTGTTTAATCCAAAATGAGGCGTAAGTTGAGAATTTGGTGTTCTTACTTGGATCATATTTTTCAGCTGCTCTAATTAAACCCAGATTTCCTTCTTGTATTAAGTCTTCGACTTTTAATCCTTTGCCAGCATATCTTTTAATTATTTTTAAGACAAGACGTAAATTGGCATTTATCATTTTGTTTTTGGCTTTCAGGTCTCCTAGTTTAATTTGTTTTGCAAGTTCAATTTCTTCTTCGTGAGTTATTAGTCTGTGTTCTCTTACGGATTTTAAGTATATGTTTAAATCTTCATTGCTAAATATATTCATCACAATACTTCTCCCATTTTTGAAATTTGCGTATCAACATCCTTCTCTCTTTTTGATGTGATGCAAAAATCATGCCAACTTAGAAAATAATTAATATTTTTTATTAAATATGAACTATTTTCTAAAGTTATTTACTTCTGCTATTTGGTTATAAATTAAATCAGCAAGTCTAAAACTTTTAGATTTGGCTATTTGTTTTGCTCTTTCTAAATAGAGCATATCTTCAAAAATTTCTTCTGTTTGACCTCCATTAATTAGATTATTTTCTTTTTTTAAAGAATTTTTCATGCTCTTAAGCATTTGATTTATAAAGATTGACTCAAATTCTAGTGCGGCTTCATAGAGTTTATTGTCATTTTTGTGCTGATTTGTTTTTTCTATTTTGTCTTTTAGGATTTTTACCTGTTTTGTTTGATTTTTTGTTTCTAAGTATTGTAAATTGATTTTACTTGTCATATCTATTCCTCTAGAATTAATTCTCCATGTAATTTATTAATTTTTTTAGCTGCCTTGATTACTTTTATTAATTCTTCATTGCTAAGCGTATTTGAATTTTTTGATATAAATTCATTTAGTTTCATCTTTTGTATTTCTATTTTTATTTTTTCATTGCTTCTATTGCTAAATAAGTTTTCCCCATTTCTTTCAATTAAAAATATAAGGGGTCCTATTTCTGCATTTGTACTTGCTATAATGATTTTGTTTTGTTCATTTATTAGAACTTTAGGCATAGTTTTTACTTCTATTTTTTCAATTTCGCCTAGCAATCCAATTTCGTTGATCTCAATTTCTATGATATTTCCTGATTTTATATTATTTTTTATGTTTTTACTTGTTAGTTTTTTACTTATTGAATCTGCTAAGACATAATCCTCTTTTTTAAGAATTATATTGTAATTTGTATAGTTTTTATTTTCATGTATTGTTGCTCCTTTTAGTATATATCCTGTACCTTTTGATTTTTCATTAATTATTATTGGACCTGAGGCTGTTGCTAGTACTTTTCCTTCTTTATCTTTCAGTTCTGTTCTTAAAAGTATCCCATTTGTTAAGTCTTTTGAATCTAGCATTGATGCTATGTAAACATTGTGATTTGTACCTTTAATCATGTTTCCATTTATTTTGACCGTTGTGCTTACTAATGCGATGTTTTTGCTTCCTATGTTTGTTAGATCTATTTCATTTATGCCAATTTTATTTAGAGCTTTATTTAAAATTTCTTTTCTCTGTAGAGAATCTCCTTTATCAGAAAGGCCTGCTACTATTCCAATTCCTGTTAACGTATATGAACCTGTAGATTTTATTTCAGCGATATTTTTTAATTTTATTTGCTCACTTATTTGATTTATAGTGCTATTTTCATTAGCAAAATTTTTTAAAGGTTGATTTTCTTGTGCGAATGAGCTTAGGACTATCTTTAAGTTTAAGATGGCTAACATTATCAATAGTTTCATGATTTTGTTCCTTTTGTATGGCAATATAGTTTACCTTTATTTTAATATTATTGCAATTGCTTTTAGTTTATTCATTTTTTCTTTGGGTTTACTTGACAATTTAAAGCTTAATTATAAAATAAAGAGAAAAATTCCTATAATTTTTTTGTCATTATAATCGATTAGTAAAGCTAATAACACAATTGGGAATTTATATGTTTGAATATGGTATTATTGTTGTTTTTGTATTTTATTTAGCTTAAGCTCTTCATTTTTTATTATATCTTGTAATACCATGTAGTTACTTTGGTTTAATTCGTTTAGGCTGAGCGTTTCGTTGTTTTTAGTTGTGTTTATTTGATATTTAAAATAAACATTATATTCATTTAAGCTTTGGCCCACCTTTAAATCTGTTTTTGCAAATACAATTGGTTCTATTATGTCAATATACATATTTACTTTATTATGTTTCTTATAATCTTCAAATTTTTTTGCATAATAAACCAAAGTTTTTTGTATTGGTATATTTTTATATGATGTGCTTTTTATTGCCTTAAATTTTATATCAGTTGAAAATTTATCTTCTATATTGATCTCTGATTCATCAAAACTGAATTGTAATATGTAAATATTTTTGCTTGCTAGATTCTTTGTGATATGGCTAATCATTTCAAATATTATTTGTTTTTGCTTAAAATGTGGGCTTATGTAAATTTGTGATAAGTTATTATCATTGCACATTTTTGAGTATTCTTTTGAGAAAAAATATGTTTTACTAGGAGATATTGTAAAACAGGTATCATAAGGCATTATTTGTGATACATTTATTGTAAATAGATAGAATATAAATTTATTTGTGAGTGTTTTCACTACCTTTTTAAGTTATTGGCAATTCCTAGCATATTATCTGAGGTTTGAATTGCTTTTGAGTTTATCTCATAAGCTCTTTGCGCAACGATCATTGTTACCATTTCTTCTGCAATTGATACGTTTGACATTTCAAGGATGCCTTGCCTTAGTCTGCCCATTCCGCTACTTCCTGGTGTTCCTGATATTTCTTCTCCAGAACCAATGGTTTCTTTAAATATATTGTTTCCAATAGCATTAAGACCTGCTGGGTTTATAAATCTTGCAATTTCCATTTGACCAAGTTCAATTGGATCAAGGCTTCCATCAACTTTGACAGATATTATTCCTTCTTGAGATATTGTAATAGAATCTTTTATATATTCTTCAGGAAAGGATATTTCAGGCAATAATTTGTATCCTTGACTTGTTACAAGATCTCCATTTGCGTCTATTTTGAATGAACCATCTCTTGTGTATCCGTAAGTGCCGTCTGGTAAGAGAATCTTGTAAAATCCATCACCTTCAATTGCAACATCAGTTTTCAAATTGGTGGCTTGCAGATTGCCTTGTTCAAAGATTCTGTGTGTTGCTGATACTTTTGTTCCGTGTCCAACTTGATTGCCAAGAGGACTTACTGTATCCTCAGTTGCAGGAGTGCCTGCTCTTTTTTGTGTTTGATATATTAGATCTTCAAATTCGGCTCTTATCTTTTTAAATCCCGTAGTGTTTACATTTGAAAGATTATTGGCAATTGTATCCACGTTATATTGTTGTGCTTTCATTCCGCTGGCTGCTGTCCAGAGTGCTCTCATCATAAACTAATCCCCTTAAAATTTTCCAATTTCGTTAATTAATTTACCAAGAAGTGAGTCCTCGGTTTGTATTGTTTTTTGATTTGCTTCATAGGCCCTGTTAACTGTAATCATTGATACCATTTCATTAATGGCGTTTACATTTGAGCCTTCTAAAGTACCAGTTTCAATTTTGGGCCTTGAATTTATTTTGATATTTTTAGCTTGTCCAGATATTTCTGTACTGTTCCATAGTGAACTTCCTTGTTTTTGTAGAAATCTTGTTTTTTCAAAATTTACAATCTTTAAGTTGTCAAGGAGTTCATAGTTTTCCCATGAATTTTCATATTCACTTACAAGCTTTTTGGGATTTCTTTCAAATGTTGAGTTATGAAATATTTGTCCTTTAGCTGTTATTTTAAAGTTATTATCTTTTAGATATATGTATCCCTTCTCTCCAATTACAGGATATCCATCTTTTGTAACAAGTATGCCTTCTGGTCCGAGTATGAAAGAACCATTTCTTGTATATCTCTCTCCTTCTGGTGTTTGAACAACAAAAAAGCCCTCATCAGTTAATGCTAAGTCAAGAGGATTTCCAGTGATTTTTAGTGGTCCTTGTTCAAAAGAAGTATAGATTTCATTTTCTTCAACTCCTGTACCAAGCTTGCCAATAACGGGTGCTGTCTCCAGGTATCCTTTGGGAAATTTGTAAAGACCATCATCATTGATTCGCCTAATTAACATTTCGGGGAATGCTTTTTGGACAGATAAATCTTTTTTGTATCCCGTAAGATCAATATTTGCTAAATTATTCGCAATAACATCTAACCTGTGTCTTTGTGCCATCATTCCGCTGGCAGCAGTATAAATACCTCTTACCACATTAAAACCCCATTATTTATCTTATTTATCATTGATATATACTATATATTATCACTAAAATTAGTATATATCAATTTTGATCTCTTTATTGTTTTGTATATTTAGATTTTCTAATATTAAACTATTTAAACTATCAATTTGTATTGAGTAATTTAAATTATGTAAGTAAATTATTCCTTTTGCAAAAAGTATGAAATAAATGTATAATTTTTCTTTGTCATGATCTATTTAAATTGTTGGCTCAGATATTAATTTTAGGAGTTTATATGGATAGGAATGTATTGAGAATTATTCTTTTATTTTATTTTTCGTTTTTTGCATTTGCAGAGTCTGAAAAAACAGACAATAAAAAAGACGGTAGTGAAGTTTTAGGATATTGGGTTGGATATGATGGTACTACGAATGTTAAAAATTCTGTAATTTATGTTTATAAGTATAATGATAAAGTCTATGGTAGAATTTTAAATGTAATAAAGGATGGGAAGGTGCATGATATTAATGATCCTTCTGGTTATAGGGTTGTAGGTTTTGAACATTTAAGTACCGAAGGTCTTGATTTTATGTGGGGGCTTAAATATATTAAGTCTTCTGGCAAGTGGGATAAGGGTAAAATTATTGATCCTAAGAATGGTAAAATTTATAGTTCTGAAATGAGGGTAGATCCAAAAACGGGTAATCTTATTACCAAAGGTAAGGTATGGATTTTTGGTAGAAGTAAGATTTGGACAAGAGCTAGTGAAGATGAGATTCCAAAATTAGATGTAGAAGGTATAGTGCCAAAACCCCCTATATCGGAAGAATAAAAAATAAATATTTAATTTTTTGTGGGAAATTTTAATGAAAGATAAAACGGAATATTATGATAAGTTTATTATAAAAGTACCTAACTTTCCAAAGGAAGGTATACTTTTTTATGATATTACTAATGTTTTACTCAAAGCAGAAGCATATAAATCTTTAATTGAAGATGTTCATGCTTTTTATTTATCAAGAAACATCGATTACATTGCTGCTATTGAATCAAGAGGTTATCTTATTGGTGCGCCTTTGGCTTTAAAAATGGGATTACCTCTTTTATTAATTCGAAAAGAAGGTAAACTTCCAAGGCAAGTCTTAAGAGAGGAATATAATCTTGAATATGGATTTAGCAGCATTGAAATACATAAAGATGATGTTAAACAACATTCAAATATTTTGTTAGTTGATGATGTTTTAGCTACCGGAGGCACTTTGAAAGCAGCCGCTATGTTGCTTAAAAAGGCGGGTGGAGTGGTATCTGATATCTTTTGCTTTATTGAACTTGTAAGTATTCATGGTAGAGATGCTTTACGGGAATATAGTTTAAATTCTCTTGTTAAGTATTTTTGATAGTTATTTAATAAATAATTTGTGTTATTAATTGAATGAGTTAAATAAGTTAATTAAGCTTAAATAATTGACTTTAAATTTCATTAAATTTATAATACTTAGCTGAACATTGAGAGGTGATTGTGATGTATGCGTTGTTGGAAATAAAGGGTAAGCAGTACAAGGCTGTTATGGGAGAGATGTTAAAGATAGATAAAATTGGGGCTAGTGAAGGGGATAAAATAGAATTTAGCAGTGTAATGCTTGTAAACAAGGATGGAGATGTAAAGATAGGAAAACCTTATGTTTTAGGTTCTTGTGTAAAATGTACTTATATAGAAGATAAAAAAGATAAAAAAGTTATCTCTTACAGATATAGAAGAAGAAAGTCAAGTGAGAGAAAGGTCGGCCACCGTCAATCCTATTCTTATGTTTTGGTTGATGATATAGTTGTTAGTTAGTGATTAATGTTTTAATAAAGACTCGTAATGATATAATTATTTATATTTTAGCTAATGGACATGCTAGAGGGAATAATTATGTTAATATAGTTTGTTCTTCCTTTTCTTTTATTTTAAGGACTTTTTTAAGTGTTCTTGATTGTGAGAAAGAAGATTTTACTGTGGACAATTCTTTAAGAGGTTGCTTGAAATTTGAGGCTTTTTTTGAAGATTTGGATAGACAGAATCTTTTTTATTATAGTAAATTTTTAATACAAGGTATAAAGGATTTGTGTTTTGAATATCCTTGTGATATTAAATTGATTTTGGAGGAAACTAGTGGCAACAAGTAAAAGTGGTGGTAGTTCTAAGAATGGAAGAGATTCTATATCTAAGAGGCTTGGTGTTAAGAGAAGTGGTGGGCAATTTGTGAGATCTGGAGAAATAATTGTACGTCAAAGAGGTACAAAATTTCATAAAGGTAAAAATTCTGGACTTGGCAGAGATCATACAATATTTGCATTAAAGGATGGTATAGTAGAGTTTAAAACTTCTAAGGGCCGAAAATATATAAATATTATTTAATATTGTTATAGTTGAGGTTGATTTGCATACATTTAAGGATTCTTTAAACATAACTGTGTCTTCAGGTAATGGGGGTGCAGGATGTGTTTCTTTTTTGCGTGAAAGATTTAAAGCTAAAGGAGGTCCTGATGGTGGTGATGGAGGTCGGGGTGGAAATGTAATCTTTAAGGTTAAGGCAGATCTTAAAACCTTATCTCTTTATAAAAATGGTCAAAGGCTTGCTGCTAATAATGGTAAGCCTGGGATGGGTTCTAGGAAAAGTGGGGCTTCTGGTGAAGATTTAGTTATTTTTGTTCCCCCCAATACCCGTGTTTATGATGCTTTTACTGATTCTATGTTGTTTGAGCTTCAGAACTTTGATGATGAAGTTATTGCTTTAAAGGGTGGAAGAGGTGGCCTTGGAAATGTAAATTTTAAAAGTTCTACAAAACGGACGCCAAGGTTTGCTCAACCTGGAGAATCTGGTGCTACTTTGGACTTACGTCTTGAATTAGTATTGATAGCTGATATTGGACTTGTTGGGCTTCCTAATGCAGGTAAATCTTCTCTTATTTCTACGATAACTGCTTCAAGGTCAAAGGTTGGAAATTATCCTTTTACTACTAAAGTTCCGCATCTTGGTGTTTTGAAGTCCTTTTATGATGATTTGGTAATTGCTGATGTGCCTGGGATAATTGAGGGTGCAAGTCGAGGAATGGGTCTTGGTTTTGAATTTTTAAGACATATTTCAAAGACCAAAATTTTGGTCTTTTTGATTGATGTTGCTAGTAATGACTTTATGAGTACTTATAACATTCTTGTTAATGAGCTTAGTGTTTATGATGTTGGCCTTTCAAGTAAGAAGCGAATAATTGTTGCTAATAAACTTGATTTAGAAGGTGCTATTGAAAATTTTAATCAGTTAAAAAGAGCTTTGGATGGCGAAAAAGTTTTAGGAATTTCTATTTATGATAATAGGGGAATAGATGAGCTTGTTAGTGAACTTTTTGCTTTATCGAGGATTTAAAGTCATTATTTTTTAGAAGTTCAAAATTAATATTGTTCAGACTTTAATTAATGTAGTAAATTAAATGTATAACATGGGAGATTTATGCGAATAGCAATATTGGGTGGTACTTATAATCCTGTTCATGTTGGTCATATGTTTTTAGCAAAGGAGATAGAGCATTTTTTAAATGTTGATAAAATATTATTCATTCCTACTCATAAACCTGTTCATAAGAGTGTTGAAAATATTAGTGTTAAAGATAGAATTGCGATGCTTAAGTTGGCCGTACAACATGAAAATAATATGTTTATCGATGAATGCGATATTATACATGGCGGAATAACTTATACTGTTGATACTATTGCTTGTATTAGGAATAAATATGTTCATGATGATATTTATTTGGTAATTGGAGATGATCTTTTTGAGAGTTTTGATTCATGGAAAAATCCAGAAAAAATAATCGAATCTGTTAATCTTGTGGTGGTTCATAGGATTTACAGTGAAAGATTAGTTAGTCGGTTTAAACATATCTATATTGATAATAGAATATTTTCTATTTCTTCTTCAGAGATTAGAAGTAGAATTGAGCAAGGATTACCCGTCGATTATTTGCTTCCCTTTGATGTTTTGCGATATATTAAGAGTAATAATTTATATGTTAAAGGTAAATAATTGAGAAAAGAATTATTTTTTTTAGTTTTAATTATTTTAATAGTTCTTGGTATTGTGATTTTTTTTGTTGATAGTTCTAAAAGAGAGCAAATATATTTTGAATTGAATACTAAGAGTAATATTAGTTTTTTATTTCTTATAGAAGATGATAATGACAATCTTTTAAGTATGCAAGAGATTTTTATTAATATAAAAACAGGAAATGTTGGATTTTTAGATATTCCTGTTTATACAGGTTATGAAGACTTAAAGGGGAATGTGTCTTGGTTTGAAGATTTATATAAAAAGAATAGCTTTAATGAATTTTTGTCTAAAGTATCTAGACAGTTGAATCATGAACCTGATTATTATATTTGTTTTAAAAAGAGTAATTTTGTGAAATTTGTTGACTATATTGGTGGGGTTCGTCTTCTTGTTAAAAATCCTGTTAAAATATATAGTTTAGTACGTCCTATCTTAATACCCTCTGGTAATTCTGTTTTTGATGGAGATAAATCTTATGATTATTTAAGTTATTTCAGAGATATTGCTTCTTACGATGAAAGATTTGAGTTTTTTAAGGAATTTTTCAAGAAAATCTTGACACAATTTTCTGATTTTAAAGAAGAGTATGATTATTTTTCTAAAATGTATTTCATGTTAGATACGGATCTTTCTGAAACTGTATTTAAATATATTCTTGCTAATTATAAAATAAATAATGAGAAATGTATTTTTATCAATATTAAAGGGCAAGAGGAAACATTTAAGGATAATGATGATAATTTAATAAAAGTTGTTTTTCCTTATTATGGGGGAGCGGTTCTTAAGGAATCGATAGAAAATTTAAATAGAGATTTAATGGGTGAAACTAGAAGTGAAGAGGTAATTAAAGTTATTGTTTTAAATGGCACTAAGACTGCTGGACTTGCAAGGAATGCGGCAGATATTTTTAAATCTTTAAAATTTAAGGTTGTAAGGTTTGGTAATGCAGATAGGCATAATTATTCTCATACTTTAATAATAAATAATTCAGATAATTTAGAGATTGCCATTAAGGTTGGGGATGTAATTGGAGCAAGGAATATTAAACCAATTTCTGAGTTTCATGTAGATACTTTAGGACTTGATGTGCCTGATATGAGTCCTGATGTAATAATCATTTTGGGAGATGATTTTGATGGAAGATATGTTAAAAATAGATGATGTTAAGAAATTGTGTAAGATTATATCTGATTTTGTCGGAATTGATGTTTTAGGTATTAATGTTAGTTCTATTTGTAATTGGGCTGATTTTTTTATTATTGTTTCATGTTCATCATTTAAACAAATGGAAGCTTTGTATACCGAAAGATTAATAACTTTTTTTAAGGAAAGGGATTTTAATTATTGTATTCAGGGTAAAGGTTTTGTTCATGATTGGACAATTATTTCATGTGAAGGTTTAGTTGTACATTTAATGAGTGAAAAGGCCAGAGAATATTATGAGCTTGAAAAGATATGGGATCAGGGAAAAATTATTTATCCTTGAGAGTTATTTAATTAAAAAAAATAAAAATATCGCAAGAATTATTTACAAAAAATTAAAAATATTCTAGATTTAAAACATGTATTTTAGGGAGGCCTAGGAGTGAATATTACAGACGTAAGAATTAGGAGAGTTGATAATAAAAATCCCGGTTCGAAGCTATTGGCATATGTGACAGTTACTTTTGATGATTGTTTAGTTTTGCATAATATCAGGGTTATTAGGGGGCAAAAAGGTGTTTTTATTGTTATGCCTAATAGAAGAACTAAGGTCGGAGAGTATAAAGACATTGTACATCCTATTAATCAAAATTTTAGAGAGATTTTGCAAAGTGCTATTTTTAAAGAATATGTGAAGGAAAATCCTTCAAGTCTTGAACTTGAATTAGGCTAATAAATATTATTGACAAAGTGTATTGTATTTTGTATCCTTTTGACTTATGGATAATTAAGTATTTGGGACGTGGACAAGTGGTAAGTCACCTGGTTTTGGTCCAGGCATTCGAGGGTTCGAATCCTTCCGTCCCAGTATTTTATATTAGGTTAGGAGTTTCATTGTGGATAGTAGTAGGATTTTAAAATATGAAAGTCGATTAGATTTTGGTTCTTTGTGTGCTCGTAGAATACGCGCTAAATCTGAGATACCAGCTGTTGTGTATGGAAAAGAAAGTGATGTCCTGCATATCAAAATTGCAAGTAATGAATTTAATAAGAGATTTGCAAAATTTACAGATAATACTGTTTTAATTTTAAGTGACGGAAACGTCGAGAGATGTGTTTTTATTAAGGATGTGAGCGAAAATATTACCAAGGGACTTATTTATCATGTTGATTTTTATGAGGTTGATAAAAATAGAGATGTTGAAAGAGATATTACAATTAAATTTGTAGGGGCTTCTATTGGTGTTAAGGAAGGTGGTACTTTAAGTGTGCTTCGGACTAAAATCAAAGTTAAGGCTTTACCTTTAGATTTGCCAGAATTTGTTGAAGTAGACTTGACCCCTGTTAAGAAGGGACATCAAATAACTTTTAAGGATATTGTACTTCCTGAGAATGTTAAACTTGCTGAAGAGGATGAAAATTTGTCTATTTTGCTTGTAAAATAAAAAAATATGGATTTGTTAATAGTTGGCCTGGGTAATCCCGGGTCTAATTTTTTTCATACTAGACATAATGTTGGTTTTGGGCTTATAGATAAATTGGTTGTAAAGCATAGTCTCTCTTTGCAAAAGATAAAAAATTATGAATACTCTGATTTTAATTTTGAGAATAAACGGATAGTGTTAATTAAACCTTTAACTTATATGAATTTGAGTGGTAATATTTTTCCTTCTGTTTTTGCTAGATTTGATATGAAAATAACTAATCTGTTGATTGTAGTTGATAATGTTGATTTACCTTTGGGAAAGTGTAAACTTAGAAAGGTAGGGGGTCCTTCTACGCATAATGGACTTCGTTCTATTTCTGGGAGCCTTGGAAGTACTAAATATAGTAGACTTTATATTGGAGTTGGAAATAATAATGAATCTAGTCTTAGAGATTTTGTTCTTGCAAAGTTTAGCGATAGTGAGCTTAAGCGTATTAAAAATGTATTTAATTTTTTAAGTGAAGAGATATTAAGTATTGATAAGTGTAATTTTGAGAATAAAATTGCGACTATTAATTCTAGTAGTTTTTGATGTTTTGGAATAATATTTTAACAAAAATAGAAAGTTTTTACTTTAAAAATTCTTTAACCAAAGAAAAAGTAATTGTTGCTTTTTCTGGGGGAGCAGATTCTACTACCTTGTTATTGAGTTTAAAGGAATATTTAAATAATAATATTGTTGCACTTTATTTTGCGCATTATATAAGACCAGATTTCGAGCAAAATCTGGAAATAGAACATATAAAAAAGTTTTGTAATTTTCATAGCATTACTTTTCAAATAAAGAGGTGTAGTGTTGATATAAAGAGAAAGTCTGGGCAGCTTGGTATGTCAGTTGAGGAGTTGGCTAGAAAATATCGCTATGATGCTTTGTTAGAATCTTTTAGGGAAAATGGAGCAAGTTATATTGCTCTTGCTCATAATCAAAATGATCAATTTGAAACTTTGGTGATGAGATTTTTTCAAGGTTCGTTTTTGGATGGATTGTCTGGTATTCCAGTTATCAATGGCAATATTATTAGACCTTTAATTGAGGTATCAAGAGAGGATATTGAAAAATTTCTTTCTTTGAATAATATTGTTTATTCTGTTGATAGTACTAACCATGAAGATTCGTATTTAAGAAATAGAATTAGAAATAATCTTATGCCAGTTATTGGGAAAATTTTTAAGGGATATGAAAGGAGTTTGAAAAGAATATCTAATTTTTCAAGTGAGCTTGTAGATTATTTTGATAAGGAAGATTATCTTCCCCCTAGTAAGGGTAATTATTATTATTCTTTTGATGCTATGACTTTTTTCAGGTTACCAAAGTATTTAGTTTTTAGGAGTATTTTTAAGATTTTAAATTCAGAAGGAATTGTGTCAAATTTGTCATATGGCACTTTAGGTGAGATTTTTAGGGTGAATATTGCTAATAAAAAAAGTAAAATATTACTTAAAACCAATGATTTTTTTTTGGAAAAACGTCAAGATAAGATTAACCTTATCTTTAGAGAATCTGAAGAAATGCATGAGCCTTTTGATTTTTTCTTAAGACTTAATGAATATCATAGTTTATCTTTAGGTAAGATTTTGTTAGAATATTTGGAGTGTGAAGATAATTCTATACTAACATTGAGATGTTGTTCTTATGAGTTTAGGCATAGATTTTTTAAAAGTAAGTTACAATCAAAGAAGTTCTTTTCTAAGTTTGTAAGATATAATCCACTTTATTTAATGTTGTTAGTGTTAGATGATAAGGTAATTGGCATTATTGATTTAAATACTTTAAACTTAATGTGGAGTGATAAGAGTATTCTTAAAAAAATTAATATATCTTTGTTCGGAGGATTTTTAAAGGAATGAATATTAACAATAATAATTTGAATAATAATGGTAAATCTAATAACAAAAAGAAAAATAAGAATTGGATTTTGGTTCTTGTTATAGTCTTTTTAGTTTTAGCAATATTCATGTCTTATTTTATGCGTGGCGGAGAAAATTATAAGAACGTGCCTTATAGTACATTTCAAACTTATTTAGATAGTGGTTTAATTGAATCAGCTATAATAATTGATAAAAGTCAAATTCAATTTATTGTCAAAAATTCAAATTTAGGAAAATCTTATTTCTCTACTAGTATTCCTTATTTTGATATCAATCTGCTTTCTGAGCTTAAAGCAAAGAAAGTTGAGGTAAGTTCTGGAAAGAGTCAGTCATCTTTAATTGGTGTTATTCTTCAAACTTTGCCATGGATATTATTTTTTATTTTCTTTTTCTTTATATTTCGTCAAACTCAGGGTGGTGGAGGCAAGGTTTTTTCATTTGGAAAGAGCAATGCTCAAAAGTATGAGGCAGGAAAGAATAAAGTTACCTTTAAAGATGTTGCTGGGCAAGAAGAAGCTAAGCAGGAACTTAGGGAAGTAGTTGAATTTCTTAAAAATCCTAAGAAATTTGAAAAGATAGGTGCAAGGATTCCAAAAGGTGTTCTTTTAGTAGGATCTCCTGGAACAGGAAAGACCTTACTTGCCAAAGCAGTTGCAGGTGAGGCAGGTGTAAATTTTTTTCATATGTCAGGTTCTGATTTTGTTGAGATGTTTGTAGGAGTTGGAGCAAGTCGTGTTAGAGATTTGTTTGACAATGCAAGAAAAAATGCTCCTTGCATAATTTTTATTGATGAACTTGATGCTGTTGGAAGAAGTCGTGGAGCTGGCCTTGGTGGTGGTCATGATGAGAGAGAACAAACTCTTAATCAGTTATTAGTCGAGATGGATGGTTTTGGGACTTATACTAATGTAATTGTGATGGCAGCAACAAATAGACCTGACGTTCTTGATTCTGCTTTGCTTAGACCTGGGAGGTTTGACAGGCAAGTAACAGTGACGCTTCCTGATATTAAGGAGAGAGAAGCAATACTGAATATACATGCTCAAAAGACTAAACTTTCAAAAGAAATTGACTTGCATGTAATAGCAAGAGCTACTCCTGGTGTTAGTGGTGCTGATCTTGCAAATTTGATTAATGAGGGTGCTTTAATTGCTGCAAGAAATGATCAATCTGAGATTCTTATGCATGATTTGGAAGAAGCTAGAGATAAAATATTAATGGGTGTTGCTAAAAAGTCTATGACTATTACTGATAGACAGAAACTTGAAACAGCTTATCATGAAGCAGGACATGCGTTGCTTCATTATTATCTTGAATATGCGGATCCTTTACATAAGGTTACTATTATTCCTAGAGGTAGAGCTCTTGGGGTTGCTTTTTCTCTTCCTAAGGAGGATAGGCTTTCAATAAATAAAAATCAAATTCTTGATAAGATTAAGATATGTTATGGTGGTTATGCTAGTGAGCAGATTAATTTGGGTTTTACTACAGCTGGTGTGCAAAATGATTTGATGCAAGCTACTAATTTGGCGAAAAAAATGGTTACAGAATGGGGTATGGGGGAAGATGTAGGCCCAATATTTTTAGTGGATGATGAAGCTCCAATTTTTCTTCCAAAAGAATTTTCTAAGTCAAGAGCATATTCTGAGCATACTGCTGATAGAGTAGACAGGGAAGTTAAGAGGATTCTTGAAGGATGTTTAAAAGAAGCTTCAGATATTTTGATGAACCATAAAGATCAGTTAGTTAAACTTGCAGAAGCTTTAGTTGCAAGAGAAACTTTGACAGATAATGAAGTAAGAGAGCTCTTAGGGTTTGAAATTGTTGAGAGTGAGCATGAAAAAACTTTAAGAGAGTCTAAACTGGAGACAGTCAATGGGTAAATAAAATTTTGAAGGGGTCTTATGGTTATCTTGAAAATTATGTTTCTGTTTTTCTTTTTAGTAAACTTGAATGATTTAAATGCTAGTTTAAATAATAGAGATAAAGATATATCAGACATTCTTTTTATTGAGGCTAAAGATTTTGATGGTACTCAAAGGGGGCTTGATATGCTTTATGGTTCTCTTGAGTTTAATTTAAGAAACTCAGATTCTCTTTATGAACTTTCATTGAGAAATGATATTTCTCTGTTGGATAAAATTTATTTGTTGAGAGCAGCAATAGATATTAATAATTTTACGTTTATAAAGCCTAGAGATTTGTATTATCAATATTTTTCATTGATTCTAAGTCAAAATGAGGATATTGATAAAAATAGGGAAATTATTACTATTTATGATAAGTTGTATGGGGATCTGCAAAGTGATAAAGATTTGATTTACATGAGGCTTGAAGCTTCCAGTAAACTTGGGGATTTTAAGGGAAGTTTTAGTAAAGTGTTAACCGATTCTTTTGCTATGTATAGTGATGATTTGAGATTTTTTAAATGGTTTTTAAAAGAAGATAAATTTTTTCCAAGTCTTTTTGGTAAACTTAAATTAAAAGAAGATTCTTTTTTTAGTAGTGATAATATTGATTTTATTTTTAAAAATACAACATTAAATGAAGCTAATTCTGTTGCTTTATTTACTTTTTTAAAAAATAAGAGCGAAAAGTTAAACGGTCTTCAGAGTACGTATTTGCTTAAGTATAGACTCTTGACACCTGATGAAGCTTATATGTTTTTTAAAAAAGCCCCCCCAAAAATAATAGGTGAATATAAAATGTTTTATGATCTCTTAAGAGATCCTATTATACGAGATGAATTTTTAAGTCATTATAAAAATTTGACCGGTATGTATTTTGTAGATGATAAAAATAATGCCGCAGTATTTGAGAATGGAATTTTGGTAAGTTTTTTTTCAAAAATAATGGACTATTCTATGGATTTAAACCTGGGTGAAAAGTATTTGAATAAAGTTTATTTCAAAGATAAAGTCCCTGTTTGTTATGAAAATGCTTTGCTTGGTTATAAGGTTAATTATTCTGTTTATCCTTATGTTAATATGATTGAGGTTGATTATTCAGATAAAAAACATGTATATACTTTTGCTTTAGATTCTTTTAGATATGAAATTTTTGATAATTATTTTAATTACAACTTTGATTATGTAGGTATTAATGAATTTTTAATAGCTAATGTTCCAGAAATTTTTCTTCCCAGTATGTTAAGTTTAAATCCAAAACGAGTTTCTGTTTTAGATATTCAAAAAAATTTAATAGAGAAAAAAACTTTTAATAATTCTGATATTATTGAAGTGAAGAATTACTCTTATGGGAATTTGGTTTCAATTTATAGAAAAATTAATGGGTCTGAAAAATTCAATTATATTGAAATTTATGATAAAGGAGTTTTGAAAGTTAAGAAAGTTATTTTAGATGATAGTTTTGATGTCTATCATAACATTAATTAGCTTTTGAGAGTGATTGATGCATAGAAAAATTTTTATTATTTTTATGTTAATTTTTTCATGCAACACAATAAAAGACATAGATGACAAACAAATTTATTATATACCATCTAAAAGCATAAATAAACATATTGAAGATAATAATTTTGAGATTGCTCTTTCAAGTTATTATAATCTAAGAAATAATGGTTTTGAAATGGATCAAGGTATTCTAGGTTTAAGAGATAAAGCTTTAACCGGGATTCAAAATGAATATATTAAATTTTGTAAGGAAGGAAATTATGATAAAGCACTCTTTAAGCTTGAAACTTTAAATTTGTTTGGTATGATGCTTGCTGAGAGTAGAGAACAATTGATTTTAAAACATCTTGAGAGTGTGAAACGCAAGGACCCGATGCTTGCGAGTTTTTTTGCAAAATATTATTCATTGGATAATACTTTTGATTCTTTGCAAAATTTCGTTATTAATGAAAAATCTCCTCTGAGGAATGTTTTGCTTGATACGGCTGTTTTAACAGTTTGGGTGGATATGGGTACTAAAATTGTAAACGGTCATAGGCTGCCAAATATTGCCTTAGGCTCTGCTTTTGTTGTTGATAGTCTTAAAGGATATGCTTTGACCAATTATCATGTAATTAGTTCTCAGGTTGATAATAATTATAATGGGGTTTCCAATCTTTATGTAAGACTTCCAAGAGGCAAAGGTGAAAAACTCCCTGCAACAGTCATTTCTTATTCAAAGGAAATGGATCTTGCTTTAATTAAGGTATCTTTTAAATTAGATCATCAATTTAATTTAAATTATTCTTCGAATATTAATATTGGAGATAGAATTTATGCCATGGGTTCTCCTATGGGTTTTGAGAAAACTATTACATCAGGAATAATTTCTGGACAGAATAGAAATTTATTATCTGTTGGCGATTCTTATCAAATTGATGCTGCCATTAATCAGGGAAATTCCGGTGGACCTGTGGTAAATGAAAGTGGCGAGTTAATTGGACTTACATTTGCTGGAATTTTACATTCTCAAGGTCTTAATTTCGTTATACCTTCAAAATGGGTTTTAAAGGTTTTACCATTTATGTATGGAGGTGGTATTTTAAGAAATAAGTGGTTGGGATTTACTTTTTCTGAAAGTTTGAAAGATTTAGAGATATCATATGTAGTTCCTAATTCTCCTGCAGATATTGGTGGGTTAAGGAGTGGAGATTCTATTCTTAGTGTTGATTCTTTGAAATTTGATAGCTTAAGAGATCTTCAATATTATATTTTGCAAAAAAAATCTATGGTTAAAATTAAGTATAAAAGAGATAATAAAGAGCATGAGAGTTATTTGTATCCACAAGACCGGCCGAACAATATTATTGAGACTATTATAGAGGGTGATTCTTTTAAGAATTTGATGGGAGCTTTTTTGGGGTTAAATTTGAATTTAGTTTCTGGAAGGGAATATAGAGTTGCTAAGGTGTTTTCAAATGGTCTTGGTGATGAACTTAATTTTAGGGATAATGATGAAATTTTTGTTTATGCTTCTAATTATATTAAGGATAAGAGAGTGTTTGTTTTATTGCTTTATGTTAAAAGATTGTTTTCAGGATATTTAGGAGCTCCTTTGCAACTTGTTATTCCTTTTGATGCTCTTGTATTTGTGTAAAAAATCTTTAACGTGTTTGGAGTTGATTTTTATGGGCTTTTATTTGAATTTAGTTAGTGGAGATACTAAATCCAAACTAGATGATATTGTGTCTATTAGTCATTTTGATTTTAAAGCTAATTTAAATTTAATGCTTATTATTGGTCCTATGGGTAGTGGTAAGACAGAATATGCTGCTAAGATTTATAAAGATTCTCTTATTATTAAGAATAAATCTTCTAAAGTGTTAGATCCCATTACCAAGGGGCGTAGAAACAGAGCCAATATATTTTTTATTAGAAATATTCTTGATAAGAAAAGGTTTAAAGATTATCCTAAAAATGTTATTCCTTATAGAGGCGGTGGAAGTGATAGGATTGATGGGGTTGATTTTGCAGGTAATTCTTTTGATGTAGGCCAATTAATAGACGATAATCCTGAATATGGAACCTTTATTATTGATGAAACTTGTTTTTACGATGAACGTTTGGTTTTTATTTTAAATAAAATCGCATTAGATTCGAATGTATTATTTATACTTCCTACTTTACTTTATAATTTTAGGAAAGAGATATTTAATAATACTGCTAAACTCTTAATAGAATATTCAGATAAGATTTGTCGTCTTGGTGCTTATTGTGAGCATGTTAATTGTATGGATGAATCTTTTTTAACATACAGATATTATTTTTATAAAGGAGAGGAAATAGCTGCACCTTATTTTGATCCTTTGTTAATTGTTGGTGGTGATGAGATTGTTGAGTCTGCTATTTATCCAAATTATGCTACAAGATGTTCTAGGCATCATTATCTTGTTGGTAGGGAGTATTTTTTTACCATTCTTAAACCTTTTGCATTGTTGTATACGCAAGGTGATAAAAAATTGCTTGAGAGAGAAATAATGGATTTGAGCAGTAATGTGAGGAATTCAAATTTTGAAAATTCTCTTTTGATTGAATCTAGAGGAAGATGTGACATTTCAGTTTTAGAAAATTTGTTAGGATTGCCTTTTTTAGCAGAAAGAGCTTTAATTACACTGTCATTGGAATGTAATATTCTTAGTAAGGGAGATCTTAAAGAGCTTATTGATAAATTTTCTCTTAGTAAGGATTATATTCAAAAAGTAATTGTTTCAAAAGAGTATCAATGGATTTTTTAGAAAAATATTAATAATAATTTAGTCTTTTTTGAAAGAATTTCTTTGTTTGTTCAATACGTGTTAATTCTCTTTCAATTATATCATAGTAGTTAAGTTCTTTAGTTTCAATTCTATGATATTCATCTTCCCAGTTTGTTATTCCATCGCTTTGCATTTTAGTAAATTTATATTTTTGCAATTGTTTGTGGTACTTTAAAGCTTCTGTATAGTATTCAGCAGCTATTTTATAAAAATTTGTAGACTTATTTAAGTTTTCAAGAATTCCCTTCTTTTTTGGGGTTTTATAAAAATATGTATATCTTGTGTCAAATAAATCGCCTAAATACAGATGTTGCTTAACAAGAAGTAAATTTACATGCATTTTAAAGAGAAGCTTATATTTATCCCATTCTTCTCTTGTTTCTACTTTTGATAAAGAATAATTTGGATTTCCAAATGGATATTTTAATGCATTTTGTAAAAAAAATATATTTCTTTTATAGCTATTGGGATTTTTTTTCATTTGTTCGTTGAAAATGACATACCATTGTTCAGCATAGAAAAATTTTGATGATGCATTTATATTGGTTATTAGTAGAATTGAAAATATTATTAGACATAATATAAAAAATTTTTTATGGAACATGTCTGTATCCTTTCCTTTGTTTTAATTATATTAAAATTTTATTAAATCAAAAATTTTTCTTGTATTTGTTTCTAAGTCTTTTTCATTTGAGTTTTCAATGTATACAATATCAATTAGGTCGTCAAAAATTTTGAGCATTTCTATATATCTAGAGTTGATTTCTTTGAATTTTGCTGCTTCAAACTCGAAGAGATCAGCTTGTATTCTGTTTTCTTGAATGCGTTTGTATGCAATACTGGGATCCGTTTTTATGAAGAAAAGTTTTTCAGGAAGTGGGAATTCTTTGTTTAGTTTATATCCCAATTCTCCTTGATATGCTATAGATGAGAATAAATATCTGTCGGTTATTACTTTTGTATTACCTTTATTTAATATTTCTATTATTCCATTCTTTGTGTTGTATAAATGTTCATATCTGTCTGCTACATACAAGTATGCTAGTGATACCTTTCTTAAGGGATTTTTAAAATTAGTTAGTTGCTGTCTTATAAATTCTCCAATGACTCCTTGTGATGGTTCTTTTGTAAAATAATACTTCAGTTTGTTATTACATAGTTTTTGTAGTTTTTGAATTATACTTGTTTTTCCACTTCCATCGATTCCTTCTATGCAATAGAAATTTTTTAGGATCTTATTCACAAAAATTGTCCCCTTAAATGTTTTGACTAATTAGATACTTACTTAAGTATTATATAATATATATAAATATATATATGAATTTGTTTTTTATAAGAAATAAGATTGCTCTATCTTTCATTTTTTCAATAATAGTCTTTGTATCAATTCTTGTGCTCTTTATTTTATTTATTCAAGCCCAAGTTTATTCTGCTAGATTTTTTATTATAAGTTACCTTGAATCGAAAACAGGCTTTAAAATCAAGTATGATAAAATTGCCCCTTATTTTTTATCTTCAATAAAAATAGATAATCTGGAGTTGAGCTTAAATGATAAAGATACAATATTGATGAATACTGTTAAAGTCAATTTGGATTTGTTTAAACTGTTATTAGGAGATAAGAACATTATTTTAGATATTTTTGTAAGGGGAAGTACTTTAAATTTTGATTTAAATGATTTTAAATTTCTTAACCTTCAGAGTTCACATTCTCGTACATTGAAATTAGATGATGATAGTACTAGTCATGCAATATTTGGTAAAATGTTTAATTTTTTTGATAGTCTTCATATGCATTTAGAAGATATTAATATGAATTTTAGACTACCTTCTGATAAGTTTCTGAAATTTCAGATTAAGAGTTTTGCATTAAAGACTATTGACGATGATTTTTTATTTAGTTTTATTGTTGATTTTACTTCTCTTGCAGTTTTAAATCCCGATGTTAGTCATGAAAATATTCTTGATTCGACTTTTTATTTTGAAGGTAAGTTTAAAAAAGATCTTGAAGATGGATATATTAACTTTAGTTTTTTAAAATTACATACAAGTTATTTTGATTTGCTTGAGCAAGGCTTTCAAATAAATTATTCTAAGGGAAATATTGAAATTTTTAATATTCTCCGAGAGAATTTGGATTTTAATTTAAGATATGATTTTAATAAAAAATTTTTAAGATTGGATGCTTTGTTCTTTGATATAAATCTTGTAAATTGGATAAGCTTTAATGAAAATTTGATTAATTATAAAGATTACCTTGATACGAATTTAAATGGTCAACTAGCATTTTCTTATGATTTTAAAGATAAAGATTTACGGTATGCATTTTTATTAAATTCATCTTCAAATGCTAATATGGTAAATAAGGAAATTCAGGGATTAAAAGTCCAAATTAAAGGGAATGAAGCAGTTATAGATGTGCAAAATGCTTTTGTAAAACTTAAGAGAGGATTTATTGGTTATAAGGGCTATTATTCTTTAAAAGATTTAGTACCAATAGGAAGGCTTGATTTTAGGTCTGCAAAGATTTTTAATTTTAAGGATATTAATGGGCATTTGAATTTTAGTAAGAGAAATCAAAAATTTTGCGTAAAATCTGATGATTTTAGGGTTGGCAGGCTTAAAATTCAAGATTTGAATATGAAAACGAGTTTTGTTCAGGATCGTATCTATGTTAATTATTTATTAAGTTTTGCTAACAATAATTCTAAAATTTCATTAAGGGGTGATTTTAATAAGGAAAATTTTAATCTTAATTTAGGTGTTAAAGAGTTTCCTATGCTTTTTTTGAAGGATGTTCTTCCAGAAACTTTTATTACTAAAGTTATTCCTGAATATTTTTTGTCGGGTAAGTATTTAAATTTGACTTCAGATTTTGATTTAAATACCGTTGATTATACTAAAAGTAAGTTGAATAGTCTTAATTTTGTTGTCTTATCAAAATTAGATGATTTTAATTTAATATTTAATGCAAGTGGAGAGAAGAATATTTATAAGGTAAAATACTTTAATTATAGTAATGGGGATTATAATGTAAATTCTAATTTTTTGGTACAGTTGTTTGATGATAGTTTGAAGATAAATACTGAGTTTAATTATTTGAGTAGAAATTATCCTTTGTATTTTGAGTTGAATTTTAAAGATAGGTATGCCAACTTGAAATTGTCACCTAAGTCGCAAGTCAGTTTAACTTATTCTGCTTCATCTATAGTTTATTTTTTAAATATTAATGATTTTTATCTTTATAATGGAGATTCTGAAATTTTGTTAAATGTTAATTCTTTAGGAAATTACCAAAGAATGAATGATGATTTAAATGTCAAAATTACTAAGTTTAAATTAGGTAAGATTGCTGGTAATCCTGCTTATAATTTTAATTTTAGCTTTGAAGGTTTATATAAAGATAAACAAGTTAGTCTTTCAAATATTAGATTTATAAATGGGGTTTCAAATTTACAAGGGCAAGGACATTTTAATTTAAATGATAAACTTAGTGGTAATTTGAACTTGTTTTCGCATGTAAATTCAGAGCGTTATTTTTTTGGTGTTGATTCTAATGAAGATGGCAGTTATTTTGTTGGTAGATTTCAGGGATTCAATTTCAATAATTTAAAATTCTTTTCGTTCTTAAATGGAAATATTAATGGTAACTTTATATTGAGTTTTAAAGATAGTGATTTATTTAATTATTCTCTTAGTGCGTATCTTGAAACAAATGACCTGTCTTTAGTAGGTGTTCCTACATATTGCTCTTTGAATTTGGGATTGGTTGATAATAATCTTAATATTTATAATATAAAGGCGAGTCAGAATGAAAGAGAAATTCTGACAGGTAATTTTAGATATGATATTAAAAATTCTATTGGGATTTCTAATTTGAATGTTAATAGCAAGCTTTTTTCTTCAAGTGTGAATGCGAGTTTTCAAAAATTTGAAAATAAAACAGAGGAAGAATTTGGTATTTTAAAGAGTGAAACTGATGGAGAGATTGCTTTAAGAGATTTAAGATATAAAGACAAAGATCTTTCTGATCTTACAATTGAATTTAAAAATAACCCTGAAAGATTTATCATGTCATCAATTGAATATGATCTTATTAGTTGTTTATATGAATATAATGATGGTAATTTTGATATTAGGTTAAATGATTATTTGCCTTTTAGTTTTTTTGCCTCAGGTAACATTTCTGGGAATAAAATTACTGGTAATATTCAAGATATTAAATTTGACTCAAAATTAATTACAAAAGATTTATTAGGTTCAAAAACTTTTTTTAATATTAAAGAGCATTTTGTTCTGTATGATCTTAATGTGATTGGAACGTTGGATGTTGATGGTGATTTATATAATCCAAATCTTAATGGAGAGTTTGAAGTAGTACATGGTTTAGTAAGCAGTGAATATTTAAAAATGTCTAGACAATATGGAAAGAGTAGAATTTTAGAATTAATTAATGTACCAGTTATTATTAAAAATAATAATGTGATTATTGAGAACAAATTTAATTTAGACTATTATTCTGATGTCAATGTCGCTGCTCTTCTGAATCTAAATTTTTTAAGTGATAGTATTGTTGATTATTATAAGATAGATATTGGTGTTTCTGGTAGCTCTGGAGTACCTATTAAATTTGATAAAGTAACTATAAATTTTGTTGGACATGCTTCAGGTGATTTTTTTATTGAAGGTAATTCTGAAGAGATTATGTTTAGAGGAGATCTAAATGTTTCAAATGCTTGGATTTATTTACTTGAAAATTCGATTGTTGATCTATTAATAGATCCTTATAAGAGAGCAAAAAAAGTTGGAGCATCTGGTGTTAGCTCTAAGGGGTTAGATGTTGTTACAGATCTTAAAATTAATTTTGATAGTAATGTTGCTTTTCATTGGCCAGATAATAAAATTTCCTTCTTGAATGCTATTATTGCAAGAGGGAATAAGCTTGAGGTTAAATCTGATACTAAAACGGATGATTTTATCCTTAAGGGAGATTTAAATGTTGCAAGTGGTTCTTTCAATTATCATAATAAACAATTTGTTTTCAGGGGAGGGTCATATATATCTTTTAATGAAAATAAGAACAAATTTGATCCTTGGGTAAAGGCAGAGGCTACAAATGTGATTAAAGATGGTAATGAAAATTTGTTAATAACAATGAGCATAGATGGTCCTTTGAGTTTGTGGAATCTTAGTTTTTCATCTTATCCTGTGCGAACGGAGCAAGAGATCAAATATCTTTTATCAAGTGCAATAATTGGGGGTGAACATGGACTACAATCAGCGGGCACAAATACAGCTGAAATGGCACTTGGGTTAGCTAGTGATATTCTTGTTGATCTGATAGTACAACCTATTGAAGATTATATACGTTCTGTATTAAAATTAGACCTATTGAGTATAAAAACGGATATATTAAGGAACGCTATTGGTATCTTGGGTAGTACAACAACTTTTGCAGGTGTTCTTGATAAAACAAATGTTAAAGTGGGTAAATATATTATTGATGGTGTTTTTGCTAAGGCGGGATTTGGATTTTTAAAAGAAGAAGTAACACCATTATCTCAGAATTTAAATTTTAGTATTAATTTTGGTCTTGAACTTGATTCACCGTTTTTCTTTGTTGATTATATTTTTGATTATAATTTTATGAAACATGGTCACGGAATAGGAAATCAAATATCTATTTTTTGGAAATTTAAATACTGAGTTATGTGAGGGGTGTGGGGTGCAGTTATTTAGAGTCTTTATTGTTATGTTTTTGTTCTTTTTTGTATTTAATTTAGTGTATTCTCAAGAGAACTATAAGGGTAAGGTGATAAAAAGTATTGATTTTAATGGGCTTAAGAATATAAGAGAAAATGACTTTGGCTCGATTTTAAATGCTTATTTGGGACAAGCTTATTCTGATGAACTTTTTGATAGGTTGCAAGTTGATCTTTATGCTCTTGATTATTTTGAGGGACTTATTAGACCTGAGTTTAGAGTAGAAAATGATAAACTTGTAATTACATTTTTTGTGAAGGAAAAATCCTTAATAAAGACTGTTACTTTTATTGATGATAGTGGAGTTTTTTGGAATAGTGAACTTCGTGATAAATCAAGTGTTAATGCAAAAGAGGCTTTAAATCTTGCAAAAATTAAAAAAAGTGTTCTTAAATTTGAAGAAATGTACAAAGATGCTGGATATCTTGATGTTACTGTTGAATTTGATATTAAAGAGAAAAATAGTTTAGTAGATATTGTGTTTAAAATTAATGCTGGTCCTAAGTATGTTGTTAAAGAAGTTTCTTTTGAGGGGAATTTGAACTTTAAGAGTCGTATTCTTAGAAAATATTTAGTATCAAAACCCGCATCTTTATTTTTTGATGGCAAGTATTTAAAATCAAATGTTGATAAAGATAAAATGAAACTTGAGTCTTATTATAAGAACAATGGATATATTAATGCAAAAGTTGTAGATAGTATTGTAGATATACGGATTCCCAGTGATGCTAAAAAATTGGAAAGAGAAGTTTTCTTAAAATATTTTATTTCAGAGGGTAATGTTTTTAAATTTGGTAAATTTGAAATTACTGGTAATTTAGTTTTTAAATTAGAAGAATTGCAATCCTTGATTACTTTTAAGGAAGGAGATATTTTTGATGATTCAAGATTTGAGCAAGATTTTGCAAAAATTAGGGAAAAGTATTATTCCGATGGTTATATCTTTACAGAGATTGTGCCTTCTCAGACGATAAGAGATGAATTTGTCGATTATTCTATTAAAATATTAGAAAAAGAGAAAGCACATATTGAATCTATTACTGTTTCAGGTAATAAAAAAACAGCTTCTCATGTAATCCTTAGAGAAATTCCGCTAATTGAGGGTGATATTTTTAGTTTGGAAAATCTTCGGATGGGAATGCTTAATTTACAAAGACTTGGCTATTTTGGAAATGTTATACCCGATGTTGTTCCAAGTAATATTGAGGGTTTAATGAAGATAAATTTTGCTGTTGAAGAGCGAGAGACAGCAAGTTTTAGATTTGGTATGAATTTTGGTGCGGTGAGTAATTCTTGGCTTCCATTTTCGGTTTTTGGGCAGTGGGAGCAATCTAATTTTTTAGGTAAAGGGTATTCTCTTTCTGCAAGGCTTAATCTTGCTTTTTCAGAGCAAAGTTTTAGGTTGATGTTTGAAGATAATTGGTTTATGCAGACTAGATGGACTATTGGAGGATTTTTTGATTTTTCACATTCTATAAATACAGCGTATCAGGATATTAATGGACCTATATTTACGGACAAAAAAGAAGTTCCAGATCCGTTTGTAAGTTGGGAATCATATAATAATTCTAAAAATTTTTCGGATTTTAATGTTATGAATTATTCTTTAGCTAAATTTAGTATTAGTGGGTTTACTGGTTATACTTTTTCTAATTATCTTGGAAAGCAATCAGTTGTTGGAACTGCACAAACTGCCTTGAAATATGTGTATTATGATGATAATGTTAACAGACCTTCAAATTATTATTTAAGGGATAATTATAATACTATTAGATTTGAAAATTCTTTTGGTATTAGCGTTGCATGGGATACAAGAAATTCTCAGTCTTTATCTAATAATGGTTTTTTGCTTAAGCAGCAATTTGATCTTTTTGGTGGATTTTTGTTTGGACAGAGTCATTTTTCAAAATCCACAACAACTTTTGAGAGATATTTTTCTCTTTTAGGCTATCAGGATGTTTTCACCCCATTTTTTGATTTAATTTTAACTCTGCGGAGTGTTTATTCAAATATTTTACCACCACTTGGAAATGGTTTTGAGATAGAAGTTCAACCACATCACCTTATAGTTATTAGTGAAAACTTTATGATTGCAAGAGGATGGGGAACTTTGAGTAATATTTATAGTTCGTTTGTAAATACTCTTCAGTTATCAATGCCTTTGATTAAGAATATTTTGGTTTGGGATATTTTGTTTTTAGACATGGCTTCATATTCTCTAGAAGGTCAAGAAAATTCTTTATTTGTTCCTTTTAGTAATTTTATTTTTAGTTGGGGTTTTGGAATTAGAAGTGTATTGCCTCAAATGCCTTTATCTTTTGTAATAGCTTATCCATTTCATTTTAATAATGAAGGTGTTAATAGATATTATAATTATTTTGGAGGATTTAAATTTTTCTTAGCCATTGATATGAGATACTGATATAATTTAGTTAGCTTTTTGTAGGGAGGATTTTTATGGCTTTTATAGTGTTTTTGTTTGCATGTTTTTTTCCATTAAATCTTTTTTCAGTTAATGTTACAAAAGTGGGTATTGTAGATTTTGAGAAGGTTGTAATTGAGTTTTTAAGTCCACAATTAAAGTCTAATCTTGAGCAATTGAAAAATCATTATCAAGAAAAAATAGATATCTTGAATTCTGAGATTAAAGATTTGAGAAAAATATATGATGAATCTGTTAGTATTCATGATTTGGAGAGTGCTAAATTGTATGGTAATCAATATAACTTGAAGATTGATGAGCTTAAGAAGCTTAAGAGCTTGGCTAAGAGTAATCTTGAGCAACAGAAACAGATTAATATAAACAGTCTAAATAGTGATGGATTACTTTGGGGCAAAATACTTAATGGTATTCAATATATTGCAGAGACTAATGGTATTTCTTTGGTTATGAAAAAAGATAATCCATATATTCTTTATTATAATAGTACTGTTGATATAACAGATGATATTATTAAGTATTTAAGTGAACATTAGTATATTGCTAAAATTGCTTTTTAGTTGTTGTTTTCTTTTTTTAGTCTTCTAATTAGAGTGCAAAATTCTTTTTTGTTGTCTCTGTTGAGGCTTGAGAGTAAAATATGTGATTTTAACATTGATTTAAATATTGTATTTTTATGTGCACTGAAACAAAAATATTCTTTCATGTCACTTTTTTGTAATTTTTCTTCTCTATTTTCTATTTTTAATATCTTTTCAAGACCAAGAGATTGTAAATTTTTAAGTGCTTCTTTGCTAGAATTTATTATTTTAAAGGTTTTTTTGTGTTCATTGCTCTTATTATCAATGTATATTAGTACTCCCATAAAAGTTGAATCTAAATATTTTGTTTCCGATAAATCTATGTATAATTTATTAATCTTATCGTTATTATTTATGAATATATTTTTGATAAATGTTTTAAAATTGACAGAATATAATGCAGTAAGTCTGTTAATTAATTTTATGAAAACAGAATCGTCTTTACACACATAAAAGACATTGCTTTGAGAAGTATCTTTTTCCATTGTTAATTCTTTTTGATAATTTTAAGTATATTGTAAAGTTTTAATAATATCAATTATAATTTTGGTATTGTTTATATGAAAAAAGATGTTACGCCGATGATGAGGCAATATTTGAATATTAAAGATAAATATAAAGACGCTATTCTGTTTTTTAGAGTAGGTAGTTTTTATGAAATGTTTTTTGATGATGCTCTTGAGGGAAGCAAGCTTTTAGGATTAACTTTGACTAAAAGAGAAAATGTTCCTATGTGTGGGGTGCCTTGTCATACAAGTAAAGAGTATATAAAAAAATTGATTTTGCTTGATAAAAAGGTTGCAATTTGTGAGCAAGGATTGCAAACTGATTCTAAAGGGCCTTTAGAAAGAGAAGTTGTTGAAGTTATAAGTCCTGGAGTTGTGATCGATGAAGATTTTTTGCAAGATGATATTAATAATTATTTGATAGCTATTAGTGATTATAAAGATTATTATTCATTTTCTTATATAGATTTGTCGACATCTAGACTTGGAATAATCCTTTATGAGGGAAATTTTTTAGAAAGGTTAAGACGGGATATTGAGAAGTATTCTCCAAAAGAAATAATAGTTTCAGAGGTGTTTTATTATGAATATTTAGAAAAGCTTGCTCTTGATCGATTTTTAGTTAATAAAATTCCTCATTGGCATTTTGACAAAGAAATTGCCATGAAATCACTAAAAGAGCATTTTAATGTTCTTAGTTTGAGTGCTCTTGGGTTTAAAGAGGATGAGCCTTATTATATTTCATCTTTTTTAATAATAGATTATATAAAGAATAACTTGAAAAATTTATTAATCAATATTGACACAATTCATATTAATAATGATTCTGAATATATGTTTCTTGATGATGTTACTCAAATAAACCTTGAACTTGTTAAAAACAATAATGATTTAACATCCTGCTATTCTCTTTATTCAGTATTAAATGATTGTAAAACTCCCATGGGGAAGAGACTTTTAAGAGAATATATATTAAATCCGCTTTTAGATATTGTTGCAATTAACAATAGATTAGATCATGTAGAATTTTTAAACAATAATATTAATTTAAGTATGAAATTGAGAGACATTCTTAGTAATGTTTGGGATATTGAGAGAGTAATTTCAAGACTTCAAATGAAAAAATATGTTAAAAAAGATTTTTTATTGATTAAGGAATCTTTGACAGCATTTTTTTCAGCAAAGAGGCTCCTTAATGAACATTCTTTTAGTTATTGGATATTTGATGATAATGATGAAAATAATATAAGAGAAATTTATTCTTTAATTGATTGCTCCATTTCAAAGGAGCCAGATGAACTTATTCAACATGGATATAATTTTGAGATTGATCGTTTAAGAGAAATTAAAAATAATGCAAGCAACTATGTTGATGATTATCTTAATTTTGAGAGGAATTTTAGCAAAATTAATAGCCTTAAAATTAGGAGAATTAATGTTCGAGGTTTGTTTTTTGAGGTTACAAAGAGTTATTATGGACAAGTTCCATCTCATTTTATAGAAAGTCAGACTTTAAATTCTGTTAAGAGATATAAAACTAACAAACTTATTGAACTTGAAAGGGATATTAATGATGCTGAGGATAATTTATTGGCTCTTGAGCAAGAAGTGTTTGATGACATAGCTTCAAAAATTGTTAAGCATAGTGTGGTTATTAAGAAAATTGCTAAATTTTTTGCGTATGTTGATGTAGTCTCTAATTTTGCGTATTTGGCTAAAAAAAATGAATATGTAAGACCCACTCTAACTAACAATAAAGAAATTATTCTTGAGTGTTCCAGACATCCTGTTGTTGAGCATTATATGAAGGGAGTGGAGGGTTTTACTAAAAATTCCGTAAAGATTGACAATGATAAGTATTTTTGTTTAATTACTGGTCCTAATATGGCAGGTAAATCGACTTATTTACGTCAGACTGCTTTAGTTGTTTTAATGGGACATATTGGTTCTTTTGTGCCTGCTGATCAGGCCATCATAGGAGTTACAGATAAAATTTTTTGTCGAATCGGGGCAAGTGATAATATTTCCAAAGGTGAGTCTACATTTTTAGTAGAGATGAATGAAACGGCTAATATTTTAAGAAATGCAACTCAGAATAGCTTGATAATTATGGATGAAGTTGGTAGGGGTACTAGTACTAATGATGGACTTGCTATTGCATATTCAATTGTTGAATACATTTTAGAGCATATCCAAGCTAGAAGTTTATTTGCAACCCATTTTCATGAGCTTTCAGCTATTAAGCATGATTCTTTTGTTAATCTTTCAATGAAAATTGAAAGACAAGGTGATGAACTTATTTTTTTAAGAGAGGTTGAAGAAAAACCTTCTCTTAATTCTTATGGGATTTATGTTGCTCGCATAGCAGGAATACCTTTAAAAGTTATTAAGAGGGCTAATATTATTCTTAAAAGTTTGACTAGTAGAGAGCATTTGTATGTGCCGGAATTTTTTACTTCAGCCACTTTTATTATTAATGATGGTGAAGAAGTAATGAAAGAAGATTTAAGTTATGAGTCAGAACTTAATGATTATTTAGAACTTAAAAATTTTATTTCTAAAATAGATGTCAATAATATTACTCCTTTTCAAGCAATGAATTTACTAATTGAAATAATTTTAAAGACTAAGACATAGGGGCATATAAGTGTGGAATTGGGGTATTTTAAAAAGCATATTTCTTCCCTTTTGTTCTTGTTGTCATAAAAATTATGTTTACTTAAATGCTCTTTGCAAAGATTGTATTAAATTTTTTCATTTCGATGTTAAGCTGAGAGATGATATTTGGTATTTTTTTGACTATAAAAATGAATATAAGAACTTGGTTCTTACTTACAAGAGAGATGGACAAAGATTTCTTGGTCGGTTTTTTGCAAATGGGATTTTACATTTTTTGATGAGTATTGATTTTGACCTTGTTGTTAGTATTCCTTGCAGTTTTAAAAGAAAAATTTTTTATGGTTTTGATCACATGGAATATATTGGAAACTTGTTAAGTAATAGTGAAATAAATTATATCAATGTTTTTAAGCGAGGATTAGGCAAGAGTCAAAAGCTATTGCGTGGAGATTTAAGGCATAGTAATTTGGAGAATAAAGTTAAATTAAATTTGAGGTATAGAAATATTAAGTTTAAAAGGGTTGTACTTATTGATGATATTGTAACAACAGGAGCCTCTATGACTTTTTGTAAAGATATTCTTATAAGACATGGGGCTTTAAGTGTGATAAAGCTATCAATTGCGAGAGTTTAGTTGATTGTTGTTTTCTTGACATTTATTGTCGTTAATGTTATTCTTAGGTTGTATTGATTATTTTATTTAATAAGGTTCTTTTAAAAAGAGCCTTATTCTTTTAGGAATATGATTGGTTAAAATTATTGATAATAGTGAAGTTTACAATTTAATAAAGAATGTAACAGATCAATTAGGAATTGAAATTATAGAAATTAACACTTTCAAGAAAAGAGATGAAGGGAGAATTCAAATAGTTCTTTATAAGAGTGATGATTTTGGAGTTGATACTCTTTGTGATTTACATAAAATGATTTTATTGAGTTTAGAAGTGGTTCTTAAATATAATTTTAGTTTAGAAATCTCTACTCCTGGGATAAATAGGAAAATTAAGAGTGATAGAGAATTTAAAATTTTTGAGGGTAGGAAGATTAAGTTAATGTTAGATAATGATTTTGAAGAAGGTCTTATCTTAAAAGCAGAGGCAGACGGTTTTATTTTTAAAACAGATACTAAAGAGATAAGAATTCTTTATAGTGATGTTAAGAAGGCTAAATTATCGTGAAGGAGTCTTGGATATGATAAAGGGCACTGGTCAAATGATTGCCAATATTGCTAATGAGCGAGGAATGAGCATAGATGCTATTCGAAAGACGGTTAGGGAATCTATAATGATAGCTTATAAGAAGTATTTTGGAACGAGTGAGAATGCTTTAATTAAGTTTGATGAGGATACTGGGGATTTGATAGTTTATTCTAAAAAAAGGATTGTAGAGGAAGTTCAAGACGATATACTTGAGATATTGAAAGACGATGCTCAAGAATGTGAAGTAATGGAAGATGGATATGCATATATTGAGATTGATCCAAAGATTTTTGATAGACTTTCAATTCAAGTTGCTAAGCAGAGAACTAAGAGCGATTTGCAGGGAATCGAAGATAATGAACTTTATTTAGAATTTAAACACAAATTGCATAAAATTGTTATTGGGTATGTTCAGCAAAATAGGAATGGAGATCTTTATGTGAATCTTGGGAGTACAGATGGTGTTATTCCTAAGAAATATCAATCTCCAAGGGAAGTTTATGGGCTTAATGATAAAGTTCGAGTTCTTGTTTACAGTGTAAAGAAGGGAAAAAATGGAATAGAGGTAGTCTTATCAAGGACTCATCCTAAATTTATTGAGGAACTTCTTACTCTTGAGATTCCTGAGATTGAGGAAGGTCTTATTAAGATTCATAAGATAGTAAGAGATCCAGGTTATAGAACTAAGGTTGCTGTTTATTCTGAGAAAGAAGATATTGATCCTGTAGGTCCTTGTATTGGGCAAAAAGGTGTTAGGATTCAATCAATAATTAAGGAACTTGAAGGTGAGAAAATAGATATTATTCCTTATTCTAAGGATATTAAAGAATTTATTAGAGATGCCTTAACCCCTGCTAAAATAGATAATGTATATATTGTTGATGAGGATTTGCATAAAGCTTTGGTGGTTGTTAGCGATGAACAGCTTTCGCTTGCAATAGGTAAAATGGGACAGAATGTTAGACTTGCAAATAGACTGCTTGATTGGGCAATTGATGTTAAAACTAGTAGTCAATTTGCTGAAATGAAAGCAAGTGGAGAGTTTAAACAAGATTCTTTTGAAATGTTTGATAAAATTATTCAGGATAATGTTCAAGAAGATGAATTTGAGGAAATAAACAAAATTAGTGAACTTAAAATTCTTGATAATGATATTGTTGATAAATTGGTTGAAGCAGGTTTTGATGATATTGATAGTTTTTTGGATGCTAGTGAGGAAAAGCTTTTTGAGTTGGGAATAGCTTATGAAAAGCAAGAAGAAATAAATAAGATACTAAAGGAAGGGATGGTAATAATTTCTAATGATGATGGATCTATTGAAGGCATGAAAGATGAAGAAGAGTTGCTTTGTCCTGAGTGTGGGGCTGTTATTAATGAAAATATGACTTTTTGTCCAGGTTGTAAGATAGGGCTTAGCTTTGAATTTGAAGAGGAGTAATAGTTTGTCAGAAAATATTGATGATGATCGCATTGAAGATGAAAAAAAGATTAAAGTTGTTAAATTACGAAAGAAAGTAGTAAAGGTTGTAGCCCATACTGATAAAAGTTTGAATAAATCCAAAGATAATTTTGTGGACTTCTCAAATTCAAGAGGAAATCAGCATTCTAATAGAGGATATTCGTATGGTAGTAAAGATAGGGGAGTTAGGAGTTCTTCTTTAAATGTAGATAAGGATAATACTAGTAGCCAGCAACAAGGTAATAGGGGCTATTTCAATAGGAACAATGCTCATAATAGAGATAATAGAGGATATTCGTATGGTAATAAAGATAGGGGAGTTAGGAGTTCTTCTTTAAATGTAGATAAGGATAATACTAGTAGCCAGCAACAAGGTAATAGGGGCTATTTCAATAGGAACAATGCTCATAATAGAGATAATAGAGGATATTCGTATGGTAATAAAGATAGGGGAGTTAGGAGTTCTTCTTTAAATGTAGATAAGGATAATACTAGTAGCCAGCAACAAGGTAATAGAGGATATTTCAATAGAACTAATACTCATGGTAGTAGTGGTCCTCAGACATTTAGACGAGTAATAAGAACTAAGGTTATCTCTAGTGTTGCAATTTCACCTTCTGATTCTGATAATAAGGGTCTTAATAGGAAACTTGGTGAGAAGAAGAAGCAGCAACAAGAAAGTCAAAAAGGTTACAAGAGGAAAAAGGAAGAAATTGAGAGCAAAACAATAGAACAAAAAGTGTTTGAGCAGCTTCAAAAAAAGAAGAAAGAAAATCTAGCAAATCCAATTCCTAAGTCAATTGATATTATGGGAACTATTACTGTTGCTGAACTTGCAAGGAAAATGAATTTAAAATCCTCAGATTTAATTGCTAAGTTAATGACTTTAGGTGTAATGGCAACTATTAATGAGAAGATTGATTCTGATACCGCTACTATTTTGGTTGAAGAATATGGCTCTAAAGTTAATGTTGTGTCAATCTATGATGAAACAGTTATAGAAGCAGAAGAAGATGATGAGAGCAAAAGGGTTGCAAAACCTCCTATTATTACAATAATGGGACATGTTGATCATGGAAAAACTAAACTTCTATCAGTGTTGCAAAATATTGATATAAATCAAACAGAGTTTGGAGGAATTACACAACATATTGGTGCTTATACTATTAATTATAATGATCATGAAATAACATTTTTAGATACTCCAGGACATGAAGCTTTTACTATGATGAGGTGTCGAGGGGCACAGGTTACAGATATTGTTGTGCTTGTTGTTTCTGCTGTGGATGGAGTAATGCCGCAGACTGTTGAGGCTATTAATCATGCAAAGGACGCAGAAGTGCCCATTATTGTTGCAATTAATAAGATTGATTTGCCAGATTCAAATCTGGATAGAGTTAAACATCAGCTTTCAGAGTATGATTTGGTTCCTGAAGATTGGGGTGGAAATACAATTTTTGTTGCAATTTCGGCTCTTAAAAATATTGGTATTACAGAACTGCTTGATATGATTATTCTGCAATCTGAAGTAATGTCATTGAAGGCAAATCCAACTAAAAGGGCTATTGGTAGAGTACTTGATGCTAGAGTTGACTTAGGTAGAGGAGTAGTTTGTTCTGTGATAATTGAGGATGGAACTCTTTCTATAGGAGATTCTTTTGTTGGAGGAGTCTATCATGGTAAGGTAAGAGCATTAATTAATGAGAGAGGAATAGCTGTTAAGAGCGTTGGTCCTGCAAAAGCTGTTAATGTTTTGGGTTTTTCATCAATTCCTCAGGCTGGTGATCCATTCCAGGTTACAAAAACAGAAAAAGAATCCAAATTAATTAGTTCTAAAAGACAAGATCTTAAAAAATATGAAGATGCTAAGAATGTAAAAAAAGTTACTGTGTCAAATCTTTATGATTCGATTAAAGATGGAGCACTTAAGGAACTTAAGATAATTTTAAAAGCGGATGTGCAGGGTTCTGTTGAGGCTTTAAAGCATGCCCTTGAAAAATTAACTAATAATGAAATTAGAGTAAGAGTTATCCATTCATCAGTAGGAGCAATAACTGAGACTGATATTAGTTTTGCATCAGCAAGTGAAGCCATTATTATTGGTTTTCACGTACGCCCTGCAGCAAAAGCACAATTGTTAGCCGATCAAGAAAAAGTTGAAATTAGAAAATATAATATAATTTATGATGCAATTAATGATATTAAATCAGTTCTTGAAGGCATGTTAGAACCAGACATTGAACAAAAATTTATTGGATTTGCTGAAGTCCGTGCTGTTTTTAATATTTCTAAGGTTGGGGTAGTGGCTGGATGTTATGTTTCACAAGGATGCATAAAACGGGATGCCATAACTAATGTTATGAGAGAAGGATTCCAGGTGCATTCTGGTAAAATTTCTTCATTAAGGCGAGCTAAAGAAGATGTTAAAGAAGTTAATGCACAATATGAATGTGGAATTATGATTGATAATTATTTTGATATTAGGGAAGGAGATATAATTGAGGCATTTGAGATTAAGAAAGTGAAGAGACGCTTTGAATCTTAAGCATCTGCTTTATTGTTTTTATGTATGGACAAAGCGATAAGAAAATCAAAACTTGAGAGTTTATTAGTTCAAGAGATTAGTAATTTAATAGTATCAAAAGGAATTAAAGACCCTAGGGTTCATGAATTTTTAACTGTTGTGAGAGTTGAAATTTCAAACGATTTAATAAATGCCAAAGTATTTATTGGTTCTATTAAAGAAGGTGCATCACTTGATAATGCTATTAAAGCATTAAATAATGCTAAGGGATTTGTTCAAAGAGAAATTATTAAACGTATTAGAGTTAGGAATACTCCAAAATTGAATTTTTTAAGAGATGATACTATTTCTAAGGCTTTTTATGTTAATAAGATAATTGAAAATTTAAGTTTTAGTGAAGAACAATAAAATTAAATGAATGGGATTATTTTATTAAATAAAAGAATTGGAATAACGTCTTGTAATACCCTCTGTCCTTTAAAGAGATATTTTTCTACAAGCCGAGTTGGACATACAGGTACTCTTGATAAGTTTGCAAGTGGTCTTTTGGTTGTTTTAGTTGGCAAATACACTAAACTTGCAAATTATATTATATCTTTAGATAAAGAATATATATCAGAGTTTGAGTTTGGAATTGAAACAGATACTCTTGATCCTAATGGTAGAGTAGTAAATACTACAAATTATATTCCAAGTTTAGAGGAATTAACTCTTGGCATTAAGTCTTTAGTAGGTGAGATTTATCAAATTCCACCTAAGTTTTCTTCAGTGCATGTTAAAGGAAAGAGAGCTTATAAGTTAGCTCTTAGTGGAGAGTCTTTCAATCTTAAGTCTAGGAAAGTCAATATATATGATATTCAGATCTTAAATTATAATGTTGATTCTCGTATTTTGAAGCTACAAATAAAATGCTCTAAGGGAACTTATGTTAGAAGTATAGCAAGAGATTTGGCATTGTCTTTAGGGTCGTATGCTTATGTTAAAAGCCTTGATAGAATTAAGATTGGGGATTTTAGATTAGATAGTGCTTGTTTTTGTGAAGATTTCACTAGCAATTCTTTAATGAGTTTAGAATCTTTAGGGCTTTTTGAAAAATTTTATGTTGATAATAGTATGATTAAGCTTGTCAAAAATGGTGTTTATATCAATGTTATAATTAGTGTTGGTGAGTTTAAGATTTTGAAGTCTAGCAATGAAGAGATATTAGCAGTAGTTTGTGGTATTGGTTTGAATAAATATAAGTATGTTATTATTTTTTGATATTTGATTTTCGGAAAATAATTAGTAGTATAAATCTTTTTAAGAATAAGACTATTAGTTTTTATTGCAGTACTTTTTACAAGTAACAGTAAAATAGAAAATCTTTTAAAGAGAGGGTTGAGTATGCTGAAATCACGATTGAGAATTAGCTTAATTGATTTGATTGGTATTTTATGCAACTTGGTAAAAAAGTCTTCGTTTTGTTTTTGTTATTTGAATAAAAAAATATTATAATTTACTTTGAAGATTTAATTATAGCAAAAAGGTCTATTTTAGGCTTTGCTATGATGGTATAGGAGTCACTTTTATGATTAGTAAAGAACAAAAACAAAAAATAATTACAGAGTTTGGTAAAAATCCAAATGATACAGGTTCAGTTGAAGTGCAAATAGCGTTAATTACAGATAGAATAAGGTATTTAACAGAGCATTTAAGGATCAATAAAAAAGATCATAGCTCTAAGAGAGGTTTATTAAAGTTGGTTGGGCAGAGAAGAAATTTGTTAAGATATTATCAGAAGAAAAATTTGGAAGCTTATAGAACCTTAATAGCTAAACTTGGACTTAGAAAGTAATAAGGGGTTAATTTTGAGAAAAATTTTGAAGTTGAAAGTAGGAAGGGAAGATTTAATTTTAGAAACAGGCTTATTGGCCAAGCAAGCAAATGGTGCGGTTCTTGCTACTTATGGTGGTTCTACTGTTCTTGCTACGGTATGTTGTTCAGATTCAGCTCGTGAGAATTTGGATTTTGTTCCTTTATCTGTTGAATATAATGAAAAATATTATGCTGCTGGAAAGATTCCTGGAGGATTTATTAAAAGAGAAGGTAAACCAAAAGACAAGGAAGTACTTGTTTCTAGATTAATAGATAGACCTATGAGGCCACTTTTTGATAAGAGGTTTGGTAGAGAAATTCAGGTTGTTCCAACGACTTTGTCTACAGATCAGATGAATCCTCCTGATATTGTTGGGATGAATGCTGCTTTTGCGGCAGTTTTTTTGTCAGATATTCCGTTTAATGGTCCAATTGCGGCTGTTAGAATAGCTTATTTAAATAATGAGTTTATAGTAAATCCTTCTTTTGATGAGATACAAGATTCTATTCTAGATATTGTTGTTGCGGGTAGTTTGGATGGTATTACAATGGTTGAAGGTGGTGCTAATGAGGTTAGCGAGGAAGTGTTGCTTGCTGCAATAGATAAAGCTTATGAATATATTAAACAAATTTGTAATCTTCAAAAGGAATTTATACTTATAGTAGGTGAGAGAGAAAAATTACCACTTGCTTATGAAGAAAGGGTATTTGAATTTAAGGCTGAACTTAAAGATTTTATTTACTCTGAACTTAAAGATGCTTGTTTTGTGAAGGGAAAGCTTAATAGAGATAAGGCTATAAAATTAGTTAAGCAAAAAGCCTATGAACATTTTTCTTCTGTAAGTCAGGTAGATGAAGAGAATGAAACTCTTTTTTATAAAGCTCTTGATGATTTTGAGCAAGAAATCGTTAGGAGATCAATCCTGGAAAATAATCTTAGGACTGATGGGCGTAATTCTACACAGATAAGAGATATTGTTGCCGAAGTTGATCTTTTAAAAAGAACACATGGTTCTGCTCTTTTTACAAGAGGTGAGACCCAGGCATTGGCTGTAACGACTTTAGGTACAAGTATTGATGAACAGATAATGGATGATATTGATGGCGATAAGCGTCTTAATTTTATGCTTCATTATAATTTTCCTCCATTTTCTGTTGGTGAGACAGGTAGACTTATGACTGGCAGACGTGAGATTGGGCATGGTCATTTAGCTCAAAGGTCTCTGGAAGCTATGTTACCTAAGAAAGATGATTTTCCATATACTATTAGAGTAGTATCTGAGATATTAGAGTCAAATGGATCCTCATCGATGGCTACAGTATGCTCTGGGAGTATGTCTTTAATGGCCGCTGGTGTTCCTGTTAAGGAGCAAGTTGCAGGAATAGCTATGGGACTTGTTAGTGAGGGGGATAAGTATGTTATCTTAAGTGATATTCTTGGAGAAGAAGATCATTTGGGCGATATGGACTTTAAGGTTGCAGGAACAAAGAATGGAATTACTGGTTTTCAGATGGACATTAAGATTTCAAATGTTACAAAGCAGTTGATGAAGGATGCTCTTGCACAGGCAAGAATTGGAAGAATGCATATTTTATCTATTATGGATTCTGTAATTTCAAGATCAAGAGATGATATATCTGTTAATGCTCCTAAGATTATTCAGTTGCAAATTGATATTGATAAAATTTCTCTTGTTATTGGGTCTACTGGTAAGACAGTTAAAGCGATTACAGATGAGTTTGAGGTTAGGGTGCAAATTGAGCAAGATGGTAGAATTACTCTTTTTGGGACTGATAGCTTAAAGATGCAAAAAGCTAAGGCAAGGATAGAGAGTATTGTAAGAGAACCTAAAATTGGTGAGATTTATGAAGGGATTGTTAAAAAGATTAATAGTTTTGGGGCCTTTATTGAGCTTACTCCTACCAAAGAAGGATTTTTAAGTAATCGACCAAAATCAAGGGATGATAGATATGGTGATATGAGGCATTCCAGATATGGCAGTGGTAGACATTCTAGATATGGTAGAGATAGTAGGAATACATTTGCTATGCGTCCTCCAAGATTAGAGGAAGGACAAATGGTTAAGGTTAAAATATCTGATATTGATAAGTTTGGTAAGATTGAACTTGAATTAGTTAGAGATTAGTAAATGTTATGAGATTTGTATATTATATAAGTAATATTTTTAAAAATAAGCTTATTTTTGTGAGCTTATTTTTGTTTTTTTCATGTTTGACTAGTAAAAATGTTGATTTATCTCCTAATTTTGTCGATGATATTCAAAAATTGAATGTTGATGAATTTGATATTGATGAGTTAGATTTTAATAGAAGAAGTCATTTATTGGGTCTTAAAGATGATGAATCTTTTTTCTTAAGTGATTCTTTTTTAAAAGAGGATAATTCTTATTTTAAAAGTGCTAGAGAGAGTTATGCCCAAAAAAATTTTGGTATGACCAGTTACTACTTGAATAAAATAGTAGCTGATGAGAAAAATTATGATAAAGAATTAATTGCTAAAGCAAATTTATTTTTTGGTTATATGAATTATAACATAGGCGCTTATGATCTAGCTGAATATCATTTTGATAATTTTTTAAAAAATTATCAAAATTCTCATGCTAGTCTTAGGATTGCTGAATTAAAATATTTTGTTAAGGATAAAGTAGGTGCAATCTCTGCATTAAAGGATATTGATAAAACTTCTCTTAAGTCAGGCTATGATCTAGGAATTTATAATTTCTTGAATAATAAATTTGGAATAAATTATTTAAATCTAGAAACTTTAGGATTTTTAGATAATAGTATTTTTGATATGTTTGTTTTAGGGAGTAATATTTTTGTTTCAAACATATTTGGTGGTCTTTTAAGATATGATATTAAGAGTAATAAATATAAGGTTTATATTAAAGATAAAAAAAGTATTGTTTTAAATGGACTTAAAGGATTTGCAGAGCATAAAGGAGTTATATACGTTGGTGGAAATAATGCTCTTTATTATATTGATGATTTGGAAGGGGCTATTAAAAAAGTTAAAATACCTTTAAATGTTAACTTAAATAGTATACAAGTTTTACTGGGTGCTAAAGATGGAATTTTTGTTGGTACTCTAGATGCTGGACTATGGTTTTACTCCGATGCAGGTGATTGGATTTATATTAAACTTGGTTCTAATAAGATTTCATCACTGTATTTAGATGAGCAGAAAAATTTGTTATTGGTAGGAACAATGGATAAGGCTATTTATAGCATTGATCTAACTAATTTTAATAAAATTAAACATTTAAGTTTTTTTAGCAAAATAGATAGTGAGAGAAATATTAATTTTATAAAGAAGCATGATGGTGGTTATTACGTTGGAACTTATGGAGGTGGTCTTTTTAGATTGAGTTTAGATAATAATACATATGTAAAATATAATGTTAACAATGATCCTAGCATTGGGTATTTTCTTGATATGGAGATTAGGGATAATAAGTTGTTATTTGCAACTTTTGAACATGGTTTATTAATTTATGATACAGTAAATGATAGTTGGGATTATTTAGGCCCTAGTGATGGACTTATTAGTTTAAATTTAGTAAAAATTTTAAATTTTGATGATTATGTTGTACTTGGGACTTTAAATAATGGTTTGGTTTTTGTAAATGAGAGTATTAAAAAACAATTATGAATCTTACATAATTATTGAATTTTTTAAGTATTTTTTAATTACTTTTTTGTTTTTTTTCTTTGTATTTTTCATAAACCAAATACTTTTTTTTATGAGAATACTTCTTCAAAATTATGTTCCGTTTTTAAAGGCTTTTATTTTTGTTATATATTCACTTCCTATGATAATTGCTCTTTCACCTCCCTTTGCGGCTTTACTCTCAGTGATACTTACCATTTATAGATTTAAACTTAATAATGAAATATTGGCTTTTAGATCAATTGGAATATCTATTTTTGATTTATTAATTCCATTTTTTAAATTAGGGATAGTTATTGCATTGATTTCATTTATTACGAATGATTTTTTACTTCCTCTTGGTTCTATTGGTAGATTGAAAATTTTTAATGAAATCAAAGAAGAAATACCTCATTTGATATTAAAGCCTTATTCAAGCAAACAATATGGAGATTTAATATTTGTATCAGGAGAAAAATCTGAAACAGGGTATAAAAATGTTACTTTTTTTGATAATACTAGACTTAAAGGTTATGACAGAATATTGATGGCAAGGGAACTTAATATTCAAAAAGAAAATTATCAGGTATATTTTATTTTGAATGATGTTTTATCAATTGCCTTAACAGAGGATGAGAGTGGGTTTTATGACTATTTTTATGCTGATCGGATGAAATATTCAATTGATCAAGTAACGTTTAGTGATAGTTGGTTATTAAGTTATGTGGCACCATCGCAGATGAGTATTAGAGATGTCATGAAACTTATTGTTAAGCAAGATAAGTTAGTTAAAGAATTAAATATGAAAAATGATTTAGAGGAAGATCTTTTGTATTTAAATTTTTCAAATATTTATTTGAATTATTTATATGATAAGAATAGTTTTTTAGATGAAGAATCTGTTCTTGAAAACTTAAGTTATATGCATAATTTAAGTTTGAATTATAGCCCTTATGAAGATCTAATTGTTAAGAGAAGTTATGCTCTTTATTGTTTGGAATTTTATCAAAAAATTAGTTTACCATTGTCTGTTTTATTTTTTATCTTTTTGGCTTTTGGTATGGGCATGTACTCAAATAAAAAATATTCTATTATTCTTGAACTTGTGATTTCAATTCTTATTTGTGTTTTCTATTGGGTAATGTTTATTGGTGGAAAAGTTTATACTGTTCAGTATTCCCCAAATCCTTTTCTTATTACTGTCTTACCAAATGTGATGTTAATTTTTGCAGGTTTGATACTTTTTTTGAGACTTTTAAAGAAATGAAAGTAGATAAGCTTTTTGTGAATAATATATCATTGACTTTTTTGTTTATGAATTTTCTTTTTGTGATCTTAATTGTGCTTATCGATTTATTTACTAATCTTTTTAATTATCTTGATCATAATCTTAGTATTAGTGATATTGTTTATATTTATTATCTTTATTTGCCAAAGTGTTTTTCAGATGGTTTGGCTTTGTCTTTTCTTTTTGCCGTTTCTAATCTTATTGGTAATCTTTCTATGAGAAACGAAATAATAGGACTTTTTAGTTGTGGTATTTCTATTTCTAGAATCTTAAGATCAATAATTATGCTTAGTGTTTTTATCTCAGTATTGCTCTTTTTTTTTGATAATTATTTGGTTATAGATACTATTGCTAAAAGGGATGCTTTTCTTAAGAATAGTGTTGGCAATCAAGGTGCAAATGATAGAAATATAATCATTAGGGATTTTGCAAGAGAAATTTACAATATTAAGCATTATGATATCGAGAATGATACTATTGCTAACTTGATGATTATTTTAAAAGATCAAAATGATAATTTTAAAAAAAGGTATGATATAAGTAAGGCTGAGTGGATTGATTCCAGGTGGAGGCTTTATGGTGTTAGAGAATTTTCTAAGGTCGAACGGGATGTGATAGAAAAATTTCATGAAGTTCTTGATGGTAGGGGGATTATTAATTTAGAGCCTGAATATATTAAAATAGTTATGCTTTCATCAAAAACGTTGAATTTTTCAAAGCTTATCAGCTGGGTGATGGCTCTTAGGAGAGAAAAATTAGATTATTCTGAAGCTTTATTTGATTTGTTAAGCAGAATATTTTTTTCATTTAGATTAATACTTCTTAGTTTTACTGTGAGTTTTGTAAGTCTTGCTTTGAAAAAAAATATTTTTATATGGAGTTTGTTAAATAGTATTGCATTTGCAGTTGTGTATGTTATGTCAATTATGGTTTTTAGCTTTTTAGCAGATCTTGGATATTTGCCTATAGCAGTTGCAAGTTCGTTACCCACTATTTTGTTTATTATTATTAATTTTATCATTTATAATCTTGTGTGTAAGTAGTAGGTTTTTTTAAGTTTTATGTTTAGTATTATTAAAAATGACAAGAATTCTAATGCAAGACTTGGTGTGCTTGAACTTCCTCATGGGAAGGTTGAAACTCCGTGTTTCATGCCAGTTGGTACTTTGGGTGCAATGAAAGCTTTAAATCATGATGTGCTTGAAAAATTGGGATGTAATCTCATGCTTGCAAATACTTATCATCTTTATTTAAGACCTGGCATTGATGTGATAAAAAAATATGGAAGTTTACATAATTTTACAGCCTGGAATAAAAATTTTTTGACAGATTCTGGAGGATTTCAAGTATTTTCTTTAGCTAATTTTAGAAAGATTGAGACTGAGGGAGTAGATTTTAAATCGCATATTGATGGTTCTAGGCACTATTTTACACCTGAGAGTGTTTTTAAGATGCAAGAAATTTTTGAGAGTGATATTATTATGGCGCTTGATATTTGTAGTTCTTATGGGATTGATTACAGTGAGGCGAGTTTGTATACAAATATTACAACCTCTTGGGCTCGTCGTACATTGCGTGCTTATGAGAATAGAAAAGAAGGGTATGATGGTCTTTTATTTTTAATAACTCAGGGTAATTTTTTTAAAGATTTGAGAAAAAGAAGTACCGAGGCGATTTTAGAATTAGATAGTCCTGGTATCGCAATTGGTGGAATTTCTGTCGGAGAACCACGAGATAAATACTTAGAAATTCTTGAGTATAATTCTTCATTAATACCTAAGGTTAAGCCAAAGTATGTAATGGGCATTGGTACTCCTCACTATATATTGGATGCAATATATTATGGTATTGATATTTTTGATTGTGTTAATCCTACAAGAATTGCTAGGCATGGTTCACTTTTAACTGATAATGGAATATTGCGTATTAAGAGGGCTGAGTTTAATTTTGATACTTGTCCTGTTGAGCGAGATTGTTCTTGCACGTTATGTACAAGGTATTCAAGAGGGTATTTAAGACATTTAATCAAATCAGAAGAAACTTTTGGAGTGATGTTGGCCAGTGAGCATAACATCCATTATATGTTTAGACTGATTAAAAAGGCTCGAAATGCAATTATGAATGGTGATTTTACAAAATTTAGAAAGCTTTATTTGAGCAAATATGATGAAGGTAATTTTAATGAATAAAGATATTCTTTCAACAATTATTGTTATGGTTTCGATTTTTTTTTCACGTATAATGGGTTTTATTAAAATTAAGGTATTTTCTTACTATTTTGGGGCAAGTCTTGAGTCAGATATTTTTAATTATGTTTTTAATATTCCGAATAATTTAAGGAAGATTATTTCAGAAGGTGCAATGACTTCAGCTTTTATGCCGGAATTCACTCATGAGAGGAAAAAATCTAGTAAGCATGCTATTGATTTTTTCAGACGAGTTATCACTTTTAATATTATAAGTATTAGTCTTATTATTTGTGTTATGATTTTTTTTTCTCGACAAATTATGTATTTTGTATCTTCTTATAGAGGTAGTCATTTGGAATTGGCTAGTTATATATTTAACTACTTAATACTTTATGTGTTACTTATAAGCTTATCATCGATATTTTCATCGGTTTTAAATTCTTATAAGTTTTTTTTTATTCCATCTTTTTCTCCCGTTATGCTTTCTTTTAGCATTATATTAAGCATATATTTATTTTATGAGCAATATGGAATATATAGTGCTGTTATTGGAGTAATTGTTGGTGGGATTTTGCAATTTTTAGTTCAGATGATAAATTGTATTTATATTGGTCTTACATATAGACCAATGTTTAACTTTAATGATTCTTCATTTTTAAGATTTTTAAAAAGATGGGCGCATATGATTATATCAGCTTTAGTGGCAATTGCTACTCAGCAGATTTCATTTGCTTTGGCATCAATCCTGGATATTGGAAGTGTTTCTGTTTTAAGTAATGCAATTGTTTATTATCAGCTTCCTGTTGGAATTTTTTATGTCTCGATTTCTACAGTTATTTTTCCTAAGATGGCAGAATATGCTTCTTTAGGCAATAATAAAGGATTAAATTTGATTTTGAATCATGGAATTGATATTTTGATTTTTATTTTGATTCCAATGTCATTTTTAATGTATATTTGGGCTGGTCCTATTCTAAATTTATTGCTTACAGGAGGTAAATTTTCCGTATATGATACTCAAAGAACCGTTAATGTATTACAATATTTTTTAATTGGATTACCATTTTCTTCAATTTTTGGATTGTTTCAGAAATATTATTTTTCGATACGTAACTCAAAAATTCCGCTTTACTTTAATCTTCTTTTTGCTGCTATTGATATTACAATCTCAATTTTTGGTATTAAATTTTATAAAGTGGTAGATATCTTGCCTATTGCACAATCAATTTCTTTTGCTTTATGTGTAGTTATTTTTTATTTCATTGGACTTAAAGGGGGGATGAAGCTTGAATTTGTTAGATCTTTAGTAGCTCTTATTAAGGCATTTATTTCCCTTATTCCCTTATATTTATTTTATACTCTTTTTAAGAATTTTAAATGGGATGTAGGATTTAGTTTCAGTAATTTTTACTTATTAAGTGTTGCAGGCGTAATTAGTATTGTTATTTTGGTACTGTGTTATTATTTGCTTGGTGTTAATAAGATTTTTAAGTTTATTAGTAGGGAGATTTTATGAGGTATTTAGAGCTTGTTTTTTTCTTTTGTATTGTACTTGATATTTTTGCTATTAAAGGGACAATATTGTCAATTAAACCTTTAGTGTCTCAGGAGCATAAGATCGGTAAGGATATTACAGAAAATGATTTAAAGAGAGATGATACTCAAAATCCTGTTCTTGAAAATGTTAACTTAGATGTGAAGCGGGTAAATGATGCTATTTCTTATGGACTTGATACCCAAGTTATTGAAATTATTAATAGTCTTAAAAAATCAGGTGATGGTGAATATAATGTTTTGCTTGAGAAGAGATTGCAGAAAACTTTTAATATTGATCTTAAATTAGCAATTCTTGATTTGTTTTTATCACTTAAATATGCAGGCAGTGTTGATACTGCTAATTATATTCTTGATAATTATGAGAGTAATAGATATCCTAACAATTTGATCAATTTGGCAATTTTGTATCTTAAAGAATTTGGCAGTAAAGATTCTTTAAAAAAAACTCTTATTGATATCCTTGAGAATAAGGAAGGGAATATTGTGGCTACTGCTGCTTATTATCTTGGTGAGCTTTCTTCTCCTGAATACTCAAAAGATATGATGAATGTTTATGATAAATATTCTAGTAATGATGGAGTTAAATCGGCAATACTCATTGCTCTTGGAAAATCTGATGCTGTTGATTATGCAGATAGATTTTATGAAATTTCTGTTGATAGTTATGAAAATCCAGCAATTAAGGCCTCAGCTATTAAGGCTTTATCATATCTTTTGCCTGAGAAAATAACAGAGAGTGCCAATTTGTATCTTCAAAATAATAATAACAATTATAATATTAAAATTGCCATTGTGGAGGCACTCTCAAGGGATGTGTCTTTGAAATCAAAAGAGATTTTACATGATTTTTTAAGAGATGCTGATGCTAACATTAGGATTAGTGCCGTTGAGGCTATTAAGAGTCATGGCGATATTGCTTCAAAAGAGGTATTAATTTATAAGATTAAAAACGATCCTTCTTTAAAAGTCAGAGAAGCATCAGGTAAAGCTTTAGTAGATATGGGGTCTGGTTATGAAGAGATACAAAATATAATGCTTGATTTTAGTTTTGAGAATAACTTTAAACTTACTATGTTTAGTTATCTTTTAGATAAAGATGTAAATTCTGCACGTTTAATAGCTTTAAATCTTTTAGAAAAGGAAAATATTAATAAACCTTCAAAATTGCTTACAAGTATTGCTATGTGTCTTGCAGTTAGAAAGGGTAATTTTGATAATTTTTATTCTAAGATCATTGAGAGTAAAAATATTGATTTAATGAATCTTGCAATTAAGGGCGCTGTTTATAATAAATCCGCATTACTCTCAGGAAAGCTTAAAGAGATCAAGAGGACAACTCGGTCAGAGTATTTAAGGAAACTTTTAACGAATTATTGATATAAAATTTTTAAAATTTCTGTAGCTGTTTCTTTTTTTGATATTTCAGGAAGTTCTTTAACACTATTTTTGTCTATTATATAAGTTTTGTTTAGGCTTGATCCAAAATATTTTAAGTCGTTTGCAATAATATAGTCTAAATTTTTTGTTTTTAGTTTTTCTTTGGCTTTTTCTATTAAGATTTCATCTTTTTGAGCACAAAATCCAATAACAATTTGGTTTTTAGTTTTGTTTTTACCTATATGTTTTATTATGTCCGGATTTTTTATGAATTTAATATGAAGGTCTTCAATAGTATCTTTTTTGATTTTAGTCTTATAAATTTTATCAGGTCTAAAGTCTGCAACAGCAGCAGCGCCAATTATAACGTCGAATTCTTGGTATATGTTTATTGCTTCTTTGTACATTTCTGATGCTGTTTTTATTCTAATAACGTTTATTCCAAAAGGTGTGTTTTCATTGCTGGGACCTGTAATTATTGTTACATGTGCTCCAAGATTTCGTGCCTCAATGCCTAAACTGAAGCCCATTTGTCCTGTTGATTTGTTTGAGAAGTAACGAATTGGATCTAATTCTTCTTCAGTTCTAGATGCGGTTATTAGTATTTTTTTGTTTTTTAATGGTAATTTTGGATCTAATGCGTTTAATATTATTTTTAAAATATCATTTTCATTTTTAAGTCGTCCAATAGCATTTAAAGAACATGCCAGGAATCCTTCATCAGGTTCAATAAATTTATAATTATATTTTTTTAGTTTTTTAATGTTTTCTTCTAGAATGGGGTTTTGATACATTATGTTGTTCATTGCTATTGCAAAATAAGTTGGAACAGTACTTGCAGATATGACTGTAGTTAAAATATCATCAGCAATTCCTGATGCAATTTTAGAAATGATGTTGTATGTTGCTGGAATAATTAATATTAAATTTGCCCATCTTGCCAAATTTATATGTTCTACTTCTTCGTGGCTTGTATTCCACAGGTTTTGAACCACTCTGTTTTTAGAGACCGTCTCTAGTGTTAAGGGAGTAATAAATTTAGTCGCGTTTTTTGTCATTATAACTTTGATATTATATCCCATCTTTACTAGACTTGAGATAATATAGGTTGACTTATAGGCTGCGATTCCCCCGCATACCCCGATTAATATATTTTTATGTTTCTTCATGTTTTTCATGTTTATTTTATACATTATAATATAATTATATTTAATATTTTCAGAAGGATTTTTAATTGATAAATAAAGTATTTTTTGCAAGTATTATATATTTATTTCTGTTTATTTGGTGGCTTTTATCAGCTTATTTATCTTACTTTCCTATTTATGTATTTAATATTCCTCTTTGGTTTTTTCTATCATGTATCTTGTTTCCTATTTTCAGTTTGTTATTAGTGTGTTTTTTTGTGATTTTTTTTAAGAATGACTAAAGCGTTTTTTTTATTTTTTATCTTTTTGATTTCCTATTGTGCTTTTGGCATCTTTTCTGGAAAAAAAAGGGGAGGAGCGTCATTTTTACATAATTATTTTCTTGCAAATAAGGGTCTAAATTTTTTTATAATGTCATTAGTTGTTGCTTCTACCTATGTTAGTGCTAGTAGTTTTATTTCAGGGCCTTCAGCTGTTTATAGGTATGGATTGTCTTTTATATTTTTAGCAGTTATTCAAATTCCTACAAGTTTAATTTCATTTGTCATTATTGGTGAGAAATTGAATTTGGAAGCTAAAAAAGTTAATGCAATAAATATTGTTGATTATATTGGATATAGATATCTTAGTCGATCTTTAGTTTTTGTTAGTAGTTTGATAATAATTTTTTTCTCTTTGTTTTTAATCTCAGCTCAGCTTATGGGAGGTGCTAAACTTTTAGAGGTTTTTTTTCAAATTAATTATACTGATGCTCTTATTTTTTTCTCTCTATTTGTTTTTTTATATGTTTGCTTGGGAGGGTTTAAGATGATAGCATATATGGATTTAATACAAGGTATTTTGATGATCATAGCGTCTGTACTATTATTTTCAAGGTTAGTTGATTTGGGAGGTGGAATTAGTAATCTTTTTAAGATGGCTCGTTTGAATCTTAAAGATAATCTATTTTTACCATCAAATTTGGATTTGAAAATTGAATATATAATTTCTTTTTGGATACTAATAGGAATTGGGGTATTGGGACTACCACAATTTGTTAATAATTTTATAGCATTTAAAGATGTGAAAGCTATTAGGTTTTCTCTTCCTATTGTTACTTTTGTAATAGGATTTTTAGTTGTTATTATGCATTTAATAGGTTTTTTTTCTCTTATTATTTTTCCTGAATTTGAACTCAATGATAAAGTTATCTTAAATGTAGCATTAAAGGTTTTAAATCCTAAAATATTTATATTATTTTTTGTAGGACTCTTATCAGCAATAATGTCTACAATAGATTCAGGTCTTCTTTTGCTGTCTTCTATTTGGGTAAAGTCAATATTGTCATTAAGTAAAAATATTAGTGCTAAAATTGGAATTAATAAAATTATTATTATTTCTAATGTTTGTTTTATGTTAATAATAGTTTTTTTATCTTTAAAACCACCTGACTTTTTGCTTTTTTTAAATATTTTCGCAATTGGAGCTTTGGAAGTTTCATTCTTTTCTATTATTGTTTTTGGACTTTATTTTAATTTTGTAAGTAAAATATCGGCTTTTATTTCTCAGGTTTTGGGACTTTTGAGTTATTTGATCATAATTTTTTATGGTGAAGTAGGTAGTTATTATTTTCATCCTATTGTTCCTTCGTTTTTTATCTCTGTATGTTCATTTTTGATAGTTAATTTTGTTTGTCAAAAATGTAGTAAAATTTAGTTTTATGTTGTCTTTAAATATTAGGAATGTTGAAAAATATAGTGTTATTAATGTTCTAAAGAATGACGATGGTAAAAGACTTGATGCAGTGTTGATAAAGTTTTTAAAAGTCCCTAAATCTAAAATAATCAGGCATATTAGAAATGGAGATATTCTTTTAAATAATTTAAAGGTTTCTTTTTCGCATAGAATTTTTAAGGATGATAAAATTTATTTGTATAAACCTTTACTACAGGGTTTGAGTTTAAACAGGATAACAGTCAAAGATGAGTCTGCTATATTAAGAGATATAAAGAAAAGAATAGTATATGAGGATGTGGATTTGCTTGTAATTAATAAGAGGAAGGGAACTTTGGTTCATGGGGATAAATATTCACTTGATACTTTAATTAATGCTTATCTTTTAGATGAAAATCATTGCTCTCTTAGTTTTAAACCCTCAGCTGTGCATAGATTAGATAGAAATACTTCAGGACTTATTATTTTTGCAAAAAATATAAATTCTGCAAGAATTTTAAGTCAGGCATTTAGTAGTGGTGTTGTTATTAAAAAGTATTTGGCTTTACTTGATGGTGTGATTACAAAACCTTTGACTTATAAAAATTTTTTATATCGAGATAAGATTTCAAGAAAAACTTTTGTTATCAATGATATAGATAAATGTAATGCTGTAACTGATATTAAACCAATTTTAGTGTCTAAGTCTTCAACACTTGCGGAGGTGTCAATTAAGACGGGATTTACACATCAAATAAGAGCACAATGTGCTTTTAATAGACATGCCTTGATTAATGATAAAAAATATGATTCTCAATTTGTAAAAACCAATTACTTTTTACATTCTTTTTTGATAAAATTTAACCAGTCATTATTTTTAAGAAATGAATTTTTTGTTGAACCTAGTTCAGATTTTTTAAAACAGATAAGTAATATTTTTGGTGTATATGATTTTAAGGGATTTATTTAATAAGTGCACATTTAAAAATGTCTTAGGTACAGTTAAGGACATTTCAATTGCTATTAAACATAAATTTGTAAAAATTAAGGTTTATTCTTTAGTGGGTGTTGCTGGTACTGGAAAAAGTTTTAGATCCCATTTGATAGCAGATAAATATTCTATTCCTTTGATAATTGATGATGGCGTTTTAATAAAAAATATGAAAATTATTGCTGGGAGTTCTGCTAAGTTTGAGAATAATATGTTTGATGCAATAAGACGTTCTATTTTTGAAGATGATTCTCATAGAAACGAAATTGTTGAAGCTCTGCGTAGAGAAAATTTCAGTAAAATATTAATATTGGGAACAAGTATTCGAATGATAGATAAAATAACTTCTAGACTTTTCTTGCCTAGTTCTTCTAAAATTATTTATATAACAGATATTTCTACTAAAAGGGAAATAGAAAAGGCAAGAATTTCAAGACAAATGGGCGAACATGTAGTTCCAGCAGCTGCTTTTGAGATAACGTCTATTAAGCCTAATTTATTATTAGATTCAATACGAGTTTTTTTTAAAAGTAAAGGATTTTTATCAAAAAAAAGAAACTATATTCGTTCTATTGTAAAGCCTCATTTTCATGAAGAGGGTGGCATTTTATCTGTTTCCAAAAATGCTGTAAGACAAATTATTGAACATTGTGTTTCTGAATATAATGAAAATTATATTGTCTATAATTTGAAGATTAAAAAAAATCAGGGTAGTTATTCTTTTAAGCTTTTTTTAGATGTTCCACTTGAAAATAATTTACTTAATGATGCGGAAATGCTTAGAAATTATATTATTGAAAACGTACTAAAATATACGGTAATTAATATATCTGGTATTGATGTTATTATACATAAATTCTATGATCAAAAAGGTGATTTGGAAAAGAATGATGAATGTTGACTTGGATAATTTAAGTAATATTTTTTTTGTAGGCATTAAGGGCTCTGGACTTTGTTCACTTGCCTGTTTTTTTAATGCTAAGGGATATTTTGTAGAAGGTGTCGATGTTCCTTTAAAATTTCATACAGAAGATATATTAATTAGTAATAATATAACTTACTATGAAAATATTTATGAGTTTTCACTCAAGGTTCATAATAAATCATATGATGTTTTAATATATTCACCGGCTTATGATAAGGATAATTTATCTGTTTTGTTAGAAGCGCGTGAACTTGGCATTCCTATTCTATCTTATCCTGAGTTTATTGGAAAACTTTCTAAAAAGTATTATAGTATTGGAGTTGCAGGTTCTCATGGCAAAACTACTACAGCAGCGTTCTTGGGTCTATTGTTTAATAGTCTGGGATTACAGCCTAATGTAATATTAGGTGCTAGTGTTAAAGATTTTGGAGATGAATCTAGTCTTGTTGGTCAAAGCAATATATTTATTGCAGAGACCTGTGAGTACAGGAATCATTTTTTACACTTTTCACCGGATATGATTGTTTTAACTAATATCGATTATGAGCATGTTGATTTTTTTGAAAATTATGAAGCAGTTGAGAATGTTTTCTTGCAGTATATTAATAATTTAAAGAAAAATGGAATTTTAATAATAAATGCTGATGAAGTTAATTTGCTTAAAATTAAAAATAGAATTTTAAGAAAAGATATTAAAGTGTTTAGTGTTGGATTTAATTCTTTAGCTGATTTTAAGGTTGAACGTTTTGAGGTGATAGACGAGTTTTTAAAGTTTGATTTCTTGGGGGGTGTTGATATTAGACTAAGGTCTCCTTTGATGCATAATGTTTTAAATTTTGCATTATCACTTTTGGCGTTAAAGTTATTTTTCGAGGAACATAAAAAATTGGTTTGGAGTTTTGATGATCGGATAAAGATAGTGGCTCAAGAGTACATGGGCATAAAAAGAAGGATGGAATTTATCATGGAAAAAGATGAAGTTATATATTTTGACGATTATGCTCATCATCCAAAGGAAATTGAAAGTACTCTTTTGGGATTGAAGACCTTTTATAAGGGTAGGCGTATTATTTTAGATTTTATGCCACATACCTTTACAAGGACAAAAGTTCTTTTTAGTGAGTTCGTTAAAGTTTTAAGTAATGTTGATGTGTTGATTTTGCATAATATATATCTTTCAGTTAGAGAAGATTTTGATCCTAATAAACTTTCTGAAAAACTGTTTCTGGCTCTTAAAGATTTAAATCAGAATGTTTATTTTTTTAAGGAAGTAGTCGATTCTGTTGATTTTATAAAGGGTTTGTTAAAGAGAAATGATTTATTTGTTACAATGGGAGCTGGTAATAATTTTATTTTACATGATTTTTTGTAAAGGTATTTTGAATGAAAAGTATGACTGGATTTTTTCACTTAGAAAAAGTTGTTTCAAATTATATGTTTAGTGTTAACTTAAAGTCTTATAATGGTCGATTTTTAGAATTTAAATTTAAATTACCTGAAGTTTTATATGCTTATGAGCTTGAGATAAGGAATTTAATTTCAAATTATGTTAAAAGGGGAAATGTTTTCTTAAATGTAGGGTATAAGGAAATGGTTCCCAATATTAATTTTAGTTTAAATCCTCATTATATTGAAGCTATTGCTCATCTTAGAGATAGCTTATTGCATAGTAATTTAAACATTAAGGATGAATTGAGTCTTAGTGATTTTTTATCTCTAAGAGGGGCTTTAATTGTTGATGAGGGTGATGTTAATCAAGAAATGATTTATCATGTTTTTAAGGAAGTTTTGGAAGAGACTTTATTAAATTATGATAAAAGTAGAACTTTTGAGGGTGAGAATACTAAACAAGATATAATTTCAATTCTTATGTTAATACGGAATGATTTAGAATTGTTAAAGGGATCCCAGAGTAGTATAAATAATAAACTTTTCTTAAGTCTTAAGGAAAATTTATTAAAGTTAATGGATGATTTTAGTGATATTAATATTGCAGAAGAGGCTGCTAAAATGTCAATTCGATTAGATATTAATGAGGAAATAGTAAGATTATATTCACATATAGATAATTTTTATCAAAATCTTGAAAATGAAGTATGTGGCAAGATTTTAGAGTTTATTGTTCAGGAAATGCATAGAGAGATTACAACAATGAGCAACAAAGCCATTGATCTTGATATTAGAAATTTAGTTTTAAACATGAAATTAAATTTAGAAAAAATAAAAGAACATCTAAGGAATATTGAATGAGAATAGCTGTTTCTAGCAAGAGTGGTTGTGGTAATACAACAATTAGTGGAATGCTTGCAAAGCATTATGGTCTGAAGCTTATTAATTATACTTTTCATGATATTGCTAGAGAAAAGAATATGTCCTTTGATACGTTTTATGAGAAAGAAATCATTGGTAGAAATGATCATTATTGGGATGAATATCTTGATAGTAAATTATTGGAGCTTTCAAAAGAGGATAATACAGTTCTTGCATCTCGTCTTGCAATTTGGCTTGCAAAAAATGCCGATTTAAAGATATATCTTTATGCTAAGATAGAAATTCGGGCAGAGAGAATAATAAACAGAGAAGGTGGTATGTATTCCGATATTTTGAGGAGCACTTTCAATAGAGATTCTAATGATTCAAAGAGATATTTATCTGTATATGATATAGATATTGATAATTATTTAGATGTAGCTGATTTTATAGTTGATACAACTGATAAATCTGCAAATAAAGTTTTTGAATTGATAAAGGATGAAATAGAGAAGAGAGGCTTATATATTAAGTAAATAAATTAAGGAGGTTTTAGAGAAATGAAAATACCTTTAAAAGAGATACAAGATTTTGATGGCAATTATTATGAACTTGTTATGGCAGTGATAATTCGTACAGATCAGATTATTGATCAAATTTCTTTAGCAGAACATGTTATTTCTGATGAGAGAGTAGTGAGTCAGGCTTTTAATGATATTGTAACAGGTCGATTTACGTATTCAATTGAAGAAAAATAAAATAGTTTTTATTTTTGGTCCTACGGCTGTAGGTAAAAGTGATATTTTATTCAATTTTCCAAAAGGTATAGCTGAAGTAATTAATGTCGATTCTATTCAAGTTTATAAAGAGTTTGATATTGCTTCTTGTAAGCCTAGTGTTGAATTGAGGTCTCATATAAAACATCATTTAGTGGATTTTTTGGAACCGATTGAAGAATATAATCTTGGAGTTTTTTATAAAGAAGCAAGTAAGATAATAAATAATTTAAGGGATCAAAATAAGCTTGCTGTATTTGTAGGTGGGTCGGCTTTTTATTTTAAGCATCTACAATATGGATTACCCAGTACACCGCCTGTTTCTTCTGAAATAAGATTTTATGTAAATAGCCTTTTTACTACAAAGGGGAAGGATTATCTCTTAGAGGAACTTAAGAGAGTAGACTTTAAAAGATATGAGTCGATCAGTGAAAATGATATTTATAGAATTAAAAGATCGCTAGAAGTTTATTATCAAACGGGTATTCCAATTAGTCAATTTTTGAAAAAAGGTCAGATGATTGAGGATATTTTAGCTATTGGCCTGAAAAGGCCTATGGAAGAGATGAGGTCTAGAATAATATCTAGGGTAAGGAATATGATTGATTGTGGATTGCTTGAAGAGATTAAGAGGTTATTAGAGAAAGGATACGATGAGACAACACCGGCTTTTAAAGGAATAGGGTATCGTGAATTTTTGTTGTGGAAGAGTAGACCTTATTCTATGTTAAATGATATAATAAATTTAATAGTTAAAAATTCATTTTTATATGTAAAAAGGCAGATGACTTTTTTTGATAAAATTCCTAATGTTTTGTGGTTTCATCCAGATGATGATTTAAGAGACATTTTGGATTTAATTTTTATTTAATAAGGAGATATGAGGAGTGCCTTGCGGAAGAAAAAGAAAATTACAAAAAATATCTACTCATAAGCGAAAAAAAAAGAGAAGAAAGAATAGACATAAAAAGAAGAACAAGTAATAAAAATGTTAGTTGGTTTTTTGCTAGCTAACATTTTTATATTATTAGTTTACTTAATTTATTTTATTCAATAATTATTATATTATCTATTATATTTATGTCTTTACTAAATATGTACCCTTTTTTTCCTTTGTAGGTTGCTAGTATCCATTTGCCTTTAATTCCATGTTTTTCTGTATTTTGCATTATTTTTTCAATTTTTACTATTTCGTCTTTTCTAATTATTGTTAGATAATTATAGTTAGTATTGTCCGTTTTAGTTACATTGTTTAAAATAGCATAATTTTTTGTTATGATTCCTACTTTTCTTGAAAATCCTAAGATACTGCTTTTGGGTAAGTTGAATTTATTTATTAAAGGAATTTCTAATTTTTTGCTGCATGTTAAAAACATTATAGAGATCAAAGATAGCAATTTTATTTTCATAATTTTATTATATATGTTACTTGATATACAGTTATATATAATAATATAATGTTTCTTTAGAAAGTGTAAGGATTATCAATGAAAAAATATATTTTTTTATTATTTTTATTTTTTCCTTCAAGTGCTTCAATATTCGCATATCCATTATCTTTTGGAGGGGGCTTTGCTTATCAATTTACTAATTATACTAGCAAAAGTGATATAAGTAAGTCTATAAAAAATTATAGTAGAGTAGATAATGGAATAAATCTAAGTTTGTTCTTTGATGCTAATTATGTTATTTTGGATATCTCTTATAAAGATGCTTTTTTATCTAGCCATCATAGTAGATATTTTGCTTTTGGACTTTATGGAATTTATCCGATTGTTTTTAAGGAATATGTTAGAACATTATTCCCCCTTCTTGGGATTAAATATACACTTGATTTAAGTGCTAAGAGACAAAATTTGGTGTTTTTGTCTTTGGGATTTGCTACGGATTTTTTCGTTCCTGAAGTTAAAGGACTCTATATTAGACCTTTATTTATGCTTTCAATTTCACCTACTTCTCTTTCTGTAAAGAATTTTTCTTCTCTCACAACTGAGGTTACTCTTGGAATTAATATTGGTTGGAAATTTCTCAGTTAGGCAGTTTTATTCCTAAGTGAAAAGGGACTATTCTCTCTTGTCCAAAAAGGTTAGATGTAGCATTAAGTTTATAAGCAGAATTGTTGGATTTTGTTACAAGTGTGCTTGAACCACCTCCATCTAGATTAATAGAGTTGTTAATACCATAACTTAATGATAGATCTATTGCTTCATTTAACGAGATTCCTTTGCTATTATTAGCACCTCTTCCTTCTACCGTTATTAGATATAGGTGTTTGTTTCCTTTATCACTACCTATTATTGTTCTTGGATGTTTATTTTCTTTAAAATTTTTGGTGTATTTTCCATTTTTGATTAAAGGAAAGAAACCGCTAAAACCATAGTCAGAATTTTTGATTTCATCTTGCTTGGGATTTAATATTATTTGATTGTTGTTGATTATAATTATTCCTTGATCTTTTTTTGCATTGAAGATTATTTTTTTATCATATATGTATAAACCGTTAGGGTAGAATATATTGTCTTTAATCTCATATGGGCTAGTGTTAATAGCAATATCTACCTTGTTAGAAAGTAAAAATTGACTTGTTGTTTGACCATTAAAGTAGTAATTATTAGTTTTTGTATCATAAATAGGCTTTGATATTATAAACTTTAAATTTTTGTTTTTAATCTTGATAATGACGTAATTACTTTCTTTAAAAGAACCTTTAATGATTTCATATCTCATTTCCACGTCTTCTGTGTTGAGTGATTTTTGTGCTGATAAGACGCTTACTGTCAAAATTAATATTATTACGCTTAAAAATTTTTTATTCATTTCTCTTTATTTTATAAGAATAAATGCTCTTAGGATAGTTGTTTAAGATTATATTTTTTATCTTTAAAGAAATTTTATTATTTTTTATTCTTGCAATGTTATATAATTGATAAATTATTTTTATATCTAACCCTTTATGTTTATATAAGATATCATTGATTTCATCTTCGCTTATGTTTTCTTCATTGATTCTAAGTTTTAGTAACAAAATTTCGTTTTTTATGTTTTTATCTTTAGGCTCTTGTATTTTTTTTAAAAAATTATTAGCTTCTTCATATTTCTTTATTTTAAGTAAATATTTGGCCATAAGTAGATAATAATACTCTGAATTTAGATTCTTGATTGCATTTATTGTTTCGAGTTCTTTTGGTAAATTGTTATTTAAGTCGTATAACATATATAATTTATTTAATTTTTCCAAATTTTCTTTGTCTGTACCATATGTTAGAACAAAAGGAATCATTAATGACAAGATCAGCAATATTTTAGATTGTATTAGGTTCATGTAATTTTATTTAAGGTATTATACACTTTTTTAGTGAAAATAAGAAGAAAAAATTTTATTTCTTTCTTCTTATTCTTTATGATTTAAGTTTTAGATTTTATATAATTTGAAATTTGTTCGGATTGTGCACCGAATATTACTTGCACTTGATTTCCTAATGTAATGATTGTTCCAGTAGCTCCAAGCTGGTTCATTAAATCTTTATTTACTAATAAGGAAGACTTGACATCTACTCTTAATCGTGTAAAACATGAATCAATATTTGTTATATTATCGATTCCTCCAAGAGCTTGAATAATTTTCTCAAACTTTTCGTTTTGAGATAGCTTAAAATCATTATTAGAAATTGTTTGCTGTTTAGTATTATCTTCACGACCAGGTGTTTTAATTTTAAATGTTTTGATTAGTGTTATAAAAATGGTGAAGTATACAGTTCCAATTACAAATCCTATTGGTAGTATTAGTAAAGCATTTGTTGATTTTGGAAACATTAAGAAGTAATCTATTATTCCTGCGGAGAGTGAAAATGCTATGCGTATTTCAAGTATATTAGTAATTACTAATGATATTCCAGTTAAAATCGCATGTATTAGATAAAGTAAAGGTGCTATTAACATGAATGTGTATTCTATTGGTTCTGTAATTCCTGTTAAAAATGAGGTGAGTGATGCAGAGAGTAAAATACCACCTACTTCTTTTCTTCTTTCTTTTTTTGATGTTAAGTACATTGCAAGAGCAGCACCTGGTAGTCCAAACAGCATTACTGGATACATCCCTGATGTAAATGCGCCAGCATTTGGATCCCCATTTAAATATCTTGTGATTTCTCCTTGGATTATGTTGCCGTCATTTGTGGTATATTCTCCGAATACAAAATATACTAAAGTGTTTAAAAGCTGATGTAGGCCTGTTATTATGAGAAGTCTATTTAAGAAGCCAAATACAAATACTCCTAAATTACCAGCTTCTATCATCCAGTTTCCAATTTGATTAATAGTTATTTGTAGCGGTGCCCATAGGAAAGCAAATATTATAGCAAGTATTGCAGACAATAATCCATTAGCTATTGGCACTAGTCTTTGCCCTGAAAAAAAACCTAAAAATTGTGGTATTTTATAGTTTACTATTCTATCGCTAAGCATGGCTGAACTTATACCTGTAATAATACCCCCCAAAACGGACATGTTAACAGGTTCTGATTTTCCATTAATCATTATTGTAAATGTAGATAGTCCTGCATTTAGAATTAGGTATCCTACGGCCCCTCCAAGTGCTGCAGCTGCTTTATTATTTTTAGATAGTCCCATTCCAGTTCCGATTGCAAATAGTATGGGTAAATTCCCAAAAATAGCACCGCCTGATTGTTCCATTAATTTGCCAATTTGTCTAAGCATGTTAGAAGGTTCTGTCGTTTCTATTATGAGGTATCCAAACCCAAGTAAAAGACCAGCAATTGGTAAAACGGCTGCAGGAGTTTGTACAGCTTTTCCTAGATTTTGTATATTTTTCATTAAATTATTCATATTTACCCTCCATTAATTTATATGTTTTTTTTATTAGTTACAGTTTATATTAATTTATATTAACTTTAAATATGATTTTAGTTTAAATAACGTTAATTTATTTATTTTTTTATTTGTTAATGTTTATTTTTACAATCTTAAATGTGATTTATGAATTTTTAAAAAAAGAAGTTTAGTTTTTTATAAACTTTATTTACTGTTTTTTTAATAGGATCAAGTTTTTTAATATTGTCTTGATTGTCGATCAGGGTTTTTATGCTATCCATTGATTCTTCGATTGCTACGATAAAGCTTTTTTGAGGTTTGAGCCAAAAATTGTCCGAGTAGTCACTTCTAAGTGATAGGAAAAGAACCGATTTTTTATTGGGATGTTTAATGAAATTCATAGTGCATTCTAAAATATTTTGCATCTTATCAATTTCATTAATGTTGATATTTGCGCTTTCATATTTTTTAATGAGCGACCAGTCTGATTCCATACCATTTACTATACGCATTATTTCTATTAATTGCTTATTTTTGAATATTATTAAATTTTCATGTGTTAATTTTGCAAGTACATTTCTTATTGATTTCTCTTCTGAGTTTTTTAATCTTTTTGAGATTAATTCTTGAACTTCCTTTAAGCTAATTATTACTTGATTTTTATTTTCATTGTGAGTATTAAATTTCTTTCCCCCAATAGTTATTTCATTTTCTAATAAATGTTTTTTATCTTTTTTTGCTATGTTTTTGTGGGTGTTATTTAATTTTTTCTTTTCTTGTTGAGTGTTTTTTTGTTCATTTTCTTCAAATTGAATATCATTGATCCATTCTTTTTTAAGTACCCCAATTGATCTGGCATATCTTTTACTCGTCTCTATTATTTCTCCTGCTACGAAATATTTTACAGAATCTGTGTTAATAAGTGAGCCCGGATGGGTCACTATATTTTGGGCTTTTATTGTTTTATATTTATTTTTTGAAGTTTTAAAGCAAATATAATCTTTCATGCCTCTCATTATGGATTTTAAGTAGCCTTCGTGATCAATTTCATGTTTGTGTACTATTGGTATGTTGAAACTACTTACAATATTTTCAAGTTGTCTTTGTACATTAGTAATTTCTTCAAGACCTTGTAAGTCTAAATAGTTCTCTTTAGCAAAGGCTTCTTTATTAATGGCTTTTTTATAATCTTCAAATATGTTAATAAATCCTATTAAGTCACCTAGTGGATTTTTGTATTTTAGATGGGCTTGTCTGGCTTCTATTTCTTCGTTTTGAGGTAGTAAGAAAATTCCACTTGTGGATAAAAATGATAGTCCAATTGTGGTTGGGTATATTGCTTGTTGATAGTTCATCATTGCTTCAACTAAAGCCCTTGAATGTATTGGTATTAGAGGAAATATGATCATATATTTTCCAATTTCCGTAAGTTCATTTTTTTCATTTATTGCATCTAAGGATTTTAATATGTCACTTGCTGTTTGAATGGATTTAATTGATGGTTTTGAAATGAAGTCAAATTTTGTAAAATTTCTAATTCCAATATCCGCCATTCTTAAGATTACTTCAGAGAGATCTGTTCTGTATATTTCTTCCTTTTGATATTCGTCTCTTAATTGATATTCATCTCTTTTATATAATCTGTAACATGTTCCCTTTGCAAGTCTTCCTGCTCTTCCTGCTCTTTGTGTTGCAGATGATTTTGAAATTGGTACTTCTTGAAGTGAGTAAGTGTGTGTTTTCATCTGAAATCTATTTGTTTTGACTTTTCCGCTATCAATTACTATCTTGATATTTTCAATTGTAATTGAAGTTTCTGCAATGTTTGTTGATACTATGATTTTTCTTTTATTCTTTGGTGTAGGCATAAATATTTGTTCTTGTGCTTCTTTTGCCATCCGACCATATAAAGGTAATATTATTAAGTCTTGTTTGGAATTCAGTTCATAAATTGCTTTTATCGTTTCTTTTATTTCTTTCTCTCCAGATAGGAATATAAGGATATCACCTTCTTTTTTTTCTTTGATGATACCACTAATTATTTCTTTTATTTTTAATATCATTGATTTTGATGTATTGAGTAGTGGTGGATTATAGATTATTTGTACAGGATAAGTAATTGTTTCTATGCTAAGTATTGGAGCGTTGTTAAAGTATTTTGAAAATACTTGTGTATTTATTGTGGCAGATGAGATGATAACTTTAAAATCATCTCTTTTGTTTAATATATCTTTAATAAGTCCTAGTATGAAGTCTATGTTTAAACTTCTTTCATGAGCCTCATCTATTATTATTACGTCATATTCATAAAGTAGGGTGTCTTTTTTGAGTTCTTGTAATAAAACCCCATCTGTCATTAATTTTATCTTTGTTTTAGAGCTTGTGACTTCTTGAAATCTTATTTTATAGCCTACCTCTTCTCCAAGTTTAACTCCAATGTGTTTTGCAATATATTCTGCTATTGATATTGTGGCTATTCTTCTTGGTTGTGTTACACCAATTTTACCAAGTTTTGTTAGTCCTGATTCATATATTATCCTTGGTATTTGTGTTGTTTTTCCACTTCCTGTTGGACTCTCTATTATTAAAACGTTGTTTGTTTTTAGATTTTTAATTAATTCATCTTTATATTTGTAAATGGGAAGCTCAAAATCATTCATATCCTATATTAGTCCAAAAATATAAGTTGCATCTATTTGATTAAGGTCAATATCAGTAGGCAAATCAACCTTTTTTCTCTTAATTTTAGCATAAAATCTATCATTTTGTTTGTAAACATAAATTTTATTTCCAACTTTATTTTTTGCTAGTGGTATTATTTTTACAATAATTCCGTTTTTTTCTAGTTTTGCGTCTAGCAGTTTAATTGATTCTTCTAGTGTTATTTCGTATGCTTTTGTGTCTTTTTTTAATGGGCATATTATGCTGTTGTTTTCAGTTTTAATATAATCTCCAAAAACTCCTGTTGTAGCAATTATTTTTTCATGAGTTTTTGGATATTCGCCAATTGTTTTTGGAAGTGATAGTAATTTGAGAGCAAGTTCTAGGGTTATATTTTCATTTTCTATATTTTTTGTTGACATTTTTTTAGCTTTTATGATTTTAGGTTTTTTTGGTTTACCTGTTTTTGTGAATTCTTGTGGAGCATAAATATCCTCTCCAAGTTGGACAATTCCTCCATATTTTGAGTTTTTATATATTACGTTAAGTCCTGTTTCAGGATCGATTCCTAATATATTGGGTTGTATTTCTTTTTCTGATATTATTTTTTTTATTTCATCTTCTTTGTATAAGTTTTCTAATGGTGTTGTTACATTAATCGCGTAATTATTTCCATTAAAAATTAAATAAGGACCAAACTTGCCAAGATTGACTTTATAACTAAATTTTTCGTTATTAGTGTATTCATAGACTATTCTAAATTCTTCAGGGCTAATAATGGGTTCTATTTTATTTATTGTATTCTTAAGACCTTCTTCTCCATGATAAAATTTATTTAGATATTTTATTTTGTCTAGCGTGCCTATTGCAATCTTATCTAGATTTTCTTCCATGTGGGATGTAAATTTTAGTTCAATTAGTACAGGGAAATATTTTTTTAAGAGATTTATGACAGCAGCTCCTTTTATTGTTGGAATTAGTGTGTTATTGTGTTTAAATATATATTCTCTTTCAAAGAGTGTTGAGATAATAGTAGAATAAGTTGAAGGACGTCCTATACCTTCTTTTTCAAGTTTTTGTACAAGTGATGCTTCTGTATATCTAAGTGGAGGTTTTGTCTCATGCTCTTCTGGTTTTACGTCTAAGATTACAAATTTATCACCTTCTTTTATGAGGGAAAAATCTATGATACTGTTTTCATAAGGTTCTTTACTATTTTTTAGAAAGCCATCAAAAATGATTGTTGTGAAACTTGTTTTAAAAGTTAAATTTTCATACTTCAATGTTATTTTAATAATTTTTTTTCTTGCGTCTTTCATTACGGATTCAATAGTTCTATCCCATATTATTTTATATATTTCTCTGGCAGTTTCGCTTTCTATTTGTATTTGTTCAGGAGAAGTAAAGAGTTCAGAAGGTCTTATAGCTTCATGTGCATCTTGAGCCATTTTAGCTTTGGTATATAATCTGTCATTTGTTTCTATATATTCTTCACCATATTTTTGTTTTATAATAGTTTTTATTTTTTCTTTTGCAGTCTTGGCAATGTTATAAGAATCTGTTCTTATATAAGTTATGTAGCCGTGCTCATACAGTTTTTGTGCGTAATTCATAATTTGTTTGGTTCCTATTTTTAATCGTCTGTTTATCTCTTGTTGAAGAGAAGAGGTGATGAATGGTTTAGGAGGAGCTTGTTTTATTTCTTTTGTTTCAATTGAAATCACCTTGATCTCTTTTGTGTTATTTAACTCCTTTGTAAGCATATTCATTAATGTTTTGTCTATTACAATTGTTTTGTCAGGATCGTGTAAACACCCTGTGTCGTTTACAAAGTCTTTGCTCTCAGCTACATTTTTGTTCTTAATCTTTTCAAGTATTGTTTTAATCTGTATATCATTTTTATTGTGTTTGCATTCAAGTGTAATGGAATAATAATTTGCTTTCTTAAAATTTATTCTTGTCATTTCTTTTTCTATGATTAATTGAAGGCCAACGGATTGTACTCTGCCGGCAGAAAGTCCGTAAGCAATTTTTTTCCAAAGTAGAGGAGAGATAGTATATCCATACAGTCTATCTAGTATTCTTCTTGTCTCTCCGGCATTAACGAGATTCATATTAATTTCTCTTGTATTATTTAGTGAATCGATTATTGCACTTTTTGTAATTTCATGAAATACCATTCTTTTATAATTTTTAATTTGTAATACTTCTTTTAAATGGAATGCTATTGTTTCACCTTCTCTATCTTGGTCAGTGGCAAGATAGATTTCATCTTTCTCTTTTATGAGGTTTTTGAGTTTTTCAATTACTGTTTTTTTGTTGTTTGGGATAATGTAGAGCGGTTTAAAGTCATTTTGATGATCGATAGAGAGAGTTGCCCATTCAAATTTTTTGTACTCTTCAGGTATTTCTTTAGCACTGTTTGGCAAATCTCTTATATGTCCTATGCAGGCTTCTACTAAGAATGAGTTATCAAGATATTTCTTTATCGTTATTGCTTTTGTTGGTGATTCTACTATTATTAATTTTCTTTGTTGCATAAAACCCTTATATATATATAATATAACATAATGTATAAATTATTGTAATTTTTCAATAAAAATAGTGCGGTATTTATGAGTACTTATAGAGTTTTACATACGTCTGATTGGCATATTGGTAAAAAAATTGGATATTTTTCTAGGATTGGTGAGCAACAGAAGTTTTTAAGTTTTTTATTGGAATTTATTAAAAATGAAAAAATTGATCTTTTACTTATTGCTGGTGATGTTTATGATTCAAAGAGGCCTGGACTTGAAGAACAAAAATTAATAAATGATTTTTTTTACGAGTTATCTTTTACTTCTTGTAAATGGTGTGTAGTTATTACTGGAAATCATGATAAAAGAGATTATTTTAATCTTAATAAAAAGATACTCTCAAAGTTTAATTTTTTTTTAGTTACTGGAAATGAACTTTCTAGTCAAGTGGTGTTTTTAGAAGACCGTGGTGATATTAAGTTTATTATTATCTGCATGCCTTATATTAATGAAAGACTTATTGTGGATCAAGATTGTAAAAATATAGAATTACATAACGATGTCTTTCTTAAAAACCTTGAAAAAGCTTATAAAGATCAAATATCAAATGTTATTGGGTCCCTTGATGAGCAGTATCTTCATATTCCTAGAATATTGATTGCACATTCTTTTTTTTCTAGTAGTAGTGTAGTTGGTAGTATTGGAAATAGTCCTATTTTACCTGTGAGTATTTTTGGTAATAATTTTTCTTATGTTGCGCTTGGACATATTCATAATTTTAAAAAGTTAAAAGATAATGTAGTTTATTCAGGTTCACCAATTCAATATTCATTTGATGAGGATATTAAAAAATATGTAAATATTTTATTTTTTAGTGAAAGTAAATTAGTTGAACAAAGTAAGGTTTTACTTCCTGTATTTGGTAAATTGTACTTTTTACAAGGCTCTTTTAATAAGATTATGAATGATTTGCATAAGATTAAGAATGAAATTTCTTATCTATGTTACTTAAAAATCGAACTTAATGAGAAAGTGGCTGCGGAATTTGAAGAACAGATTTATGACTTTGCAAAGTCAAGTTTAATCAATATATTTGATATTTATTATCATTGCATAGATTCAGAAGAAGACTCCTTACAAAAAGGACGAATGTTGCTTAGTAGAGATGAAGTATTAAGTAGGGATGAGAAGTATTTTTTCCAGGAAAAATTAAAAAAAGATATTAAGAATGGTTTTAGGAGAGGAAATAAATTTAGGGAAGAAGAACTTATTGCTCTTTTTGAAGAAGTATTACTTAAGGGAAGAGCAGGCGAATATGAGGATAAATAATTTAGTATTTAAAAATATTGCTTCTTATAAAGGTGAATATGAGATAAATTTCGATGTTCCTGTTTTACAAAAGTCGGGAATTTTTTTGATTTCTGGCAATACTGGAACTGGCAAGAGTACAATTTTGGATTGTATTACTCTTGCTCTTTATGCACGAGTGTATAGACTTGATAAAAATATTTCAGATTCAATTTCGAAAGGTTTTGATAGTGCTTATGTTAAGCTTACTTTCACTGTTTCTGGAAAAGTTTATGAGTCATTTATTGAACTTAATACAAGACAAAAGGAAACACCAAAAAATATGGTACTTACTTGTTTTAGTGATGGGAGTTTGATTGAGAATAAAGATGATGTTTTGTCTTATATAAAGAGTCTTTGTAGGTTAGATTTTGAACAGTTTTGTCAAACTGTTATTTTGCCTCAAGGTAATTTTCAGGAGTTTTTAACTTCAAATCCAAAAAATAAAACAGCAATAATTGACAATATTTTTAATTTAAAAAAGTATGATGATATAGAAATTTTTTTAAAGAAAGAATTAGAACTTACAAAATTCAAGAAAGAAAGATTAGTATTTTTAGATACGGAAGAAAGAAACAGACTGAGCATTAATAAAAAAAAGATAAATGAATTGAATGAATCTTTGAATTTAATTAATGTAGAAATTTTAAGAGAAAATCTTGACAATGTTTATAAGTTGATAGTTATTTGTGAAAAACTAATAAAGTTCAATCAAAATTATTTAGATATTCGACATAGGATAGATAATTTAGAATTGGAATTGTCTTCTAAAGTTGTGTTCATAAAAAAATTAAATCATGAGTATTTTTTGCAGAAAAAGGTTAAATCAGAATTAGATGAAAAGCTTAAGTTTTATAATTCTAATGATTTTTTGGATTTAAAAAATTTTGTTCAAAGGCAAAGAGAACTATTAAATGATAAAAATCGGTTTTCGTTAGAGCTTTTAAGTATTCAAAGGGACTTAGAAGAATTGAAATATTTAGATTTAGATAATTTTAATTTTGATTATGTAAAAGAATTATATTATGAGAATGTTATTTTATGTGAGATGAATTTTGATGAGGAAGCTTATGATAGATTGCTTGTAAAAGAGAAGCAATTGGAAACTCAAAGAAAAAAATTATTAGTAGAACAGAAGAGAAAAAACGTCGAAATCAAAAGTATTAATTCAGAAAAAATATCATTTGATTTTGATAAATATGTTTATTATGAGGCATTAAAGTTATTGAAGGGGTTTTATGAAGAATTAATATTGAGATATAAAAATGGATTAGACTTGTTATTAAAGTCAAATGATAGTGATTTATCACAAGCTATTGAGATAAATATTAAAATTGATTTATATAGAAATTTTTTAGAACATCTTAATAACAATAGACAGTCTGTTGAGAAAGATATAGAGGATCTTAAACATCATGAGGATGCATATAAAGTATATCAAGGAAAAGAAAAATTAAAAATCAGTAGTTTAAATGAGCTCTTAAAATTGAATTCAAAGCTTCAAGTTTTGCAATCTGAGTTAGATATTCTTAAAGTTGCTATCTTGCATAATAAAGAAAGTAAAATTAAATGGGAGGGTTGTGTCTTAAATTTTAAGAAAAATAATGCAGAAATTTTAAAAAGAATTGGTCAAAATTTATTTCAAAAATATATAGATTATTCTAATAAGGATAAGATTTTGATTTTTGAAGGTAAACTTAAGGAAATGGCAGCTTTAAAATTAATGTTCAATGATTTAAATTCCAGAATTTCTTTAAAGGAAGTAGAAATTAAAGAAAATTTAGGTAAGATAAGAATTTTATTATCTAATATTAATTTAAAGATAAGTCTAAGTGAGCCCGCTTTAATTGAGAGAGAGTTTGAAAAATTTTTAAGGTCTAAAAGAGACATAGAAAATGATCATATTAAATTGAATTTATGTCTTGATAATATAAGTAATGAAAAACTTAAACTTGAGAGTCAAATTGAGATTATGAAACAAACCATATTAGGTTTTAAAATGGAGCTTAAAGATGAACTTGCTAAGTTTACTTCTAGTTTTGTTGATTTTAAAAGATCAATTAAAGGTTTTTTTTGTGATAAGGATCCTATTTTTTCACTTGATTCTTTAAAACCTAGTAAGAATAGTTTAGAGCATTTTATGAAGTTGAAATCTAATTTTATGTCTCAGATTGAGTTTCTCTCTAAAGATATTAGTAAGTATGAGGCAAATTTTTCAAGTTTGCAGATTCTTAAAGCAGAACTTAATACACATGAGATTAATTTAGAAAATATTAAGAGTGAATTAAGTAGTGTAAATGAGCGTAATGATAAATTAGAAATTTTAAAGAAAGTTGTTACTACTTCTCCTAGTTTAAAGTATTATGTTCAGAGTTTTTTGATTGATGAGATTTTAAGTATATCAAATAAAAAGTATTTAAATATTATTCTGCCTGATTTTGAGCTTGAAATTAATACAAATAGTAAAGATTTTAATTTTCTAGTTAAGAGCAAAAAAGATGGAAATATGACCCGTAGTGTTAAAACTTTATCTGGTGGTGAGAAATTTCTTGTATCTTTATCGCTTTCTCTAGCTCTCTCAGACATGATAAGAGATAGTGATCTTAAAATAGAAGCATTTTTTCTTGATGAGGGATTTGGGAGTCTTGATGAGGATACTTTAAAAATGGTTATTCCAAAGATTTCTGATTTGCAGCGTGTTGATGGTCGTCAAATTGGTATAATATCTCATGTTTCTTATTTGAAGGAAGAGATTAATACCCAGATAGTTATAAGTAAAATTTCAACAGTTTCTAAGATTACTATAGAGAGTTTTTAATGTTTTATTGTATAATTACCTGAATATTTTAAAATATGGAGATTTGTATGGAACGTTATGTTTCAATTGATGTTGGAGGTACTACTACTAAATATTCTCTTGTAGATAGTGGTGGTAATTTCCTTGATAAACATGAAGTTAAATCAGGTACTACTGCTGATGAGCAAGTTGGTATTTTAGTCGATGTAATTAATTCTTATAAAAGAGAAGAAAATATTCAAGGTGTTGCAATTTGCATGCCTGGGTTTGTTGATCCTAAGGGCATTGTAATTAGAGTGAATGCTATTAAAGGATTTACTAATTATCCTTTAAAAGAAAGACTTGAAGCTTTAACAGGGGTGAATGTTGAGATTGAAAATGATGCTAATTGTGTGGCTTTAGCAGAAAAATTTAAAGGGAATGCTATTCATTCTGATGATTTTGTTGCGTTGACTCTTGGAACAGGCATTGGTGCTGGAATATTTATGAATGGAAAACTTTTGAGGGGATATTCTTTTATGTCTGGTGAAATTGGTTTTATGATAACCAGAGGACTTGGAAATAATATTCCTTTTAATTGTAGATGGGAATCTATGGCTTCTGTTGCGGCTTTAAGGAGGAGGGTTGCTGAGCGATTGGAAATGAAATTTGAAGAAGTTTCTGGAGAATATGTTTTTGAGCTTGCTGATAGTGGCAATATACATGCTAGGAATGAAATCGAGCATTTTTTTGAAACTTTATCATTTGGAATTTTTAATTTAACTTTTATTTTAAATCCTGAAAAAATCTTAGTTGGAGGCGGAATAAGTTCACGACCGGATTTAATAAGTAAAATATATGATAAATTAGAAAATTTATGGTCTTTAGAATTGGCTCATATTTATAATAATGATATCAAGAAACTTGTTAGAGTGGAAACAACTAAATTTAATAATGATTCTGGTAAAATTGGAGCATTATATCATTATTTTGTTGAAAATAAATTGTTATGTAATTTAAGTGTTTAGATGATAAGAGAAGCATGTGTTTTTAATATATTAGAGGCTTTAAATGCTGTTAGGCTTGGTGCTGATAGAATTGAGCTTTGTGAAAATACGACTTGTGGAGGAACTACGCCTTCTTATGGCACCATAAAAGTTTTAAAGGAAATGTTGGACGTTCCTATTGTTGTAATGATTAGACCAAGATGTGGGAGCTTTGTGTATTCTAATTTAGAATTTCAAGCTATGAAGGAAGATATTGAGCTTTGCAAGAGTCTTGGAGTGGACGGTGTAGTTTTTGGAATTTTAAAGGATAATTATGAAATTGATATAGATAGAACTAGAAACTTGCTAAGTTTAGCTTATCCTTTAAAAGTTACTTTTCATAAAGCAGTTGATGAGACTTGTGATATTAGATCTTCTGTGGCTAGTCTTTTAGATATTGGTGTTCATAGAATATTGACTTCAGGAGGGGGTTTCCAAGCGGAAGATTCACTTATGATACTTCAGGATTTAATATTGATGGCTGGAGAAAAATTAGAAATTGTTGTTGCAGGTAAGGTTAGTAAGGATAATGTTGATGCTATTGATACTATTCTAGGTGCGAAAGCTTATCATGGGAGGTTGATTGTTGGTAATTTAAATTTATCTTAAGCTTGTCATTTTGTATTGATTTAAGGTCAAATTAAGTGAATATTTTAATATAAGAAGAGGTTTTAAAATAAAGTTTGAAGGTACAATTTGCACATGCTGATTTTGCCTATATAAGTATGAGATTGTATGTAATTGAAAGACAGTTGCTTTTGTAGGTTATGTGAATTGAGTTTATATAAAAGACGGTATTAAATTTATTTTGTTAATAGTATGGTCTATTTGATTCAGATACTTCGGATTCTTCGTCTTTAGTTAGTATTAAACTTGTTATAAATTCTTTGATGCTTATCTTGTTAACATTAAATTTAAGTTCTACGGTATTTTGATCTTTTATTCTAGTTTTTATAGGACTTGAGATTATGATTTTTGTCGTGCTTGCTAATAGTATTGGTATTAGTTTTTTTGATAAAATAGATAGTATTGCTGGATTATCAGTATGTAAGTAAGCTTGTAAATTATAATCCTGGTTATTTTCACTATTTGCAATGAATATTCCCTTGTCGCAGGGAATACGATTTGTTTTCTTTATGTTATTTGGCATTAGTTTAGCTATATCCTTTATCCAAAAGAATATTTCATTTTGATCGAGTATATCAATATATTTTGTTGTTAGTATGTTTTCATTTTTATGAGTTATTTCTTTTTGATTTATTAGAATTCCTTTTTTATTTTTAGTGGGAGTGATATATATATTTGAATTTTTTATCTTCCATTTTGGTTTTATAAATATGTTTCCATAGGATTCAAAATTTGAGTTATTTTGTATTCCCCAAAAGATATTTTTGGGAAAATTTCCTGTTATTATTGCTGAGAAAGTTTCAGGATCTTTTGTGTAACTTAAGTATAAGTTACCAACAGTGTTAAGTCCGATTTTGTATTTGAATTTGAGTTCATTGTAGATGAATCTGTTTTTAGATAGATTTATGTAAGCGTATATGTCTGATGATGGGTCTAACAACATAATTGAAGATATGTTTTTTTTAGGTGGACAGTAATTTAAAGTTTCACATCCTATAAAAAGAATAGCCATGAAAATTTTAATAATTAGTTTGACCATCTTTTGATACCTATCTTTATGAATATTTCATCGTCAAGTTCTAATTTTGTTAATGCCTTTTCTTTATTAATTTCTATTTTGAGTGTTAAGGTTTCCGTTTTAATATAGCTTTCAAATTGATTTGTTATTTTCTTCAATATATCACTGTTATCTATGTATAGTATTATTCTGTCACTAACATTGAAATTATTTTCTTTTCTTAAATTTTGTACTTTTCTTATAAGTTCTCTTGAGAGTCCTTCTAAATATAATTCTTCTGTTATTAGTGCATCTAATCCAATTGTGACAGAATCTTCATTTATTATTTTTAAATTTTCTCTTTCATGTCTTTCTAAAATTATATCTTTTAGCATAATATCATATGTATTTTCATTGATTTTAATTATATGTTTGTTACCATTTATTATCTTTAATATATCTTCGTTTGTTAGTTTCATTATTTCTAATGATCCTGCTTTCATATTTACGCCAAGTTTACTTCCAAGTTCTCTAAAGTTTGCTTTTGCTTTGTAAGTTACAAGTTCTTCTTCATTGTTTTTGATTTTTATTTCTTTTGCATTAATTTCTTCAAGTATTATTTCTTTCATCTCATTTAGTATTTGTTGTTCTTTTTGATCCTTGGTAACAACATAGATTGTACTTATGGGTTTCCGTATTTTAATATTATGTGATGCTCTGAGTGCTCTTGCGATTGAAACAACTTTTCTTATAAAGTTCATTTTTTCTTCAAGATCTATGTTAATAAGTTTTTCAATTGCTTGTGGATATTTGTTTAGATGGATTGATTCTTTTTCATCTTTAGTCTTTAGATTTTGATAAATTTCTTCTGTTAAGAACGGGATAAATGGAGCAAGCATTAACATTAAGTTTTTTATTACATAATATAGCGTTTCATGGGCATCGATTTTATCATTATCATTCTCGGATTTCCAAAACCTTCTTCTTGATCTTCTGATATACCAATTATTTAGTTTGTCGATAAATGCAAGAAGTTCTTCTATTGATTTTGTTAAATTATATTTATCTATTTCTTCGTTTAATATTTTTTTTAGACTTTCGATTTCGCTAACTATCCATTTATCAAGGATATTAGTTTTGTATAGATTTATGTTATTATTAGGTTCAAATTTGTCAATTATTGCATAAGTTATGAAAAATGAGTAAGCATTCCAGATAGGGATTATAATGTTTTTTAAAACATCTTTAACTCCGTCATCGCTGTACTTTAAATCATCAGCTCTTATCACGGGACTCATTACTAAATAAAGCCTTAAAGCATCAGCTCCAAATGTGTTTATTACTTCCATTGGATCTGTGTAATTTCTAAGTGATTTTGACATTTTTCTTCCATCACTAGATAATACTAGTCCATTAACTATTACATTTTTAAATGCTGTATTTTCAAAAAGTGCAGTTCCTAGGATTGTTAATGTATAAAACCATCCTCTTGTTTGGTCTAGACCTTCTGCAATGAAATCAGCAGGAAAAATATTATGAAAGTTATCTTTATCTTTAAATGGATAATGCTTACTTGCGTAGGGCATAGAACCAGATTCAAACCAGCAGTCTAAAACTTCATTTGTTCGAACATATACACCACCGTATTCACTGGGCCAAGTAATTTGATCAACTTTATCTTTATGTAAGTCATTTACTTTTTGTCCTGAAAGTCGTTCAAGTTCTTCTTTGGATCCTATACATATTTTATTTCCTGTCTTTGAACATATCCAAACTGGTATTGGATTTCCCCAAAATCTGTTTCTACTTATTGCCCAATCTCGTGCATTTTCTAGCCATTTACCAAATCGTCCTTTTTTTAAGTGTGAAGGCATCCAGTTTATTTGCTCATTTGATTTTATGAGTTTTTCTTTTATTGCTTCAATATTTACAAACCATGAGCTTATGGGTCTGTAAATTAGAGGTGAATTTGTTCTGTAGCAAAATGGATATCTGTGTAGAAAATTTTCTCGTTTGAATAAAAGGTTCATTGACTTTAATTTTTCTATTATTTTATTATCTGCATCTTTAACAAATAGTCCTTCAAAATCTTTTACTTCGTTTGTAAATTTGCACTCGGCATCTATAGGTGTTATCATGTCGGTTTTTGTATTATTTTTAAGTATGTTATAGTCTTCTTCCCCAAAGGGTGCGATATGTACTATTCCTGTTCCATCATCAGTTGTGACATATTCTGCTGTATGAATCTTGAAAGCCCCTTTATCCCGTTGGTTTAGGAAATAGTTAAATATGGGTTCATATTCTATTCCTTTAATATATTCACCTTTAAATTGTTCTATTACTGTATATGTTTTTTCATCTTTATAATAGTGATTTAACCTTTTTGTGCCGATTATAAATATTTCATCTTTTTCCTTATCAAATATTTTAGAGTAATCTATATCTTTACCGACAGCAATTCCAAGATTTGTAGGTAGTGTCCAAGGAGTTGTTGTCCATGCGAGTAAGTATTCATTTTTATCTTTGATTTTAAATTTTATAGTTAGTGATGGGTCATGAATTTCCTTATATTCACCGAGATTAACTTCGAAGTTTGAGAGAGGAGTTGCAAGTTTTGGAGAATATGGTAATACATAATAGCTTTCATAAATTAAACCTTTATTATAAAGTGTTTGGAATACCCACCATACAGATTCCATGAAGGTTGTATCCATTGTTTTGTAATTGTTTTCAAAGTCGATCCATCTACCTAGTCTTGAAATTGTTTTTTGCCATTCTTTTGTATATCTAAGAACTATCTTCCTACATTCTTCGTTAAATTTATCAATTCCATATTTTTCTATTTCGTATCTTCCAGAGATTTTTAAGGATTTTTCTACTTCATATTCTACGGGTAAACCATGAGTATCCCATCCAAAATATCTCTTAACCTGTTTGCCTTTCATTGTTTTATATCTTGGAATGATATCTTTAATTGTATTTGGAACGAAGTGTCCAAAATGTGGAAGTCCTGTTGCAAATGGTGGTCCATCATAGAATGTAAATTCTTCACAACCTTCTCTTTGTTGTATTGATTTTTCAAAAATTTTATTATCATTCCAAAATTTTAATATTTTTTCTTCTATCTTAGGGAAATTTACTTTGCTTTCTACTTTCTTGAACATAAGATTTCCTTTTGTTTAATTTTTATATTATTTTGGTCTAAATATATTTTTATTAGATTAATATTGGGATTTTTGAATATTTGATTGATAATTTTTTCTTCTATTTGTTCTTTTATTGCATTTAAAACGCTTCTTGCTCCGGAATTTTTATCATAATATTTGTTGATTATATGATTTTTAAGATTGTCATCAATCTCTATTTTAATATTCTTTAGTCTAAATTTTTTAGTGAGTTCTTTGCAATAATTGTTATAAATTAGGCTGAGGTCTTCTTCTTTTAAGATATTAAGAATTATTTTTTTTTGTATTTTGTCTAGTAGTGATGATTTGAATCTTGTTTTAAGCTCATTGTTGATTTCGTTTTTGATATTTATATTATTGTCTGTTTTCTTAAATCCAATACTTCCCTTGCCAAGTAGTGTTTTGGTGCCAATAGATGTACTTAAAACAATAATGGTATTTTTAAAGGATATTTTGTCTTCTTTACTACTAATTAGCTCTCCGTGCTCAAGTATTTGTTCTATGATAGTAAGCACAGAATTATGAGCATGTTCGATATTTTCAAGTATAATAAAGGCTCTAGGATTATGTTTTAATCTGTTTGTTAAAATACCACCGTCAGCATAGCCTGTATATCCTGGATTCGTTCCTATTAATTTTGATATGGAAGTTTCTTCTCTATAGTCTGACATGTCTAGCTTTAGTATTGAGTTTTGATCCTCAATAATGATGCTTGATATTGTTTTTGCTATCATTGTCTTTCCGCTTCCGCTTGAACCTATGAGCAATATTGATGTTAAAGGTTGCGTATTATTATTGATTTCGAGTTTTGTTTTGACCATTTCTATAATTATTTCATTTATAGCACATTCTTGACCAATTATTTTTTCTTTTATGTGTATTGCTTCTGTTTTAAGCGTATCAATTTCTTCTTTGATGTTAGATTTTATCTTAATATTTAATAGTTCATCTGTTGCGCTTTTAATATCTTCTACATTGATTATTTTTTCATTTGTTTCTTTTTGCTTTTTTTGAGCCCCGGCAATATCAATTAGATCAATTGCTTTATCGGGAAATCTTTTGTTAATTAGATATTGTGATGATATCTTGATAACATTTTCTATGGCTTCTTTTTCATAAGTAACACCGTGATAATCTTCAAAGTTTTTTATTATGTTATTAATTATATTAAGAGTTTCTTTTTCATCAGGTTCTTTGATCGATATTGTTTGAAATCTTCTAGTAAATGCTTTATCTTGAGAAATATGTTTTCTATATTCATCATAAGTTGTTGCACCTATGATTTGTATTGCAGAGCGAGACAAAACGGGTTTTAAAATATTTGCTGCGTCAATAGAGCCTTCGGAGTTTCCAGCTCCTATTAGAGTGTGTATTTCATCGATAAATATTATTATATCTTTATTGTTTTTAATTGATTTAATTATGTTATTTAATCTTTCTTCGAATTCGCCTCTATATTTTGTTCCTGAGACTAAGTCAGAAGTGTCAATTTGTAGTATTACTTTGTTTTGTAGTTTGTTCTTTATTTCTTTATTTGCAATTTTGATGGCAAGGCCTTCAACAATTGCTGTTTTGCCAACACCAGGTTCTCCTATTAAAATTGTGCTATTTTTATTTCGTCGCTCAAGTATGTTTATTAGTGATTGAATTTCTTTTTCACGACCGATTAAAGGATTGAGTTTTTTTTCTTTTGCAAGTTTTGTCAAGTTTTTAACGTATTTATCAATTTCAAAATAGTCATTTGTAAGTCTTATTTCATCTTCGAATTCTTTATATGTTTCAATTAACCTTATTTTGTCTATACTTGCTATCATATTTTCTTCATTAAAGTTGAAGCTTAATTTATTAAGTTTATATTTCTTGAGAAGTTTTTTCGTTTTTAAGATTTGATAAAAAATCTCTTTTATGCCTATTGAAGTTTTAGACTTAAATTCTTTTTTTGTTTGTTCAATAAGAATGAAAATTTCTCTGTTTATCTTTGGAATTATAATTTCATTAGTACCAATTAAAACTTTTTCTAATTTTTCTATTTCACATAATGTATCTTGTTTGATATTTTTTAAAGTTTTGGTATCTATTTTTTTTATCTCAGATTTTTTTGGACAAACTAATATAGACATTAATAAATGCCAAATTGAAACTTCTCTATTTTTATTTTTTCTAGCAACTTCTCTAGCGGCTACTTCGACTAGGTTTATTAGGTTCTCTGCTATATTAATACTTTTCTATCTCCATTTTTATACTGTTTATTATATCAAAAATATTGTTTTTTTGTTCGTATCTTGAATATATGGATACATAAAATTTAATTTTTGACTCTGTTCCAGATGGCCTAATGGTTATTTCTATTTCGTTTTCTAATAAGATTTTTATTGCATTTGTAGTATGCTTGTATTTTGTTATTTTATATACATTGCCATTCATATCGGTTTCTGTTAAATTTTTATAGTCTAATTTTTTGATTATGTTAATTCCTGCAAAATTTTTTTTAATTTCGTTCCTAAATTTTGACATTAATTCTTCTCTTAAAAACTCTCCATTACTTCCTTGAAAACTTTTATTAATTATAAAGTCTTTATAATATCCAAACTCTTTGTACATTTCTTGAAGATATTTTCCTATTGTTATTTGATTCTTTTTTAATGTCAACATTAAATCACAAAATCCTTTTATGGCTGAAAATGCGTCTTTATCTCTAGTTCCAGTTCCAATTAAGTATCCATAACTTTCTTCACATCCAAAAATAAAATTTTTGTTTGGTTCTTTTGTTTTTATCTCATCTATTAAGTGCCCTATCCATTTAAATCCTGTATATGTTCTATATAATGTTGAGTTATATTTTTTTGCTATCTTATTTAGCATTGGTGTTGTAGTGAAAGAAGCTATCACAAATACATTTTTAGGATTCTTTTCTCTAGATAATAAGTAATTCATTAAAATACATGCAATTTGATTGCCATTTAAAATTTTCCATTTTTTACCCTCATTAAAGGCTATACCCATCCTATCAGCATCTGGGTCGGTTGCAAATGCAATATCACAGTTTTTTCTTTTTGCAAGTTCTATTACTTTGGACATGGTAGTATGTTCTTCAGGATTAGGATAATTGACTGTCGGAAATTCTGGGTCAGGGATTATTTGACTTGGTTCAATTAAAAGTTCTACTTTACTGCCTTTAAATAATTCCTTTATTATTGTTCCTCCTGTCCCGTGCAAAGGAGTATATGCTATTTTTAAATTTGTATTTTTGCTTTTTTTATTGAAATCAGGAAATTCTTCATTTATTTTTTCTATGTATGCTATATCAATCTCATCATTAAGTTCAATTATTGCTTGCTTATTTATACTTTCTTCTTTTGTAAGTGTATTTTTAACATTAGATACTTTTTTGATTTCTGATATTATTCGTGTATCATGAGGAGGTATTATTTGAGCACCTCCTTTCCAATATACTTTATATCCATTGTATTCTTTTGTATTATGACTTGCTGTTATCATTATTCCAAGATCACAATCTAATTTTCTAACTGTATATGATAACTGAGGTGTTGACCTTAGATTTTTGTATATATAAACTTTAAGGCCATTTGATGCAAAAATCTCGGCAGCGTCATATGCAAAATTTTTTGAGAAATGTCTTGAATCATAACTTATTACAACTTTAGGTTTTTGTGTGATTTCAAGGATGTAATTGGCAATTCCTTGACTTGCTTTTGTAATATTGTATGTGTTGATATAGTATGTTCCAGCTCCAATGAGGCTTCTCATTCCAGCGGTGCCAAATTCTAGCTCTTTATAAAATCTATTGTACAGTTCTCTCTCATTATTTTCATTAAGTAATTTTATTGCTTCATCTTTAAAGTATTTGTTTTGTTCAAGTTGAATGTATTTTTCTACTTTTTTTTTAAGTTTATTATTTTTCATACTATTTTCCTTTATTTTATTATTTGAGAATCTATAATTAAATTATAGAATAATAAAGTATTAAGTATAGAATTAGTTATTATATTTTGAGTTACGATTTTTTTTCTTTGAGGTCTTCATGCAATTTTGTTTAAGGTCTGATTATTCTCCTGCTGGTGATCAATCAAAAGCAATTAGAGAAATTGAGGAATCTATTTTACTTGATAATAAATATCAGACTTTAAAGGGTGTTACAGGTAGCGGTAAAACTTTTACAATTGCTAATATTATTAGGAATTTAGAGAGACCTGCTCTGATAATTAGTCATAATAAAACTTTAGCCGCACAGCTTTATAGGGAATTTAAAGACTTTTTTCCAGATAATGCAGTTGAATATTTTGTTTCTTATTATGATTATTATCAGCCCGAATCTTATGTTCCGTCAAAAGATTTGTATATAGAAAAGGAAGCCACTATTAATGAAGATATTGAAATAAAGAGAATAAGGACAGTAACATCTCTGTCTAGGAGGCGAGATGTTATTGTTGTTGCTACAGTTTCTTCGATTTATGCATTAGGTTCTCCAGAATTTTTTAAGAATGCTGCCCATGCTTTTTTTGTAGGGCAAAAGATTTCTATTAAAGAGATAGCAGATATTTTTGTTAAGCTTCAGTATGAAAGAACTCTTATGAATCTTGAACATGATAAGTTTTCTATTAAAGGTGATGTCATTGAAGTATGGCCTAGTAATGAGCATGGTGATTTTGCATATAAAATTTATTTAGATTTTGATGAGATTGTTAGGATAAATAGGATTAGTCCACTTACAAAAAAGATTTTGGGATCTACTGATGAATTTACTCTTTTTGCTAAGTCTTATTTTGTTATTCCTTATGAAAATATATTGGATGCTCTTCCTAAAATACAAGTTGATTTAGAAATACAATATCATTCTTTTAAAGAAAATGGTAAGCTTGTTGAAGCTGAAAGACTTAAACAGAGAGTAGAATATGATATTGAAATGTTAAGAGAAACTGGGTCTTGTCAGGGCATAGAAAATTATTCTAAATACTTTAGTAATAGCGAGATGGATAGACCCTATTGTCTTTTTGATTTTTTTCCCAAAGATTATTTGTTATTTATTGATGAATCTCATGTTACTTTGCCTCAGTTTAGAGGAATGTATAATGGAGATTATTCAAGAAAATTAAATCTTGTAAATTTTGGATTTAGACTTCCATCAGCACTTGCAAATAGACCTCTTAAATATCATGAATTTGAATCTTTGATTAATCAGGTTGTTTTTGTTTCAGCAACTCCTGGACTTGAAGAGTGCGAAAAAAGTAGTGTTATTGCTGAACAAATAATACGTCCAACGGGTCTGATTGATCCAGAGATTATTCTTAGAGTTTCAGATGGACAGATGGAAGATCTTTATAATGAAATTCAAAAAAGGGTGGCTTTAAATGAAAAAGTTTTAATTACAACTTTGACAAAAAAAATGGCTGAAGATTTAACAGATTATTTATTAAGTCTTGATATAAAGGCTAGATATTTGCATGCAGAGTTTAATGCTATTGAGAGAGTAGATATTATTACATCTCTTAGAAAATCAGAAATTGATGTTATTGTGGGCATTAATTTATTAAGGGAAGGTTTAGATATTCCCGAGGTTTCTCTTGTTATCATACTGGATGCTGATAAAGTAGGATTTTTAAGATCTACTACTTCTCTGATCCAAATGATTGGTAGAGCTGCTAGAAACTCAAATGGTTGTGTTATAATGTACTACGATCATGTAAGTTGTGCAATGAGAGAGGCTATTGACGAAACTAATAGAAGACGGAATATTCAAATTGAATACAATAAAAAAAATAATATTGTTCCAAGGACTATTATTAAAAAAGTACAAAATATTTTAGAAAAAGAATTAAAAAATAAAACCATTGATTATAACCTTGGAAAAATTATTTCTGATGACAAATTATCTAAAAAGGATATTATCATTAAACTTAAGTTTAAACTTGAAGAGGCGGTTTGTGATGAAAGATTTGAGGATGCTATCTTTTTGCGAGATAAAATAAGAGAGCTTGTTAAGTAAGGGGTGAAAATTTTGAAGGCGAGGAGTTTATATCTTGAGAGAAAAAATTACTGTCAGAGGTGCAAGAGAGCATAATTTAAAAAATGTTAATGTTGATATTCCAAGGAATAGTTTGGTAGTGATATCTGGAAAGAGTGGTTCTGGTAAGTCATCTTTGGCTTTTGATACAATTTTTGCAGAAGGGCAGAGAAGATATATGGAGTCTGTGTCATCTTATGCAAGGCAGTTTTTGGGAGTAATGAAAAAACCCAATGTTGAGTATATAGGCGGACTCTCTCCTTCTATTTCAATTGAGCAGAGGACAATAAGCAGTAATCCAAGGTCAACTGTTGGTACAATTACTGAAATTTATGATTATTATAGATTGCTATTTGCTAAAATTGGTAAGCCATATTGTCCAAATGATGGAAGTTTAATAGAGGAACAATCTTTAGATAATATGATTAATACTATTTTAAGTTATGCTGAAGGGTCTAAGGTTATATTATTTGCGCCTGTTGTTATGGGTGCAAAGGGTGCTCATAAAAAAGAGCTTGAAAAGATATTAAATCAAGGGTTTAGTAGGGTAAGAGTAGATTCTCAAGATTATTTGATAGAAGACGCTGTTAATTTGAGCTTAGATAAAAATAAGAAACATAATATTGAAATTATAGTAGACAGAATAAAATTGAGTAGTAATGTAAGAATTAGACTTTCAGAATCTATTGAGACTGCTTTATCGATTTCTAATGGGTATTTACGTGTAGAAATTGAAAATGATTTAGAAAAAATAGATAAAATCTTTACAGAACATAATAGTTGTCCTCTGTGTGGTTTTTCTCTTCCTGTCATAGAACCAAGGCTTTTTTCGTTTAATAGTCCATTTGGAGCTTGTAGTGAATGTTCGGGTCTTGGCATTACACTTGATTTTGATTTTGAGAAGATTTGTCCTAATGTTAAGCTTTCTTTTAATGATGATGCATTTATTACCTTTAAACCCAGTTCGTCTTGGGCTTTATCAATTTTTAAGGGACTTTCTAAACATTATGGTTTTAGTTTAGATACTCCTATAAAAGATATTTCTGAAGATATTCTTAAAAAGATTTTGTATGGCGCCAATGAAAAGATAGATTTTATCTATCAATCTAAAGAAATGAAGAGTAAAGAAATAAAAGGTGGTTTTTATTATTCTAAGGAATTTGAGGGCCTTATTCCTCTTTTAAAGAGGCGTTATCTTGCAACTGAATCTGAGAGTGCTAGATTATTTTATGAGGGTTTAATGTCTCGCAAAACTTGCAATTCTTGCAAAGGTAAGCGATTAAGTCTTGGGGCTTTGTCTGTTAAGTTGTGTGGTAAAGATATTCAAGAACTTAGTAATCTTTCTGTTATAGATTCTTATTCTTTTTTTGATAAGATTGAGCTTGATGAGCTTGATGTTAAAATTTCTAGGGAGATTTTAAAAGAAATTAAAAGTAGGCTTAAATTTTTGATTGATGTTGGACTTTCTTATTTATATTTAGATAGGATGTCTGGAACTCTTTCAGGGGGTGAGGCTCAACGAATTAGACTTGCTACTCAAATAGGCTCGGCTCTTGCTGGAGTTCTTTATGTCCTTGATGAGCCTAGTATTGGATTACATCAAAGGGATAATGAAAAATTAATAAGTACTCTTGTTAATTTGAAAGAACTTGGTAATACGGTAATTGTTGTAGAGCATGATGAGCAGACTTTGCGTACCGCTGATTATATTATTGATGTTGGACCTGGAGCTGGAATTTATGGTGGAGAAATAGTTGCTAATGGAACTTTATCTGATATTTTAAATAATGACCATAGTGTGACTGGCAAGTATTTAAGCGGTCAACTTAAAATAGAAGTTCCAAAAATAAGACGTAAAGTAGGAAAAGCTGAAATTGTACTCTTAAATGCTAGTAAAAATAATTTAAAAAATATTAATGTGCGTATTCCTTTGGGAGTTTTTACTGTAATAACAGGAGTTTCTGGTAGTGGGAAGAGTACCCTTCTTAATGAGATATTATATCCTGCTCTTGATAGTAGGTTAAAATCAAATACAAGTTATTTTGATGGTTTTGGGGATGTCATTGGGTATGAGCAAATTGATAAAGTTATTCAAGTAAATCAAAAACCAATAGGTAAAACACCAAGATCAAATCCTGCAACTTATGTTGGATTTTTTACGGAGATTAGGGAACTTTTTGCAAAGCTTCCAGAGTCTAAAGCAAGAGGTTTTAAGGCTGGTAGATTTTCTTTTAATGTTAAGGGTGGGCGTTGTGAAAAATGTCAAGGTGATGGATATCTAAATATTCAGATGCATTTTTTGCCTGATGTTTTTGTTCCCTGTGATTTGTGCAAGGGAAAAAAATTTAATGAGGAAACTTTGGAGATTAGGTATAAGGGAAAGAATATTTATGATGTTTTAGAAATGAGTGTCCTTGAGGCTAAAAGTTTTTTTGAAAATATTCCAAAGGTTAATCATTATTTAGAGATTTTAAAAGAAGTGGGACTTGAATATATTAAATTAGGTCAAGCATCAACAACCCTTTCAGGAGGAGAGGCTCAGCGGATCAAATTGGCTTTTGAGCTTGGCAAAAAGAGTACAGGAAAGACTTTTTATATTATTGATGAACCAACAACAGGTTTGCATTTTGATGATATAAGAAAATTGTTAGAGGTATTGCAATTGCTTGTTCAAAATGGAAATACTGTAGTTCTTATAGAACATAATTTAGATGTGATTAAACAGGCAGATTATATAATAGACTTAGGTCCTGAGGGTGGAGTATCTGGAGGAAATATTGTTGTATCTGGAACTCCTGAAGAGGTTGCAAAATGCAAGAGTTCCTATACGGGAATGTTTTTAAAAGATCTTTTGTAATATTATTTTTAGTAAATATTTTTAATTGTTTTATCTTATTTGCTCAAGATGTTAATGATAAGAAAAGTTTAAAAGATAAAAAAAATTTAACTTTAATGCAAAAAGCTAATTTGAAAGAACTCGAACTTTCTAGTGATGAAGATTTGAAAAAATGGGCATTAAGAGAAGGTATTGAAGAAAAAGATCTTTCTAAGATAAAGTCATTACTTTTGGAAAAATTTGGTATATCCCCTGAACTTTTTTCAAAAGATAGCAAAGATGTAGGCAGATATAAAATAATCATTGAGAGTACAGATAATCTTGAAAATTTTACTTATGAGATTACTGGGGATGAAACTATCATATTTAAAGGGAAAGTAAATCTTGTTATTGAAGACGTTAAAGAGAATAAAAAGCATAATATTAAGGGTGATAAAATTATTTTTAATAAAAATTCCAAGAAGCTTTTTTCTAGTGGAAATGTCGAATATAAATTTGATTTAAGTACTGATGAAAAGTTATATTTTTATGGCGGTGAATTATTTATTGATTTTGATTCTCAGAATTTTCTTCTCAAAAATGGAATTGTTCAAAAGAAAATGAATAAGAATTTAATTGATCATATTGTTTCATTTGGGGGAAAAGTTTTAAGGAGATTGGATAATGATTCAAATATCTTAGAAGAGGCTTTTATTACAACTAGTAAGATTCCAGAACCTTATTATTCTATTAGAGCCTCTAAGATATGGATTTTGCCATCTGGGGACCTTGGTATTTTAAATGCTGTGTTTTATATAGGAAGAGTACCTATATTCTATATCCCATTCTTTTTTAAACCAGGTGATAGTTTGTTTTTTAATCCGTCTTTAGGATATTCTTCAAGGAAAGGTCTTACTCTTTTTAATACTGTATATTTACTGGGGAAAAAATCTGCTAATATTGATGAAGTTTCTTTTTTAGATTTTGATTTTCATTCAGTATACAATTCAGATAAAAAACCTTATATTAGAAATGGTTATTTAACTTATTTCTTTGCAGAGGATATTGTCTCTAAAGTTAATCAAGACTATGTTAAATTGATTTTTGATATTTATTCTAATTTGGGGTTTTATTCAGGTATTGATTTTAATTTAGGTGATACTTTAGATCTTTTTAAAACTTTTGAAGGTAGTTTTGGCATAGGCTTGACAAGAACTCTATATAAGCATAATCTCTCCGGTGACTATCGCCCTTTTGAGGGTAATAGTATCAATTACTCCCTTTTTAGTTTTGATAATATAAATAAGGGTGACATATTTGGATTTGAGGTTCCCTTTAGGTATTTGCTTAAATCTAAGTCTGAATTTTTAATCAGTGATGCGCTTTTTTCATTGATTTTTGAGCATTATTCAGATCCTTATGTGATGATTGACTTTAAAGATAGATTAGAGAGTGCAACATTTTTTTCCGTTTTAAGTCCTCTAAAAGATTCATCAGAAACAGAAAAGATGATAAGAACATTTGATTGGAATTTATCTTCTTTTTATAATCGAACTTTTGATAATAATACCCTTATTGATTATAGATTAAATAATCTTGGATTTACTTTTAAATTGGCAAATTATGAGAATATTTTTGGTAAAAATCCTAAAAGCATTAAAGATCCAACTAGAAAATGGTTTTATTTGGAGAGAATTTATCTGCCTTATATCGATTTAAATTTTCAGAAAGAGCTTTATAATAACAGTTGGACTTCTCTTTCTGATTCTAAGGGTAAAGAAATAATTATGGTACCCAAGATCAAAAATATTGGAGATAATGTTGAGGATGATAAAGATAAAAGTAATTACAAGAAACTTGAGGAAAAAAAAGATTTAACCAAAGATTTTTATTTATCTCCCAAGCCAATTGTTTCTAATGATCTGAGTAAGCGAGATTCTTTTTATATAAGATTGGGTATGAATCCTTATTTTAAAAATAATATATTTTTTGATAATTCTAAATTTAAGTCTCCCCAGGAGTTTAAATATGATGTGAAGACCTATTTGTTTGAGATTAAAAATAAAATAGATTTAAAATTTCATGCTGATTTTTATAATCGGATTGTTACTTTTGAAGATGTTTTGTATCTTAATACTATTGAGTATAATCCTTTAGACAAAGATTATAATTTAGTCGATAAAGACAAGAAGGGCGAACATTCACTTATTAATAAAATTAATTTAAATTTATTGCCTTTTATGCTGTATCCTGCTTTTTCTCGGAGTAATATTAAGTTTGAGAATAAAATTACTCTTTATTCATTTGATAAAAAGTATGATAGAGATTCTAAAATGTTGGATGGCAAGAGTAATTCTGTTTTTTTGAAAAGTTCTGAGACTTTGCATCAAGAATTGAATTTTGGCTTGATTTATGACTATAGATTTTTTACTACTAGTCTTTCAGGTGTGCTGAAGAATACTTTTGAAAGTATATATGCTTCTTCTGAGCTTAAGTTTGCGATGGAATTTCCTTATTTGTTACAAGAAGTAGGTATTGGAATTAAATATGATAAGAAATTTAAGGAAGACGAGAAGAAGTCTGTTTTGAAAAATACTTCTATTAATTTAAAACCTTTAAAACCCATTTCTCCTTATAAGAATTTAGAGATGCATCCTGCTTTGTATTATAAGATAGAGCCAAGATATTTAGATTATTTAAAGCTTATCTTTCTGGTTGCTTATGATCCTTTGATTAATGGGGTATCTGAACTTTCGTTTAAGTTTAGTGCTTATGATTTTAGATTTGAATTTGCTATGAAAAATGATTTTGAGTATAAGTATGATAAATTGATTAGCGATTTTGCGAAGGTAGGCTCTACAACTAAACTTATTCCGTATTCTTTAAGTTTTCAGTATAAAAAAGATTTATATGATTTTAAGTTTTTTGATGAAAAATTTAAAATTGGACTGGGAACAGATGTTGGATGGAAAATGAATTTGCAAAAATTTGTTGATAATGAATTTTGGGCTGAGTTTACTTTTAAGTTTAGGTATACTAAGTTTTTTGAGTTGAATTTTTCAACTCGTTCTATTAATACTAAAACTTTTAGATATTTTGGAGGATATATGGAACAGGTTGAGCTTGAAACGGTTAATCTGTTTGCAGATCTGTTTAAGTCATTTAATTTCTTTAATATTCAGGATAGAAAGGATTCATTATTTAAAATCAAGAAAATTAGTACGAGCTTTAAATTTAATTTTTATGATTGGCAATTTGTCGGGGAGTATAGTTTAAGTCCAGATATTTTAAAGGATAATAGCGGTAGGTATTCTTCTATTTGGAGAAATAATTTTTCAATTTATATTTCTTGGAATTTCTTTGAACCTGTTAAATCATCGTTGGAAAGTAATTCAAGTACTAATTATGAACTTTTAATTAACCGTAAATCTAAGAAATAAATAGTACTAGCTGATTATCTATTTAAAATAATTCTTTTTATAGTTTTGAACTTTTTTACGTTTTTGGGATTCTTGATATTACAATATCAATGGTTTGGTTTGGATTAATGTTAGTTTTTGTTATGCTCAGTTTTAAAGTAGCTGGATATTTAATTTCGTTAAATATATGTTTTTGTATTTTTGAGTTATTGATTGAGATCTTAGTGTTTTGCTCAGGTTTCTCTAATAAATAAATTTTAAATGTTTGAGAAGTTTTTGGTCCAATTAATAATTCTTTATATTTATTTTTATAAATTTTGAGGTTATTTATTAGTTTAGTATCATTTTTTGTTGTAACGATGTTTTTAGAATTTAAATTTGTATGTTGCCAGTTTATTTTTACAATTTCGTCACTTGTATTTGTAAACTCAATATATATGTATTCGCCTGTTGCCTCAATATTGTCTACATTAATATATTGGGCATTGGATTTTATTATCTTAAAATTTGTTTTATATTCTTGTTTAAACTTTATTGTAGTACATGAGATTATGATCAGTATGATTATGCATATTTTAAAAATATTTTGTGTTCTCATGTGTTTTGCTTTATATAAATATTATTTTATCTTTTATGGAAGCCAAGATCCGCAATATTATTGTCTCCTGATATCAATAATACCGATCCTCCCTTTTCTTCAAAAGTGTGTCTTAATTTGGTCACATTTTGAATTAATTTGATAGTATTTTTGTTTAAGTTTTTATTGTAAAATCCTTTAGACCAATAATCAATTACTAGTTTACTATCTCCAAATATGTTCTTTGTGTCTTCTTGTAATGCTATTTTGAGTGCAATATACAATCCTAAAAGTTCGCCATAATTGTTGCTAATTCCATCAAAATCTTTAACGTAGTAATTATTATAATCATTAATTAGATTTTGATCTATTACTTTGTTTAGTATGGATACTCCTTTTTCATTAACAACTCTAATTTCTACTCCTTTGCCTCTTCCAGTTCCAGAGTCAAAGTATATTCCTGCTGGGTAGATATCGTTCTTTCCATCTCTTGAGAGCCAATTTTTTGCTTCTTCTTTTGTTTTGAAGCTCTTTATTTTATTTTTTTGTCCTACAATTTTGTTTTTGCATTCTTCCCAAGATGTAAAGATCATTTTTTCATTTTTGTCGTTTAATATGCATGCGTAGTATTTTTTCATGTTGAATTAACTCCCTAAGCACCAAGAATTAATTATATTGCAAGATCTACCAAACCTTTTTTCTTTTGAACTTTTTATTTCTATTGAATCTTTTATTTCTCTATTATACCCAATAAATTTTTCTCTAAGAGTTGGTTTTATAACTCTTTTTGGTAACATACTGGGAAATATTCCTGATATTGTGTATGACATATAAAAATCGTAAGCAGCTGCATTTATCTCTCCAGGAGTCACTACACCAGATACTTCATAATTTCTTGAGACATCAAGACCAGCTATTCTGTATGTTCTGTCAACTACTAATGAACAATAAGTTTTATGGTGGATTTCTTCAAGATTAATTGAGTCAGTCCACATATTAGAAGACAACAGGGGAACCATATATCCAAAATTATTGTCAACATATCTGTTTTTAGCAAAATTTATTGCTTTTTGAATAGTTCTTTTATCTGTTATGGGTGAGAAGATTTTTAGTATCCTTGATTGTATATAAGTTGTGAGTTTTTCATAGCCTGAACCTTGAACAGATGCTGTGTCAAATTTGATTTGATTGCTTGTGATTACTGATTTTATATCGAAGCTGTCTTCTCCTTTAAATACAATTTTTTTTGTATTGTCATACTTATCAGCGTCAAATATTCCTGTGTGTTGCCAAAAATAGAAAAAGTCAGTCCAATCTATTTTTGGTTTTATTAGCAGTATGTCTCCATTTGACAAAATGGATCTTAGTTTTTTCGGTGTTATTTCTATTCCTGTTTCTGGATCTATGATATTAGGGATTAAGTTGTAATTATTTGTTGAGTTTAATTTTTGTTGTGATTTTGTTGAATAGTATGAGTTATTGTATTCATCAGCAATTGTTTGTTTTTGCAGTATTTCTGTTATTTTGTTATTGTCAATTTGTAAATGAAGCATGAATCTCTTGAAATATTGTTTATCATTAATTTTTAATAATTGATTTGCTATTATGTGAGGAGACATGTATTCTATTCCGTTTATTATATCTTTATTGACAGCATAATTGGTTATGCTGTCTTGAGGGAAAAAAGAGTTAGTGTTTTCAATGGGTATATATCCCATATTTTTTTCGTAAAATATTTGTTCTAATGATGCTAAAATTTCCTTGTCTAAATACATTTGTGTTTCTGTTAGCTCTGTAAACTTTTTATTAAGTGAATTTGGTTTAATTTCGTCAGATTTTTTTCTAAAACTTGTATCAACTTTAATGATTAGATATCCATTTATATTGCTTTGTTCAATGAATTTTTTCCATTCTTGTGAATTATTTAAGTGTCTTTGATAGGCCAGTAGATAGTTTTGTATTTCTTCTATTTTTTGGGGACTTATTTTTAAGTCTATTGCTAATGTTTTTAATAAATTGGGAGATCTTGTATGCTCTAATATTGTATCTATTAGATGTGATGGTATGTGATATGTAGTATATGTCATATTAGTTACGAGGGCATGATTAGGTGGATAGTGATGGGTTAACAGGATAGTATTTAAACCGTAATTTTGTTGATCACTTTTGCTAAATAAAGAACACGAACATATTAGGTAGAAACTTATTAAATTGAATATATATGTAAGATGTTGCATATCAATATTTTATCATATTTAGTTAAGTATTAAGCTTGTTTGTTTTTTATAAGTTTTAATTATGTTGATTTTTTGTCGTTTAAGTTTTAATATATTAACCAAGTATAATAAATTTAAAATTTTTAAACTTTTTTATAAAAAATAGAGGTTTTTGTTATGCAGTATTTAAAACCAATAAGTGTATTCTCAGAAATAGGTCGTTTAAAGAGAGTGTTGCTACATAGACCAGGAGAAGAATTGGAAAATCTGACTCCTTCAATAATGCAAAGGTTATTGTTTGATGATATTCCTTATCTTGAAGTGGCAAGGCAAGAACACGATGCTTTTGCGGATATTTTAAGAAATAATGGAGTTGAAGTTGTCTATATTGAGGATTTAATTAGTGAAACTATTTCTCAGTGTGATAGTCTCAAAGATCAATTTATATCACAATTTATTCTTGAAGCAGGGATTAGGACTGAGAATAAGACCCAAGCTTTGAAAAATTATTTTTATAATATGTCTGTTAATGACATGATTTCAAAAATGATAGCTGGGGTTACAAGGGATGATCTTAAAAATTATAAATCTGATTCTCTGAACTCTTTAGTAAACAGTGAATATCCTTTAATTATTGATCCTATGCCCAATATACTCTTTACGAGGGATCCTTTTGCGAGTATTGGTCATGGTGTAACAATAAATAGGATGCAAACTAGGGTTAGACGTAGGGAAACAATATTTGCAGAGTATATTTTTAAATACCATCCTATTTATAGAGACAATGTTCCTATATGGTATACTAGAGATGAAGATACCACCTTGGAAGGTGGGGATGAGTTAGTTCTAAGTCGTGATGTTTTGGCTATTGGTGTTTCTGAGAGAACTGAATCTGAATCTGTTGAAAAAGTAGCCCGTAAACTTTTTGAACAAAAAACATCTTTTAGTACTATTTTAGCTTTTCAAATCCCACAAAGTAGGGCTTATATGCATCTAGATACGGTTTTTACTCAAATAGATCATACTACTTTTACAAGTTTTACTAGTGATGATATGAAATTTACCATTTATGCTTTGACTTATGATTTGGGTTCTGGCAATATTAAAGTTAAAAGTGAAAAGGCTAAATTGGAGGATATTTTAGGCTTCTATCTTGGAAGTAAGGTTAATATGATAAAGTGTGCTGGAGGGGATTTAATTCATGGAGCAAGGGAACAGTGGAATGATGGTGCTAACACTTTAGCAATAGCACCTGGAGAAGTAATAGTTTATTCTAGGAATCATGTAACTAATAGATTGCTTGAGGAATTTGGGATTAAAGTTTATAAAATACCTTCTAGTGAGCTTTCACGAGGAAGAGGAGGCCCTAGATGTATGTCTATGCCTTTAATAAGGGAAGATATTTAGTTTAATGGAGGAAATATTTATGTATGATTTACGAGATGATTTACGAAAGAGAAGTTTTTTAAGGCTTTTAGATTTTACTCAAAAAGATGTGAGATATTTACTTGATTTGTCTCATAGTTTGAAAAAATCTAAGTATGCAAGATTTGAAGAACAAAAACTGAAAGGAAAAAATATAGCTATAATTTTTGAGAAGGACTCGACAAGAACAAGATGTGCGTTTGAGGTTGCTGCTTATGATCAAGGAGCCCATGTTACTTATTTGGGGCCATCCGGTAGTCAGATAGGTAAAAAGGAGTCGATAGCTGATACCGCAAGGGTATTAGGAAGAATGTATGATGCTATTGAATTTAGAGGGTTTTCTCAAAAAGCAGTTGAGGATTTAGCTAAGTATGCTAATGTTCCGGTTTATAATGGGTTAACAGATGTTGCCCATCCAACACAAGTACTTGCTGACTTTATGACTATTGAAGAACATAAGGGATGTTTGAAAAATTTGAAGATGGTCTTTTGTGGCGATGGTAGAAATAATGTTGCTAATTCTTTAATGGAAGGGTGTGCTATTATGGGAATGGATTTTAGAATATTTGCGCCAAGAGAACTTTTCCCAGATCCAGAATTGGTAAGCAAGACAAGATTGATAGCTGCTGAGAGTGGCGGTAATATTACTATTTCTAGTTCTCTTGAGGAATCAGTGAAGGATGCAGATATTGTTTATACTGATGTTTGGGTGTCTATGGGTGAGACTAATTGGAATGAAAGAATTAAACTGTTAAAACCATATCAAGTTAATAGTAAGCTTATGAAATTGGCAAAAGAAGATGCTATATTTATGCATTGTTTACCAGCTTTTCATGATTTGAATACGGTGCTTGGTAATGAAATATTTGATAAATATGGGCTTGAAGGTATTGAGGTTACACATGATGTCTTTGAAAGTAGTCAGTCTGTTGTGTTTGATGAGGCTGAGAATAGGTTGCATACTATTAAGGCTGTAATGGTTGGAACTTTGGGATAATTAGTTATAAATTTAGATTAGAAAAATGTAAATTTATTAGGAGAGATAAGATGGTTAAGAAGAATAAAATACCAAGTAGTTTTACGATAGTATTTTCTTTAATAGTGTTTATGACTATATTAACTTATATAGTTCCTGCTGGTGAATTTTCTAAAGAAACGAGGGAAGTTAATGGAAATTTACAAGAAGTTGTTGTGGCGGGAACTTATCATACAGTAGAAAGGGCTTCTCGGGGATTTTTAGATGGTATTTTTATTATTTTAACAGCAATGGCTAAAGGAATGGAGCATGCTGTTGAAGTTATTGTATTTGTTTTGATTGTTGGTGGAGCTTATGGAGTGATTTTAGGAACCGGTGCGGTTGATGCAGGGATAGCTGCAGCAATTAAAAAAATGGGAAATAAGGATAAACTTTTGATACCATTTATGATGTTTATTTTCTCCATAGGAGGAACTACAACGGGTATGTATGAAGAGACACTTCCATTTTATCTTATTATGATTCCATTAGTAATAGCCTTGGGCTATGATAATATTGTAGCTGTTGCAATTATTGGATTGGGAGCTGGTGTTGGAACCATGGCATCTACTATTAATCCATTTGCTACAGGTATAGCATCAGCGATAGCTGGTATTGAAATAAAGGATGGTTTTTATTTCCGTATTATTTTGTATATAGTTTCTGTGTCTGTAGCTATAGTGTATGTGTTGGTATATGCGATTAGGGTAAAGAATGATCCTAAGAGGTCTATAGTGTATGAACAAAGGGAAGGGCATTATAATCTATTTGTTAAAGGTAAGATGGGGGATAAGGAAAATGATATGCCTGAATTTACAAATAGACGAAAGATGGTATTGGTATTATATGGAGTGATGATTGTATTTTTAATATATAGTATTTTGGAGCTTGGTTGGTGGATGCAAGAGATGACGATGTTATATCTTGGTACAGCAATTTTATCAGCGTTTATATGTAAAATGAGCGAATTAAAGATGTGGGAAACTTTTGTAGAGGGAGCTAAAGATATGATGACAGCAGCGCTTATTATAGGCATGGCTCGAGGAGTGATGATAGTAGCTGATGAGGGAATGATTACAGGAACTATATTAAATGCAGCATCAGAATTTTTATATGGAGTACCTAAAGGTCTATTTATAGTGTTAAACGAACTTGTACAAATGTGTATAGGGTTTATTGTTCCTTCATCATCAGGACATGCAAGTTTGACAATGTCAATGATGGCTCCATTGGCTGATTTTTTAGACATGCCAAGGTCATCAGTTGTGTTGGGTATGCAAACAGCATCAGGTCTAGTTAATTTATTAACACCAACAAGTGGAGTTATAATGGCTGTATTGGGTATAGCAAGAATTAGTTATGGTAGTTGGTTTAAATTTGTAATGCCAATATTTGTGATTGAATTTGTAATATGTATTTTAGTGATAATGGCAAATGTATATTTATAAAAAATTAGGGAGTATGTATGAGTAAAAGAATTGTAATAAGTCTTGGGGGGAATGCATTAGAAGGTGGAGAAGGAACATTTTGTGATCAATTGGCAAAAATAGAGAGCAGTGTATGTGAGATAGTAGATTTGATAGAGTATGGTTATGAGGTAATTATTAGTCATGGTAATGGCCCTCAAGTAGGAAGGATTTTGCTAGAGAATGAGATGTGTAAAGAGACCCCATTGGCACCGCTTGATGTGTGTGTTGGTATGAGTCAAGGGATGATAGGGTATTATATTGAGCAGGCACTGCGGAATGAGATGTGTAAGCGAGGAATTAGACGGGGAGTAGTAGTAGTGCTTACGCAAGTTTTGGTAGATAAAGAAGATGAGTGTTTTAAGAAACCTAGCAAGCCTATTGGACCATTTTATGATAAGATAAGAGCGGAAGAGCTTGAACGTAAGGGATATATTTTAAGAGAAGATAGTGGAAGAGGTTATAGGCGCGTGGTAGCATCGCCTAAGCCAATTGAGATTATAGAAATTGAAGAGATAAGTGAATTGATGAACAAAGGATTTATAGTAATTGCGTGTGGAGGTGGTGGTATTCCTGTTATAAGAGATAACATAGGAATTATTAAAGGAATAAATGGAGTAATTGATAAGGACTTTGCGTCATCTAGATTAGGACAAGATATTGGAGCAGATAAGTTATTGATAGTTACTGCTGTTGATCAGGTAGCATTAAATTTTGGCAAAAAGGATGAAATTTTACTTGACAAGGTAAATGTTGTTGATTTAGAGAGATATATAGGAGAAGGACATTTTGCAGCAGGGTCTATGTTGCCTAAAGTAGAGGCAAGTATTGGATTTGTAAAGTCTAAAGGAAATAGGGAGGCAATTATTACATCACTGAATAAAGTTATTGAAGGAATAAATGGTGTGGGAGGCACGATGATAACTAGATAGACTCTAAGAGGTAGCTTTGAGTAATCCAAAACCTTAGATTAAAGATTTTAAATATTAATGTGAAATTTGAAAATGAAGAAAGGATAACCTGATTAGCAAATAAAGGGATCGGGCATTATGCAGATCTACTAGCTTTTTTGAGTTTATTGCAGAAAAATTTTTCATATTTTAGTTCGTATAAATGCTTTAATGAGGTATATAATAATCTTATTGCTTAATCTGATCTTGAACAAGAGTCAATTAAGAGATAAGATCTTTTAAGAAAAGCCTAAATAAATAATAATAATAATAATATAGAGAGACTTGTCTATTGTTCCAAATTATAGATATGCAAAAAATTATCTATTTAGAAATGATAAATGAACTGGCTGGCAAATGCTACAGAAAAATTTGTTTTCTATGAGCTTAGGAGGATTAAATCACAAAAAACTACTAATAAAACATAGCCAATTTATTGTGTATAAGTTGAAATAATAAGACACGATACCAATAGATGTAATGATGATCATTCCTTTTAGTAAATTTACAGAATAAGAATTAATGACATTTTTATAGATATAATAAACTAAAATGCTGATTAAAGTTACATCTAATACTTTAGAGAAAATATCTTTTATTTGATTTATACTATTTATATCTATCATAATCATTTTTATTCAATATATTTATAGTTATATATATTGTAATACAAGTTAATGTTAATTTAAATTTATTTTTTGTTTATGGGTAAAAAAGAAAAGATTATAGCTTTGATATTTGATTTTGATGACACTTTAATTTATGGTAATATGCAACAGGTACTTTTTGATGAGTATAATGTTGATGCTAGTTTATTTTGGGATGAAGTTAAAAAATTATCTATTACTTATAACAAAAATCATTTTAATATCATTGCTAATGAAATGATATATTTGTCACATTTTTTAACATATGTCAAGGAAGGTATTTTTAAAGGCTTAAATAATAAAATATTATTTGAATTGGGCTCAAAATTGAGATTTTTTGAAGGAGTTCTTTCTTTGTTTAAAGAAATCGATGAAATAAATCGAAGTTTAAAGAAATCAGATACTGTGATAAATATTTATATTGTTTCAAGTGGTTTTAGGCAGATGATTTTGGGCAGTAGTATTGCTCCATATGTTACTAAGGTTTGGGCTTGTGAATTTATAGACACATACCTTATGCCTTTTTATCAGAATTTAGATAATAAGTTTTCAGGAAATGTTGTTTTAAGTAGCGTATGTTATTTTGTAGATCATACAATAAAAACCCGGGTAATTTTTGAGCTAAATAAGGGATCTTATGATAAAATTAATAAGAGGATTCCTAAAGGTAGAAGAGAGATTCCTTTTGAAAATATGTTTTATATTGCAGATGGTTTTAATGATATTCCAGCCTTTGAAATTTTGAATAACAGTTTAAATCATTATAAAAATACATTGACGGTTTATCATGGAAATGATGAAAATGCTAAGAGGCTGGTTAAAGAGAAAAGAGTAGGGGATTTAGCGGAAGCTAATTATAGTAAGGGAACTAAGTTATATAATTGGATAATGGAAAAGATTCATTTAAATATATGAATTGATTTTAAATTTTGACAAATGTTCGTGAGTGAGTCTTGACTCTGTTTTTAAGTATTTTTCATAATTATTAAGATATATTGAAGGAGAAGTGAGATGTCTTTAGAGCTAAAACCAACTGATAGATTAAAGTTTGTTAAATTACAGTCTGTGTTTTATGTTGTAGCTTTGATTGTAATGTTAATTGCTATTTTAAAAATAGCACAAACAATATTTAAACCTTTAGCTATTGCAGTGGTTCTTGGGTTTTTGGTATATCCCATTTATACTTTTCTTAAAAAACTAAAGATTCCAAGAGTTTTAATAGTTTTTATAATTTTTTTTGTTCTTTTTTTATTTTCTTATTTGGTTTTTAGTTTTGTTTATTATAGTGTTACTGTCTTAATTGATCAATTACCTTATTATCAGAAGCAGTTAATTTTTATTATGGTAGATATTCTTGAAAAATATAAGTTAGATAGTTCTATTATTAGCAATATAGATTTTTCTAAATATATTTATCCTTTTTTAACTCGGATATCTAATGAGATTATTGGATTTGCAAGCAGTTTGGTTGTGTTATTTTTATTGTTGTATTTTTTACTATCAGAAATACACATTTTTGATATAAAAGTTAAAAATGCTTTTAAACAATCTGTTTCGAGTATATTTATTGAGGCTTTAAGTACAATAAATAGTCAAATTAGTAAGTATCTGGGAATAAAGCTCTTTGTTAGTTTTCTTACAGGGTTTTTAGTGTTTATAGGTTTAAAGTTGTTTGGACAAGATTTTCCTCGTGTATGGGCCGTGCTTACATTTGTTTTTAATTTTATTCCAAGTATAGGTTCAATTTTGGCAGTTTTTTTTATTATGATAGCTGCTTTAGTACAGTTTTATCCTAATTTAAATTTAGTTTTTTATATATTTATATATAATACATTTGTTCAAATGTTGATTGGGAATATTCTTGAGCCTAAGATGCAAGGACATAGACTTGATCTTTCTCCTTTTTTGCTGCTTTGTTTTCTTTTCTTTTGGGGATGGCTTTGGGGCATTGTGGGACTTTTAATAGCCTATCCTTTTACAGTAATTATAAAAGTAATAGTAGATAATATAGCGTGTTTAAAACCTTTTTCTGTGTTTTTAAGTGGTTCAAAGATCTTAAGTGTTGATAATAATAAGGAGCGTTAAGTTTGCATAGAAAAGTTATGCTTACAGGAGATAGACCTACAGGTTCTCTTCATTTAGGGCATTATATCGGGTCTATTGTTAATAGATTAAAGTATCAGGAGGAATATGAGACTTATATTATTATAGCAGATTTGCATACTCTTACTACAAAACCAGATTTAAAAAGCATTAATGAAATATCTGTTAATGTTAGAGAAATGGTTTTGGATTATTTGGCTTGTGGGATTAATCCTGAAAAAGTTAATATCTATTTGCAATCAGCTATACCTGAGCTTTTAGAATTAAATTTAATATTGTCAATGATTGTGATGGTTAATCGTTTGCAAAGGATTCCTAGTATAAAGGATATGAGTGCTGCTGCTGAACTATCTGAGGTTCCTTATGGACTTTTGGGTTATCCTGTTCTTATGAGTGCGGATATTTTGATGACAAAGGCTAATTTAGTTCCAGTTGGACGTGATAATGAGGCTCATGTTGAACTTACAAGAGAACTTGCTAGGAAATTTAATTATCTTTATGGAGATTTTTTTCCAATTCCTGAAGCTGTCTTTACAGATTCTCAGACTCTTGTGGGAATTTATGGCAAGGCTAAGATGAGTAAAAGTCTTGGTAATGCGATATTTTTAAGTGATGATGAAAAATCATTGCGTAAGAAAGTTATGTCTATGTTTACAGATCCGAAAAGGGTGAGAGCAGATATACCAGGAGAAGTTGATGGTAACCCTGTTTTTATTTATCATGACCTTTTTAATAGTAATGTTGATGAGCTTTGTGAGTTTAAAACTAGGTATAGGAAGGGTACAATTGGAGATGTTGAAGTTAAAGAGAGGCTTTTTGAGGTTTTAAATCAATTTTTAATACCAATTAGAGAGAGAAGAAAATTTTTTGAAGCTAAAAAAGGTTATATTGATGAAATAATATTTGAAGGTACAAGTAAAACTAGAAAAGTTGCAGTAGAAGTTATAAAAAATGCTAAAAATTTAATGGGGATATCAAAGACGTGGCATGGAGTGAGGAAAAATGTAGAGAAAATTTTAAAAAATAATCTAAGTACGTAGGTTGTACCACATCATTAACTATAATAAATCAAGTTGTTTTAAGTTTTGTGTCATCATTTATATATGTTAATTAGATTAAAGAGTTAGCCGAGTGTATTAAATCTGTATGAAAATCTAAGAGAGGATATAGTAAATCATTATGTTCAGATATGACCTCACTTAATACTCTAAATATTGGTTCTGTTTTTGAACCACGGAACCATAAACTAGCAATTATTTCATGTTTATTATTTTTAAATAAAACTTTAAGCCCCCCTGATGAGTCACCTGTTCTAGAGATGTTTTGCTTGATACCCTCATAATTTATAATTTCATAATTATGTATTGGTAATTTGTGTAATACGGTATTATTATTGTTGAATTCTTTTTCTAATAATTTTTCGTAGTTGGTTTTTAGTATTTCTTGATTTTCTACTTTTATTTTAAGCATGGCTTTTTCTGATGATACTTCTACATTGCTATAAAAATTGATTGTCTTTAATATATCCTCAAGAGTGTAGTGTTCATTATATGAATTCTTAGATATTGAGCACCATATTTTGTAAAGATTTTTAATTTTAAGCAATTTTATGATGCTAAAGAGAGTTGTTAGTGGGTCTCTTACTTTTGAAGGGTATGTAATATTTCCTCCATTTGATCCTTCTCCCAAAATTTTTACTATTAATCCTTTTTTACGTAAAAGGTCAGCCATTTCTGTTAAGTTAGCTTCACCAACCTCAACTCTATAAACTTTTGTGTTGTTAAATAACGAGGCTATTTTTTCAATGTTTAGTGAGGTTGCATCATTAACTACGACAGCTAAATTGTCTTTAATTCCCGTATGGTAAAGGTAGCTAAGCTCTGAGAGTACTGAGAGTGCAAATATTTTTTGTGGTGTAATGATACTTGCTTGTTCTTTTTTTAAAATTGCGACCAAATTGCCTCTGTCTCCATCACAATCAGGGACATATCCTAACTTGAAAGAATTGTCATTCTTAAATTTTTGTTCTAATATTTGTTTACACATGTTTAAAGATGCCCCCTCAGGAGTCATCCCATGCTTAAAGATACCAATTTCTGTGTTATAAAATTCCAATTTTATTCCCAAAGATTCAATCATTTCCCTATCAATTGAGTTAATGCGAGAACTACCATTCATCTCTCCTATGATTCCTATAGGTTCTTTTTTGATAGTTTTTTTTAGTATGTCAATATTTTTTTGATTATGTGTGTCTGAATATATTATTTGCTGCATTAATGACTTATATGAGTTATAAGATTGTGTTTTATGTCTAGCCTGTGAGGTGATAATTGCTTCATATGTTTTTAAGTGCAGAGCATTGGTATTAAACTTTTGTAAGCTTGTTATTAGATTGTTTATTAAAGTTTCATTTTCAATGTTGGATCTGATCTGACATATTATTTTCTTTATTTCATTTGAATTTAGCACGCCTCCATCATTTAATCCAATTTTAATGCCATTATATCCTGTAGGATTATGACTGGCAGAAATGTATATAAATCCTTTTGAATTTTGATGTTCTTTTGTATAAGCTAAGATTTCTGGTATTGGGAGTATTCCAAAAAAATTTACATTGTTATTGTTTAAAATTAAGGTTTTAATTATAATCTCTGAGATTATAATTCCAGTTGCTCTTGAATCTAATCCAACATTGATATATTTTTTTGGTTTATCTTTAAAATAATTTGATATTGTAAGGGTTATAAGAGCAACCAATATTTTGTCGTCATCATTGATTTCATATTCTATTGAATTTTCATTTTTTGATTTTGCAAATATCTTTCTAAATCCTGAAGGAGAAAGTATCATTTCATTAATAGCGTCTCTTAGATTTGTCATATTTAATATATACTTTTTTAGCATCTTTTCCCCTTCATTAGTATATTTTAATTTAATATTTGCCTTTATTTATAGTACTATGATTATAGTAACATATTCTATTACAATAAGCATTATTGATGGTGCTTCTTATAATATGTTAATTTTTGTTTACCTTGTCTTCAAATGAGGTTTTGGTATGTATGAAGTAATCGATGAAAATTTTTCTAAAAAAATGCTTGATATGCTTAATATGCATAAACTTAAAACTTTAAGCATATCTGTTAAGAATTTTCCTGATGAGAGTCATGGCAGTATTTTAAGTCTTGCTAATAATTCTGTTAAATTCAAGTTTAAAAAGGAACTTGTTGAACATAATTTGAAAAAATATATTGATGATTTTACAAAGTTTTCGGTTTCATCAGAAAGTAATTTTTATGTTTTTACTGGTGATGATTTGGAGAGACTAGGGTTATTTCTTTATCCTTATCTCTCGTTTGGTATTTTAAATGGGGGTTCTGCGACTAGTTATTTTGATATACTGAAAAATAACGATTTTAATGAGGAATTGTATTCTTTATATGAAGATAAAATACTTGAAGCCAGGAGTTTTTTTGGGCATTTGCCAAAGGGAATAACACCTGCATATGTTAATAGGGATGGTAGTTATGGATTTTCATTTTTAGCATTAAAAATACGACATCTTTTAATGCTTTCTAAGAGATATTGTGAGATTTATGGTAAGAGTGTTAAGCCTTCGATTTTTCAGATGACAAGTTTTAAGACTTATAAACCGATTTCTAAATTTTTAGATAATATTTTTGATGATAATTTGATTAAAGATTTGAATTCTTGTGGTTTTCAAAGGGCAGATATTTTGACAGCGATTCAGCCTTTGGTTTATTGTTATAATAAATTAGATGATGGTCAATATGAATATTTTAGCTATTGTAGTAATGGCAAGAGAACTTTTTTGGCTTTACCCGCTGGTCATGGTCAAAATTTTAAAGTTTTAAGAGATATTTATTTAAAACTTTATAATTCTGGAAAAAAATTTGTGTACATTGGTAATGTTGATAATATTGGTTTTACTGTTAATTTACAGACTCTTGCCATAATGGCTATAACTAATAGTTCTTCTGGCTTTGAATTTAGTATTAAAACCCCACTAGATACAAAGGGTGGGGTTTTAGTCTTGGATGATGATAATAATTTAACATGTGTTGATATTGGTAGTGTTATTTCTAAAGAAGCTGTACTTAAAGCTGAATGTAGAGGTGATAGGATTTTGTTTAATTGTGCTACAGGTCTTTTTAATTTAGAATATTTGATAGAAAATATGGATAAAATAATATCAGATATGCCTATGAGAATTATTGAACAGGATAAAGAGATTGGTAGATATACTGCAATTGAGCAAATAACTTGGGAAGTTATAAGAATATTAGATAATCCATTAATTTTTGAGGTCAATAGAGAAGATAGGTTTCTTCCTGCAAAATTATTTGTTAATACGCTTATTATGAGTAATTACATGAATGATAAAATTTCGGGTACTATTTCTGATATTGCTAGATATTTAAATTATGCTCTTAATAATGCATTGAAGAATAAATATGATTTGGTATTTAGGCAAGGTAAGTGGGATGTTTAGATTTGTGTTATTTGGTCTTTTGTTGTCTAGTTTGGTTTTACTAGGCTCCATTCCTGATATAGATTATGATTATTTTGAAAATGATAAATTTGATCTTGTAGATATTGATGAATTTTTAGGAAGAGTTAATGTTAATAACATTTTGAGGGGACGTTGTTTTTTTATTGGCATTAGGAATGTTGCTAATCCTAGTGCTGTGCAAGCACTAAGTAAAGAAGACCTTGATAAACTAAGAGAGATAAATCCAGTAGGAATTATTTTATTTAGAGAAAATTTTAAGGATGCACAACAAACTAAAGAGTTGATTGAAGAGATAAAGAGACATCTTGGTTCTGACATATTGATTGCTGTTGATGAAGAAGGAGGACTAGTTAGTAGAGCTAGTGAGAATAAAAAATTGGGAGTTTATAATTTTCCTGCTATGGAATCTGTTGGAAAGACCGGAGATTCTCAGCTTGCATATAAGATTGGTGAAATTCTTGGGAAACAGCTTAGACGACTTGGTATTAATGTAAATATGGCACCTGTAGCAGATGCTAAATTTTCTCCAAAGAGCCCTTTAGGTAGCAGAACTTTTGGGTATTCATCTTATAATATTGGTCTTATGGTAGAGGCATTTATTGATGGGATACAAAGGGAAGGTGTGTTTGCTGTGGTTAAACACTTTCCTGGACTTGGAGGCACAAAAGTAGATACCCATAAAGATTTAGCCTTATTACCTTATAGTAAAAATTTTTTAATGGTAAATAATTTTATACCATTTCTTTTTGGAAAGGAAGCAAAATTTATTATGCTTGGGCATGTACTTGTTCCTAAGATTTCCGGAGATGTAAGTAGTATGTCAAAAGATATTGTAGATATTATAAGACATAATCTGAATATCTTTAGTATTATCATGACAGATGCATATGATATGGGTGCAATTGTAAATAATTTTAGTTTGGGGCATGCGATTAAGAAATCACTAAATTCAGGTATTGATGTTGTGCTTATTCCAGAAGGGTTTAAGAAACTTAATGTAGAAGAATGAATATTTTTAATTTTGTATAAAGGAAATTCTTATTAACAATAATCAGTATTGTTATGATTAGATAGGAAAGGTAATAGCTATATCGACTAAAAAATACTCACGTAGAGAAGAAGAAAATGTAGAGAGGATAGAGAATAAATTATTAATTGGAATGTTAAGTTTAACAGAGACAAAAGGTAATACAGGGAAAAGAAAAGCAGAGATATTATTACCAGTAATAATGGAAGTTCTAAGGGCTATAGGTAATTGAGTACCTACTAAGATATTGATAATGAAAGAATATATGTGTATTTGATATTTCAATATATAAAGAGAAATAGATAGAGTAAAATAGACATTTGAGAATGAAGTTGGATCGTATGGATAAAAGTGAATGGGGATGATATTGAAATCAATCCATTCATTGTAAGTTATGGTTATTCCAATGAAAGCGTAATATTTGTAATGTTGATTATAAGAAGTTAAATTTATATAATTGTGTTGAATGATACCTATTTGTAGTGGTTTTATATTTTCATTATTAAATTTTTCACTCCATGCATGGGTATATATTATTAATAAGTGTAGTGATATAAGTATTGAATTTTTCATTGTGTGTGTAAGAAATTGTAACATGTTATTAAGGAATAAAGAACGGTTTTTTCTTATGGATGGAAGGAAGGTAATAATAATATTTTATACTATTAACAATTAAACTA